>ONLG01000014.1 GCA_900318625.1 uncultured Prevotella sp.
AGGGGCTTACTTTTTGAAAAAAGTATCCGCAATGCCTGTTTATCGGCATTGCGGAAGATTTTTAATGTTCATTTGATTTTTAGCGGACAGCAATAATAGCCATATGCTCTTCTCTTCATTACCTTTATCTTATTGTTGATTCCTTCCAGCATTGCGTTTGTTACAGGGGCATCATACCATGCCAATATGCCCGTTCTTCTGGCCATTAGCGTATTGGCCACTTTGATGAAAGGCTTCAGTTTGGTCTCCCTGGCCCTTTCACACCAATAGGCAAGCTGCCTCTCTGCTTCTTCCTTGCTGTCTTGCATCCATATCTGGCCGAGGTCTTCCCTGAGATAATAGGCATGGAAAAGCGGGGTGTTGGTTTCGAGGATATTGTCCAGCCTTTTCTTCTTCTCATCGTCGAAGATGTCCTTATCCTTGGTCAGGAGCAGCCACCGTGAGCCTTTGATTATCTTCCGCTTCTCCAGGTCTGCCTCCTGTGCATACACGTTCCTTCGCACTGCATCCACAGCTTCGTTCACAAGTCTGGCTACATGGAATTTGTCATAGACGTGGACGGCATCCGGTGCATTCTCCAGCACGGACGCGATGAAGGCAGCCGAGAGGTCGGAGGTCACTATTTCAATCTTCACCTTGTTCCTCCCCACTCGTTTCCAGAACCCCTCCAGTGCCTCCTTGCCCTTTCCATCACCCACATGGATGATGCGCCCCGTGTCGAGGTCAACCACGATGGTCTTATAGACATGTCCCTTACGGATGGCGAACTCGTCTATGCCTATGCGCCGCACATGCTTGATGTCAGGATGTGAATACCTGGACTTCAGATACTTCTTGTGGATCTCCTTCACCATGTTCCACCCCACATGCAGGTGCTGCGCAACATCTTTTATCGTGTTGCCCATGCGCAGCAAGTCCAGCACATAACGGGAGAACCTGTAGGTGTAGCTAACCTCACCATGAGTGAAAGGTATGTCCGACTGCCACACCCCGCCGCACTCCTTGCAGCAGAAACGCTGTATCTGCAACGACAGATTGCATGGCTTGCTGCCGAAGGGGAGGTTGTGCAGAATGCGCCTGACAATGCCATATTTGATGACATGGAGACTTCCGCAATGCGGACAGACGCATCTTTGGGGAACGATTGTTTTGAGGTGAAGGAAAATTGCATTACCTTTGTACGCGGTACTGGCATAGGAGTAGCCCTGAACACCGTATGCCTGATATAATAAGCTGCCGTTCATATCTGATATGGTTGGGGAACCACAAAGATAATGAATTGGCGGCTTTTTCTATACTACTATATAAACTTGCCAACGCAATTCGGGGATGAACCATAAATGAAAGAAGAATAATAGAAGCTATGGAATATTTTATTCCGAATACCATAAATAGTAATTATTTTGTAAAGGTCTCGGATAGATTAATTCATCCTATAGGCACTGAAGAAGACGTTCCATGAAATAATAGGCACAACCAATCCTAATTCAGTATTCATGCGTATGGGGAAAGAATACCCTTGTCACAAAACAATAATTTGCCGAAAGGAAGAGGCCAGCAAACCTTATATCCCCAGAGATTGTCTGATTGATTTCACTCATCCTACAAAAATCGGCATAACGAATTGACTGTCTGTGGAGTTGCAGAGGTGTAGGTGAATTATTCTTCATACACAACCTACACCAAAGCACGGCTAACCAGACAGGGTAATTGATTGATTATTAAAATATTAAGAGTTCAAAGAAGCTTGTCGCTGATTATTCAAAAATCTTCAAAATCATCAAAAATCGTCCGAAAAACGCAGGTTTTTGCCAAGACATCGAGCAACACAAACAAAGCAAAAACACCCAAGTACAAGAAACGTCTATCCATATACGATAAGACAAAGGAGTTAGACAAAGCAACGAACAAAGGATTCCTCAGAATGTTGCGTGACGAGCAAGGGCTATTAGACCAACTGAAAGATAAGACCCGATTTGAACTTAACATCGTCACGAAAGAGCAGATAAGAAAACTTCTAAACATACAGGATAACAAACTTCGTTCCGTACTTCACTCAGATGCCAACCCTATTCTAACCGTGTTCGATGAAGCAATCAATCTGAACGGGACAACCATAAACCATACCAACAAGAAAGACTATATGATGGAGTTGGTGATTAAGGATTGCGATTATGTTTGGAGAAAGTGGAAGCCAAAATCAGAAGCCTAACACCTAAGACAACTTCCATAAAAAGGGAAATGCAGCCATTTCGGGAGTTATATGGAAGGATGCAGAATAACTGTGTTCAGAAAAGTGTGCGTGACCTGTTAATTCAAGAAGATTGATGGATGAACTGTAGCAAAAGTGGAGTTGTATCAAAATAATCAGAAATGCTGTTTGATACGACCTTTTCTTTTGTAGCTTTGTAATCTAAAAGGTTATCTTGAGTCTACGTAAAATTGTCGTAAAACAAGAAAAAATAACGTCATAAGTCAAGTTTGTTCCAGGTAGTTGAGCATTCTTTCAAATGTTTTTATTATTTTTGTATCGCCATATTGCCTTAATAGGCTCTTTTGGCAGACATATTGAAGAAAGCGCATTTCGCTTATTCCTACTGCGTAAATTGGACACTTACAAAAGTAATATAGGGGTAAGAAGAAAGACGCTCTTCTTGGTACGTATTCGTTTTAATACGAAATACAGCCAAGCGGAGTTACCCATTCTACTTATCTGTATTACAAGGAGTCCAACCTTACGCAGCGGATGAGAAGATGAGAAGATGAGGTTTTCACCTTTTATAATAGATTTATTACGAGAGAAGTCGGGTTATGAGATCCGACTCTCTCACGATTGTGATTTGCTGACGCTCGACATAGAGTCTATGACGGGTGAGCATATTGGTGTCAATACCATGAAGCGACTTTTAGGGTTCATTGCTGACGAACGTACTCCTCGCACCTCAACACTGAATATCATCGCCCGCTATCTTGGATATGCCGACTGGGAGTCATTACGATTGGAAGATGCAGCACACAGCAATTCTGTTTTCGACAATCGTGACGAACTGTTGGCTTGTTCTATGGCGAGAGGTCAGAAACTTCTGATAACCTATTCTCCCAATCGCAAGCTGGTGATAGAGTATGAAGGAGACAACCACTTCCGGGTGATAGGGAGCGAGAATAGTAAATTATGCCAAGACGACCTGCTGACGCTCACACATATCGTCCGCCACTATCCGTTGCTCGTCTCTGACGTGATTAGAGAGGGCAAGAGTCTTGGTGCTTTCACGGCAGGCAAAGCACAGGGTATAGACTTCAAACCGTTATAGCATACACATGGATAGCACTTCGTCGTTTTCCGAAAGTCTGCAGATGTTTCCACATGCCGAACGGCTGCAAGTAGGCGGCACCACCTGCGAGTGCTTTCGTGTGAAGATGTATGGTAAACTGCACTTCTTGAAACGGCTGAAGCCTGAACTGCGTACCAATCCCCACTATGTTGCTGCCCTGCAAAAGGAGTTTGAGACAGGCTATCGCCTCGACCATCCCCACCTGGTACACTATGCAGCCAAGACCGACGATGGCATCTTGATGGACTATGTCGATGGTGAGACGCTCAGCCAGTTTGTAAAACATCATCCCGACTACTTCCGCAATCGCAAGAATGCCGACCGCTTCCTCCGTCAGCTGCTCAGCGTGGTGGGCTATCTGCACGAACACCAGGTAGTACACTTAGACCTCAAGCCTGACAATATCCTGATAACCCGCATAGACCATGATGTCGTGCTCGTCGACTTAGGCTATTGCTATACCGACAGCTATATCGACACGAAAGGACGTACAGACAAATACGCTGCGCCCGAACAGATAGACGGAACGGCAGCGCCTGATGCCCGGACGGACATCTATGCCATTGGCCGCATACTGCAGACGCTACCCTGTGCCGATATATATAATAAGGTGATACGTAGGTGTACGGCAACCAATCCCTCTATGCGCTATCAGCGTGTCGCCGATATTGATGTGGCAATCAGCAGAAGGCATCCTTACTGGTTGGTCGTTGCCATCATTATGGTGTGCATAGTGTTGTCAATAGTTCTCTTTTGGCGAAATCCTTTCCAAAAGGCACTGGCTCCATCACATCAGCATAATGCCGATAAAGACTCCGTGAATACAGTCATTCCTGTTCAGTCGTCAGACATTGAGGATTCTTCGTTCCAGACGACCAAACTACCCATACCCCAAATGACCAGTAGCCAACGGTCAGTGAGTCCTCAGCCTCAACCAGAAGCCCATTCCTCAAAGCCAGAGCCTTCTGTTCCTAAACCCCATTCACCTAAGGCGGATCTTCCAGCTGCTGATACACCTTCCTCTTCCATTAGCTATACAGCAGTCGATGTTGCTCAGGTGCATCGTTTATTGGACGACGCCATTCGTCCCATTTACGAACAATACATGGGCTCATATCGTAATGCCGAATATTACGCTATGAATCAGTCTGAGATGAAAGCATACGGTCTCCAGCATGTCGCATTCGGAGAAGCCTGTATGCGAAAATTTCAAGAATTATGGCAGAAGAACCAGCAACGGTTCGACAAAGAACTCTTCTCCAATGAGTTCGAGAAGGTTCGCGAGTACTACGACAGTCAGACATTCCTGCCGTCTCGTAAGAAGCAGTAAAGGCTCTGCCAACCTTGTTCAAGTGGATGAAATGGATGCTTGCCCTTTCCAATAGTTTGTTTATCTTTGCGGCAAGTTAAATCCTTAAAGTTCAAAAACAATGATAATGAAAAAAGTCGCTCACAAATTTGCGTTTCTGAAAAATACTTCTTATATTTGCGATGCCGCATATAATCTGCGGCAGACATAATTAGGAAGCGTTTCGCTATTCCGTATCTGTGAATCTCGACAACTCACTGAATTAATCGGACAAGCAAAAGACGCAACCTTAGGTTCGTATATATGTATCATTTGCATATACAGCCCGAGGTGTGAGCGACTTTTCTTATTCATTAATTCGGGCAGTCGAGAGCCTACAGATAGAATACGTTAAGTAGGCTCACACTTTCTTTTTGTGCCTTAGCGAAAACCTAAATCTATTAACAAAGCACCTGATGAGCCGAGGGTGTATAATTATTGTTGTAAAAATGGATTTGGAAAGAGTAAAAAGCTTTGTCTGTGTTGTAAGAGATTTACCGTGTGATAAGAAAAAAGATGCAATCTTGATTCTTGAAAGTATCCGTGATTGTTTTTATACAAGTGAACAGCTTGGTCAATGGGTAGAAGAGAATGGAAAAGTCATTTTTTCTGAAGGTAATTTTGTTTCAGACGAATTATCAGAAATAATCAATCAAATAAAAGCATAATTTAATAGTACTACAATAATTATGGATGCATCAAATTGGGTTCAAATGGGGCTATTAATAGTAGCAATATTAACAGTTATAGTGTCTTCTTATTGGAGTGCAAAAGCAATAAAGGAGACTCAAAAACAGGCAAAGAGGCAATACGAATTTCAGTTCTTTGCAGAATATACGAAACGCTATCAAGATCTTATATTGAAAATGCCAGCTAATTTGAATACGACTTCTGTTTTCAATAGAGATGTTGACATTTATATGCGTTTATATTTTGACTTGTGTAGTGAAGAATACTACTTACATGCAAAAGGTGTTATTGATGATGTCGTTTGGGGACTATGGACTGAAGGTATTCAGATGGCTTTGAAAAAGAATAATTATAGAATAGCGTGGGAGTTGTTGGGAGAAAACTATAATGACACTTCTTTTAGAAGCTATATGAGTGATTTGATAAGAGAGAATGAGCATTGCTCAATGAATAGACATAACTCCTAATATAATAAAAACACTAATACAGTATGAAAAGACTACTAACTTCAGCAGCATTGTTCCTATGCTCGCTACTGACGTTTGCGCAGTTTAGCGGATCGGGGTCGGGAACCGAGAGTGACCCTTATCTGATTTTGAATCCGATTCAGTTGAATCAGTTGAGGAATTTCCTCAATAAAAGTGGTGTGTACTTCAAGTTGATGGCAGACATTGACTTGACGGAGTTCTTAGAGGACGAGAATCCTGACCAAGGCTGGCAGCCTGTAGGAACACCTTCTGCTCCTTTCAATGGAAATTTAGATGGTAACGGAAAAACCATATCCGGGCTTTGGATAAACAGAAGCAATACTTCTTACGTGGGGCTTTTTGGCTATTGTGTTTCTGCTACAATAAAAAAACTTGCCATTGAAGATGTTTCAATAAAAGGCAACAATTACGTTGGTGTGTTGTCTGGTTATTCTTCCTATGGGAGTGTAAGCAATTGCAATCTTTCTGGAAAAATAGAAGGTAATAATTATACAAGTGGATGTTTGGGTGAGTGTTATTATACAACAGTTTCGGGCGTGTATTCAAAAGTAGATGTATTTGGGTATGATTATGTAGGAGGAATCGTTGGAAGTTCTACTACATCTTCTTCATCACGATTTTTCTCATGCTGTCATGTGAAATCTTTTATCATAGGTAATAATTACGTTGGTGGTATATCGGGGTTTAGTTCCAATAGTGGAGATGTAGATAATGTTAAGTTGGTAAATTGTTCTTATGTAGGACACATTTCTGGAAACATGAGTTTAGGCGGTCTCTGTGGTGAAACTAAAAATGGAGGATTGATAAAAAGTAGCTATTCTTTAGCCACCATCTCAGGAACAGGTGAAAAGACTGGTGGAATAATAGGTAATAGTAATCGGAGTTTTCTTGAGGATTGCTATTACAATGGAACCGTGAATGGGTTAAAGTATACAGGAGGATTAATAGGATATCAACAAGGTGGCTATATAAAGCATTGTTACACATTCGGAGAAGTCTCTGGTACATCATACGTAGGAGGATTGATAGGATATGCCCATTACTATTCTGGTAGTTACATAAAGTCGAATTTTATTATTTCTACTTTTATTAAAGCAACAGAAGGTATTGTCGGTCGTATTTATGGAGATACGGATGACGACTATCAAATAGGAAAAATGGGGACATCAGCAGAAAACAAATCATACAACAAGACAATTGTCATCAGTAAGGGAGTTGCTAAAGACATAACCGATGATTTACAGAACGGTACAGGCGTAAGTTCCACAACTCTGAAATTGAAAGCCACCTACGTTGCGATGGGATGGGACTTTACTGACGCATGGGCGATACAGGAAACAGAGTGCTATCCTTATATGAAATCGCAGACTGCACCACCAGTGATTACATCGCAAGTAGTATCGGGAGCAACAACTGTCAGCGGCAAATGTGTGGACGGAGGGACCATAACATTGGAGATTGATGGTGAAAAACAACAGATTGTAAGCTCGGGTAACTCTTTCTCATTTACAGTTAATCCGCTTCAAGCAGGTCATGAGGTACGTGTCTCTGCTAAGGCCGACGGAAAGGAACAGTCGTATTATACAACTGAGGTGGTTTCGTTCTTGGGCAAAGGAACTGAGGCTGATCCTTATCAGATTAGCACAGCTGCAGACTTGACACAGGTTTACCGGAAGGGCTACTATAAGTTGATGAATGATATTGATTTGACTAAGTATATTAATCAGTTCTACAGCAGTGAGGGGTGGGAGTCAATTGGTCGTGACGGTAGCGAAACCATCTACTTTGATGGTAATAATCATAAGGTAACAGGGTTGTGGTGCAATTCAACACGCGATAATACAGGATTGTTCTCTTGTTTTGCCAACGGTTACATCAAGAACCTGACAGTGGAAACTGCAAATGGGAAACAAGTGAAAGGCGGTGCAAACACAGGAATTCTGATAGGGAAGATGATTAAAGGCAGGATTGAAAACTGTCGTGTGGCAGGCAACCTGTCTGATGGAACTCCTGTAGGTGGTGTTGTCGGATTGATGGTCAATGGAACTATATCGAAATGTCGGGCAGATGTCACCATCAATACGACAGGTGCAACATCTTATGTGGGAGGCTTGGTTGGTGAGATTACAGCTGGTAAGATAGACCAGTGCTTTACAACAGGAACGTTGTCGGCAACGGGTAATGAATCGTACGTCGGAGGTCTGATTGGCAAGAACACGTCCACCGTCACCAATAGTTATAGCTCAGCGGTAGTTAGCTCATCGTATAATGCCGCAGGACTTGTAGCCTATAATTATAGCGTGGTAGATAAGTGCTATGCTTATGGCAATCTGTTTAGTAACAACTATGCCGCTGGTGTTATCGGCTATAATGATGGGGCAAATGCAGTCGTGAAAAATTGTGCCGCAATGAACAACAAGATAGATGTTGTTTATGAATCTCAGCAAGTGCAACAGGGTGGTGGCTATGGACAGCGCATTATAGGCGGCATTAAGAACAGTGCTCCTGCTCCTGAACTGAACAACTACGCATTGAAGAGTATGCAGGTTTCTGTGAACGATGTCGCTCAAAAAGTTTATGATGATATCATGAACGGGGCTGCCAAGACTGATGATGAGCTTAAAACTTCCAGCACCTATACCGCTTTGGGATGGGATCTATCGTCTATATGGAGTATTGACGATGGAAACGGTTACCCGTATCTGATTGGGAACGTGAGTTCACAACCTGTAACAAGTGTTTCTTTTGACTTTAATACAATAACCTTATCTGTTGGTAGCAGTAAAACGATAAAGGCAAATGTGCTTCCAGAAGATGCGGTAAATAAAGAATTGTATTGGGAGTCAAGTAATAACGATGTCGCAACAGTTTCGAATGGAGTCGTTACGGCTGTAGGTGAAGGATCTGCAACCATCACAGCCACTACAACAGATGGCAGCAATATCCAAGCGACTTGTGAAGTAACGGTAACTTCACAGGGGGATGTGCCGATGGTAGATGATACGGATATTTCTCAGTTAGCAAATGCTGTTTATATTGAATCTACGGAAGTAAAAACTGGCAGTCAGATGACTTTGTCCATCAAGATGAAAAACGAAACGCCAATTCGCGGATTCCAGTTCGATCTTTATCTGCCAGATGGTGTTACTGTTGCCAAGAATGCAAAAGATAGGATTATGGCTTCTTTGTCTGCAGGCAGATTGCCAGAGGATGATGAACATTCATTGACAATTGGTGAACAAGCAGATGGGGCAATCCGATTCTTGTGTAGTTCTTTGTATGATGAAACTTTTACAGGCAATGATGGAGAAATAGTTACTCTAACGGTAAATGTTTCGGATAATATTGACGATGGAGATTATCCCCTTATCATCAAGAATGCCCGATTGACAGAAACGGATATCAGTAAGTATTATATTATTGACTACGTAAAATCTACGTTGACTGTATCTTCTTACATGCTTGGTGATATCAATGCTGACAATGAAGTCGACGTGAGAGATTATACTGGTGTCGCCAATCACATCATGGGTAATACACCTGATGGCTTTGTAGTAAAGGCGGGAGATGTTGACGAGAATGGCGACATTGATGTAAGAGATTACACAGGTATTGCAAACATCATTATGGGAAGCTCTGTTTATGGAAGTACTCATAATAGTGTAAGGGCATTGAAGAGCAAGACTTATGCACGGGTTGCATCAAATATTGATGGCATGGACAATGTGATTTATGCAACTAATGCCAAAGGGGCCCCAGGCTCTCAGATAGAGTTATCCATCTGCATGAAGAATCAAACCCCAATCCGTGGGTTCCAGTTTGATTTACATTTACCCGAGGGTGTAAGTATTGTGAAGAATGCCAAAGGAAGGATTATGGCTTCTTTAGCTCCAGGAAGACTTCCAGAGGATGATGAGCACACACTCGTGATAGATGAGGTGTCAGACGGAGTCTTCCGCTTCTTATGTAGTTCACTTTATGATGAGAACTTTACAGGGAATGAAGGTGAAATAGTTACCTTAACGGTCAATATAAATGCAGACATGGCTTATGGTGATTATGCAGTCTTGTTGAAGAATATCGTTATGACAGAAACAGACATCAGTAAGTTCTATAAAGCGGATAATATAGAATCTGTCTTTACAGTTGATGCTTCAACAGGTGTTTCTATCTTACAGGATGAACTATTGGGCGTAGGTAAGAACAATGAGAGCCCAATCTACTCGATTGATGGGCAACTGGTTGGTAGAAGCATGGATATGAGTAAGTCGAAGAAAGGTATATATATACGTGATGGTAAGAAAATTGTTGTGAAATAAGAAGTGACAAGCATTAACAATTGTTACACAGAAGGGACAATCCCTTCTGTGTAACCAAAAAGGTAAAACAAATACCTTTAAAGCAAAATAAAATCGGAATTATTGGGTTATAAGAATATAACGATATTACTTGTAATTCGAACGAAAGAAAACCTAAACAACTATGTCACTAATCAAATGTAAGGAATGTGGGCATGAGGTTTCGGATAAGGCCTCTGCATGTCCTAATTGCGGTTGCCCAATAGGCAATGTTGGAATAATCCAAGAAGAAATTATTGATCCAGAACCCAAGAAAAGGAAAGGTTGGATTTGGGCTTTGATTGTAGTTCTGCTCTGCCTTATTGGGGGCGGAGGCTACTATGCTTATACTCATTTGGTGAACAAACATAATGCGGAAAACGAAAATGTGGATAGCAGTAATAGCAAAGAAGATATCGTGGAACTTACTCCCGAGTTTGCTAAATCTTTGGAAGTATATGATGAACTCGCGCCATTTAGCGAAGGATATGCTGCTGTTAGAAGAGGAAAGAAATGGGGATATATCAACACCAAAGGTGAAGAGGTTATTCCTTGCTCGTTCGATGCTGCTGACATTTTTAGCGAAGGTCTTGCTGCTGTTTCAAAAAGTGATAAATTGGCGTATATCAACACCAAGGGAGAAGAGGTTTTTTCAAGTCCTTATTCTTATTATAATATAAAAAATAGAAATTTCAGTGAAGGTCTTGCAGCCGTTTGCGATGATGGCAAATGGGGTTGGATAAACCAAAAAGGAGAATTGGTAATACCATTATCTATAAAAGCAGAAGATGTTGGACTGTTTAGTGAAGGTTTGGTCTATTGTCAAAACAGTGGAAAAGATTTTTCCTTTGTGGATAAAAATGGAACGGTTGTATTTACGGGAAAGACTAATTATCAGTATGGTAAAATAGGTCATACCGCAACAGGTTATTACTCAAAAGATTTTCCAAAGTTCCGTGATGGGTTTGCATATGTTAATGATGACTTTAACACAGTAAATAAATACACTAAGTATGACAAACAAGGTAAAAAATGTGGAACCATTAGCGAAAATGAGTTACCCGAATATCGATTGATACGTGAAGATGAATCAGGCCTTTTTGAAGAAAACACTGTGCATATGGGTTTGAAAGGTAAGGATGGCACTGTACTCATAAAACCATATTATAGTTTGATTGGAACTGATGATGCAAATGCAATAGTTCAAGTTTCAAATGGTGTGGTGTTAGTAATGTTGGTGGAATTATCTGAATACAATAATGATGTTATTTATCATTATGGCTATGCAGACTTAAAAGGACATGATACTTTCTCAAAAGAAATCAAAGAGAAAGTAAACAAATCAAGAGAGGTGTTCTATCAAAAGTTACAGGAAGAAGAAAGTTTACAGGAAGATGATTCTGATTGGCTGCAAGGCCGATGGGTAGGTGAAGATGCAAATAGCGGTTATCCTATAGAAGTAATAATTAGTGGCGACAACTTAATTCAAAAAATAAATGGTCAAGAGCGTTACAATGGCCCATATGAATTTAATGGTGATATGTTGATTTATAATAACGCAAATGATTTTTGGCCTGTTGATGGAGAAAACAAAGTGCTAACGTTTAATGGTATACCTATGAGAAAAGAAGATGGAAGTTCTTCATCATATTCTTCAAGTCCCTCTTCTTCTGATAGTAGTAATTCAAACAATAGTTCATACAGATTTTCTTCTCCTCAAGATGTAATAGGATGGCTTGCTGATAAATCATTTTATAATGGGAACAGAAGATTAAGAATACGCCCCGAAGGTGTATGGCTTAACGACTATTGTGCAACCGGCGCACCCAATGTAGAAAGGTGGGAGTCTTGGAAAGCATTGATACGAGCATATACCGCAACGGGTGAAAGGTTAAGTTTCTTTGTTGACCCTATCAATGGGACTGTTACTGACGAAGCAAGTGATGTCTTCAGACTAAGATAGTATTCGCTCCAAAACAAATTTGAATATCGCATAATCAGCGGAAACTCTTTCTAATAGGGTTTCCGTTGTTTTTGTGTGAGTGTTGGGACATACGATGCTTCTTCGCTGAATTGCTTTGCCTTTCATCATGGGTATGACGTGAGGCAGTGTTGCTTTTTGCTCGCTATTTGCTCGCTACAAAAACAAAAAAGTGTCGTAAATACTTGATTTACAACACTTCTCAAATAATTTACAGTACCCAGAGCCAGGTTTGAGTTATTAGAAAACGTCATATTTGTACCACCAGCGAAAACAACCGCATTTACCGTTGCTTTGCGATGATTTTCAAGACTTTGTATATTTGCACGCATTTTATTTTTATCTAAAATAATCTAAAATAATTGTTGTTATGTGGTGCAAAATTCGTAAATTTGCACCACCGCACGGAACTAAAAGCCTGTATCGGTTACGGATATAGCAAAAATTTTACCAAAACTCCACAAGAATATGGCAACAATTACAGCGTTTATCAGAGTAGCTACCACCAAGAAGAAAACGGCAAATGTGCGTTTTCGGTTGAGGGATGGGCGAAACGTGCAATTACTTTACTCCAGCAAAATAGAAGTTTTGCCAGAGCGATGGGACAGCAAGCGAGAGGAAATAAAAGCAAAGGTAGTGATGAACCCAGCCGAGAAAGCGCAGTTTAATAAAGAGGTTGCAGAACTTAAAGCACTCATTGCAGACATATACAATAGAGCGACCAACACAGAGCAGCTAACATCGCAATGGCTAAAAGAGGAAATAGAAAAGGCGCAGAACCCAGAAGCATACGGACTGACCGAAAGGAAAGAAACGTTTTTTGAAACCTTTGCACGCTTTTTGGAAACGCGCCATTTGTCGGAAGTGAGAACGCGCAATTTTAAGGTTATATATCGTGCTTTGCAACGCTTTGAGATATACAAGCAACTTTACAGCCGCCCCACATTTAAGCTGGAGTTAGACACCATCACGCCCGACACCCTGCGCAACTTTGAGGACTTTTTGAAAGACGAACATCAGTATTTTACGAAAGACGAAGAAACAGGCAAATATATTTGCAGCCCAGATTATAAGCCTGTATTTGAAGCCGTACCCGAAACACGCACCCCAGCCCCAAGAGGACAGAACACCATCAGCGGCATATTTACGAAGTTACGCACTTTCTTTTTGTGGGCAATAGAAACAGGCGAAACGACCAACAACCCATTTAAGCATTACAGCATTAAAGAATGCGTTTACGGCACACCCTATTATATTACGATAGACGAGCGCAACGCACTATATAAGGCAGATTTAAGCAGCCGCCCACAATTAGCAATACAGCGCGATATTTTCGTATTTCAGTGCCTCATCGGTTGCAGGGTAGGCGATTTATATAAACTCACCCAAAGCAACATTATAAAAGGCGCGGTTGAGTACATACCAAGAAAAACGAAAGAGGGAAGAGCGGTAACAGTCCGAGTGCCATTAAACGCCACAGCAAAGGAGATATTAGAGCGATACGCCAACAACGAGAGCGGAAAACTGCTGCCGTTTATTTCCGAGCAAAAGTATAACGTAGCAATAAAGGCAGCGTTTACAGCCGCAGGAATTACGCGCTCTGTTACAATCATAAACCCGACTACCAGAGAGCCAGAAATAAAGCCTATAAACGAAATAGCCTCATCGCATTTGGCAAGGCGTTGTTTTGTTGGCAACCTATACAAGCAAGTGAAAGACCCCAACCTCGTAGGAGCGTTAAGCGGACACAAAGAGGGCAGCAGGGCATTTGCACGTTACAGAGAGATAGACGAACAGATGAAACAAGATTTAGTTAATTTGTTAGTATGAACGGCAAGCTGATAGGCACCAGAACCCCACAGGAAGAACGCCAGCACCTGCAGCGCGAAAACCTATATACAGCCATTGCAAAATTAACGTGGCTGGGCAGTCAGTTTGCAAAGGTGGAGAGCGACCGAACAGCCGCAACAGATTATTACACCTTTGCCGAACTCTTTGCCAGAGATAGCAAAGGGCAGACCCCCAAAGACTTTGCACGGCACAAGGTGGAAGCTATCAAGCAGACATTAAAGGAAGTCCGGGAATTAACCAGCCCGGAGTATTACGAAACGCACCCTGTTTATAAATACGCTTTGCAGTATATAGGTTATTTGCAAGGCGCAGCGGTTGAGGTTGATAGAAGCCAGAGGCAGAATGCAAAGCAGAGAGGCAGACGAACACAAACCCCTGCTTTCGTTTCGTATTTTACAGACAAAAGCAAATATAACAAGGTTTTGCAAGTATTGAAGCAGCACCAACAGGAACACGAAGCAGCACCAGCCGCCAAAATTATTGCAGCCGCCCAAGAATTAGGCTATATAACAAGGAATATCAACGCCACAGCGTTACACCGAGCGTTAAAGCCCCTGTTAGATGGGCTGGCAAGCGAAAGAGCGTTTAGAGCCGCATTAAAGACAGCAAGCCCAACAGAATATAAAACAGAATTAGAGCAAGCGTAACACCTAAATGTTACGCTTTTTTCGTGCGTTTTAGAACAAAGTAATACCAAAACGGAAGCACGGAATTTGTCGGTATTTCCGAAATTAGAACACCATTATTTTTTGCCATAACTTTGCACCAGAACCACAACAGGAAGCAGCTGCCCAGAGTGGAGAAACCGACAAAATAGCAAAGTATGACCATAACAGAAATTATCAGCAGCGGAGCAAACGTAACGCTCCAAATAACAGCCGCCCAACTGGGCGAGTTTGCGCAAGACCTAATCGGCAGAACACGCCAAGAGATAGCGCGAGAGGTTGAGGCAGGGAAAGCCGAAATATATTACACCAGAGAGCAGACAGCCAGCCTCCTAAACGTAAACCCCAGCACGTTATGGAATTGGGACAAAAAAGACTTTCTAAAGCCTGTAAGGGTAGGTGGACTTTGCCGTTATAGAAAGTCTGACATCGACCGAATTTTAACAACCAAATAACACGAAGTATGAACACAGCATCACAAAACCGACCAAAGCCAGCAGTATTGCAGAGGCTCGTTTATAATTTGTTAGTAGGAGGTAAAAAGTATTCAGCTGCCGACATTGCAACCGCTTTACACCTAAGCGACCCCAGAGGGCACATCAGCCAATTACGCAAAAAGGGAATAGACATACAAGACGAATGGCGTAAAGGCGTTTATGGGCGATATAAGGTGTATTACCTTAAAGCGAATTTTGAGTAATTTACGCTATTGCAGAACCCAAAACCCAGAGCAATATGGAACGAGAAAGTTTTATATTTTACCGAAGTTTTAAGGAGGCAATAGACCTTTGCCCCGAAGAAGTAAGGCTCAAAATATACGAAGCCATTGCAGAGTACGCACTAACAGAGCAAGAGCCAACAATAACAGAGCCATACGCCAAATTATGCTGGAAGTTAATAAAGCCGCAGTTAGACGCAAATTTGCGGAGGTATAAGAACGGACAGGCTGGAGGCGCACCGAAAGGAAACCGAAACGCAGCCAAACGAGCCGAAGAAAACAACCAAGAAACAACCGAAAAACAACCGAGCGACAACCAAAACGGAAGCACCAAACAAGCTAATAAGAATAATAATGATAATTCAAATGATAAGGAAAAGGAAAAAGGAGAATTAAAAGCAACGCCAAGCGTTGCAGGAACGCGCACACGCTTTACTCCTCCAACTATTGCAGAGGTTGAGAAGTATTGCACCGAGAGAGGCAACGGAATAGACGCACAGCAATTTTGCGACTACTACCAAGCCAACGGATGGACACAGGGCAAGGGCAAACCGATTAAAGACTGGCAAGCAGCCGTTAGAACGTGGGAACGTAACGGCATAATACACCACCAGCCGACCAACGCCAACAGCCAGACCCTGCAAGACGGAACAGGAACGACCGCCAAAGTAACGAGCCACACATCGCCCAGCCTGTTAGACGATGCCCAACTAAAAGCGTATATTGTGCAATTAAGGCAAGATAACAGTACCAGCGCACAGCGATATTTACAAGAGGCGCAAAACGAAGCCAGCCGCAGAGGTATAACAACAGGGACACGACACTCAACATTATAACAACTATGTTTACAGCAGAAGAAACAGCAAAGATGGTGCAAGCCGTTGAAGAAGCCAGAGGCATTGCACCTGAACAGCCGACCGAAGCCACAAAGGAATGGCTGGAGTATAACAACAAGCAAGCAACACGCCCAGACCTTACAGGCAGAAGCCTCGGTGGTACAACCCCACCGACAGCCAGAACCAAGTTATCGGGAAAGGAGATATAACAGAAAGGGCAGCTATATGGAGCGAGCAAAGGTGTATATTTCAAGCAACATTGCAAGCCTCAACCAAGAGAAAAGGCGCGACCTATTGCAGCGGTTACAGGCACAGGGCGAAGTAATAGAACCCGAAGCGATCGACACCGACAGCGAAAAGCAGCGCAAAGCCGACATTTTGCGCCTAATAAGTTGCAACAGAATTTTTATGGTTACAGGCTGGGAGTTAAGCGACAAGGCAACGTTAGAGCGCGACATCGCCAAAGGGCTAAATTTTGGCATTGAGTACGAAACCGAGCCGCAGCACCCGGAAATAAAGAACGCCATTAAAGCCGTTATGGGCGTACCATTTAGAGTAATAGCAGAAGACAGCCGAAACCGCTGGCACGTTTACGCCCGAATGATTTACGCACACCATTGCAAAAAGGACGGCGACAACACGCAGCAGATAGCGATCGAGATTAAGCACGACGGAAGCAGTATTAGCTACTACCTTCGCCACTATAATACAGAATACAAGTATAACCGAGAGTTCAGAAAAACAGCCGAAAAGGTTGCAACGCTATTAAGCACCAAATTAAAGTAATACAATTATGGCAACAAAAGACACCACCAGAAAGGCAGCACAGGAAGCAGCCGTAAAAGAGAAATCCAACCCGACCAGCGCGACCGAAGCAGCTGGCGAAGTCAGTAACAAGCAGGAACAGCAGAGCGACCACCTCCAGAACCTCCAGCAGCAAGCCGCCACAGCGTTAAACGCTTTATGGGTAGAGTTACGGAGGCAAGGTTATATGGCATACAATACCATACTATTGCTGGGCATTGCTTTTGAAGTCAAGAAAGACGAAGACAACGATTTTTATTTTGTGCCAAACAACCTCACCCAAAACAGCATTTATAGAAAGAACAGAGAGGAAGAGCGCACCGAAGATGAAGTAACAGACGAAGTAACACAAGGGCTGAACCTGCCGACAATCGCACACAAGCGCAATATAACAGGAAACAGAGGGCGAAGCGTTGAGGCTGGGCGAAACGACAACACCCCATTTAGAGGGTAGTTATTTTTGCCGAATTTTGCGCCTAACAGCGTTAAAGTCGCCAAAGGTGTAATTATAAGGCTGGAGTAAAAAAAGCGCGTAAAACGGCATTATTGAGCGTTGAGGCTGGGCAGACATTGTGCCAGCCTCTTTGCATTTGCAGGAACACCGAAAGAAAAAGCAATTAACACCGAAACGACCAAACAAAAAGATAAGAAACACACATAACAGGCAAAAGAAAACACGATAACAGGCAAACACCACCCAGAAATCACCACCCCAACAGGCGCAAATATAAGGCTGGAGGGTATTAGAGAACAACACTATATTACCCCTATTGAATATCAGCAATTTACAAATTAAGTACCCGAAAAAGTACCCGAAATTTACATACCTAAATCGGAGGCAAACAGAAAAAGAAGTGCAGGAAGCACCAATCAAGACGACGCCCCCTGCCACAGCACTACAAAACTCCAGCCGCAAAGGTACGCAATAATTAGCAGCCAGACAAGAAGCAGGGAAAAGACACGAAGTATTTACACCACCAAAGCCGCATTAAAATAATACGAAAGCAGCGTATTAAAGTAATACAAAGCCGCTGAAAACCAATAATTTACATACAATTTTATCTTTAAATTTGTTTGGAGGTACGCCCGAAAACATCTATATTTGCACCACATTTCAACAAAACCCCAAACAATATGGACTACAAAGCAGCATTACAGGCGATGGGCGAGGCGTTGCAGATAGCAAACGCAGAGTGCAGAACCCTAAAAAAAGCCAACGAGCGACTGCAAGCGACCAACGAGCAATTATTAAACGCGCTGGAGATAGCAAACCAGACAATAAGAGAGTTAAGCAGCAGCCGACCGACAAACGGCAACTTTCTATTTGCATCACGACACCGCACCAACAAGCCAACCAACACCCCAGCCACAATAATAAGACTAAAGCCAGCCGCCAGCGATCAATAAAAAAGCCAGAGCGACAGCCCCCCGAAAGACCCACAAAAGGTGCATTTTGCGTTTATGTGGTGCAAACGTGGTGCAAAATCAGTTATAAGAAAAGGCAAAAGCGTTGCAAGTAATTGACTTGCAACGCTTTCTTTGTCGTTAAGCTTTACCTTGCAGTACCCAGAGCCGGGGTCGAACCGGCACGGGTTGCCCCACTGGTGTTTGAGACCAGCGCGTCTACCGATTCCGCCATCTGGGCTTTAAGACGGTGCAAAGGTAAATCAATTTAGTTGAACGCACAAATATTTCAGATAAAAAGAAATAAAAGATTTGCATATCACGTTATACTTATATACATTTGTTGAAGCAAAGATTAACAGTACACTAAAGTCAAAATATCTAAAACACCATGAACGATAAGAGCAGGAACTTCTGCGTGATACTGGCAGGCGGCAAAGGCCTGAGATTATGGCCCGTGAGCCGCGAGGCTTATCCCAAACAGTTTGTCGACATCTTCGGTGTTGGACGCACCCAGTTGCAGCAAACGTTTGACCGTATGCTAAAGCTCATTCCTCTTGAGAATATTTTTGTTAGCACCTATCGTGCTTATACTCAGCTGGTAGAAGAGCAGCTGCCTGAGCTGCCGAAACGAAACATACTGTCGGAACCTATCTACCGCAACACGGCCCCGAGCACTGCATGGGCCTGCTATCGCGTGCGCCATATATGCAAAGACGCCAACCTTGTGGTGATACCTTCCGACCAGGCTGTCATCAACGAGGAGGCGTTCCTGGCCAACATCAAGGAAGGCTTCGACTTCGTCGACCACAACAGCGGTCTGCTTACCCTCGGTGTCTCGCCCACACGTCCAGAGCCAGGCTATGGATACATCCAGCTTGGCGAGGAAACCGAAGTCGCAGGTCTGTACCGCGTGAAATCATTCACAGAGAAGCCCGACCGCGAGTTTGCCCGAATGTTTATACAAAGCGACGAGTTCCTTTGGAACACCGGTTGCTTCATGGCAAACGTAGAATACCTAATACATACGCTCAACAAGATACTGCCCTCGGTGATGCGAGTTATCGACAATGATGATGTCAACCTGTCTCTCGAAGAAGAACTGGCTTACGTCAATGAGAACTTCCCCCGCTATCCCAACCTCTCAATAGACTACGGCATACTGGAGAAAGCAGAAAACGTTTTCGTAAAGCTCTGCAATTTCGGTTGGGCCGACCTCGGCACGTGGCACTCTATCTACGAGGCTGAGAGCACTTCGCAGGACGACAACGTCATCATCGACAGCGAAGTTATCATCGACGACAGCCACAACAACATCGTGAAGATACCGAAAGACCACATTGCAGTGCTCAACGGACTCGAAGGTTTCATCGTAGCCGAGAAGGGCAATGTGCTTCTGATATGCAAGAAAGAAGACTCGTCGGCACTGATACGCAAGTATGTCAACGAGGTGGGCATGAAGTACGGCGACGAGTTCGTGTAGAAATACCGTCAAGGAGAGTGAGGTGAGGAGCTATCGAGGATGCTCTGTACCTACTAAACCGAATAAAGGTCAATGTCTCTCCGCGGCTTTCCAGTCTCTGTAAGCATGATTTTGCTTACCGTCAGTATTCGTTTGGGCTGATAGTACTTAGGCAGTTTGCTTGATGCTATCAGCCTTAGATTTTCTTCATCGCCGTTTTCCGCCACAAGCACGACAATCTCTCCATAGACTGCATCCTTCTGCTTGGTTATCAGAAAAGGCGTGGCTATGTACGGTTTCAGCATACGCTCCACCTCTTCGGCCTGTATCTTGATGCCGCCCGAGCATATAACGTTGTCTTTACGGCCAAGAATCCTGAACTGTCGGCAGCTGGCGCATGAGCCGCCAGACTGCTCCTCCCTGAACTGCACTATGTCGTTGGTATGCAAAGTATGCTCACTCACCAGCGGCGCATCGACAATCAGACAGCCATCGCTGCTTGCCGAGAGCTGCACAGAGGGGAAAGGGGTGTACCACTGTGACGCGTCGCACCCACTGAGCCGTCGCAAGGCTATGTGCGACAGCGTTTCGGTCATGCCGTATGTGCTCCACACCGCATTTGGAAAGCTGCGGAGCTGTTCGGCCAGCTGCTCGTCTATGCTGCCGCCACCTATTATAATATGTCGTATGCGCATTAGCCGCTGGCGCTCTTCAGCCACCTGCAATGTCTTCCACACCTGATTGGGAACCATTGCGGCGAAGTCTATCCTCCTGTCGGCAACATTCTTCAGCGGATGTGCCGATGGCGGAACAGCCAAGAGGTTGAGTTTGCGCACCTGCGAGCGCACCACCATCATCTTGCCGGCTATATAGTCGAGAGGCAGACAGAGCAAGGCCGTGTCGCCGGGGCTTAATCCCAGGAAGTCGCAGGTGATACGTGCCGATGCCTCCATGCGCTTCTTCTCTACCCATATAGGCTTCGGCTTGCCCGTCGAACCGCGTGTGTGCACAAGGATGCGCTCTTCTCCCGGAACCACAGTTTGTCGCCCACTATCTGCAAGGGCACCTCTATGTTGTCCGTGAACAGCTGCCCTGTGCCGAGTCCCTGCGGCATCATTGCCGTCTCGCCACAACCTTCCTGATGCTCTTTGTCCATATATATCTTAGCTGTCAGCTGAGCCACGGCGTTCAGCCCGACATTGCTTTCCAGTGCCGACGTAATCCACGAGCCTATCCCCATCTGCCGCGACATGGCCACCCACTGCTCGCAACCGCTCATTCCGCCGTGGAGCGACGGCTTCAGCACTATGTATTGCGGGCGGATTGTTTCCAGCAGTTCAGCCTTTCTGTCGGCAGAGTTCACCCCAATCAGCTCCTCGTCGAGCGCTATCGGTATGGGAGAGTGGTGGCACAGCTCGCCCATCTCTTTCCACTGCTTCTGCCGGATGGGCTGTTCTATGGAATGAATGTCGAAACGCGAGAGCTGCTCCAGCTTCTTCATAGCCTCATCATTGGCAAATCCTCCGTTGGCATCCACCCTCAGTTCTATCTGCTCCTTACCGAAACAGCTGCGCACAAAGCTTATCAGCTCAATCTCTTTCTGCCAGTCTATCGCGCCTATCTTCAGCTTCACGCAGCGGAAACCGGCCTTCAGCTTTTCCTCTATGCGGTGATACATCTCGTCGAAGGTGCCCATCCACACCAGTCCGTTTATCGTTATGCCCACTTCGCCACGGCTGAAAGGTGTGTCGAACAAAGCCAACGAGCCCCGGCGGGCAACTTGCGACAAGGCCGTTTCCAAGCCAAAGAGCATCGATGGATAGTCTGCCAGGCCAGCCGGCACCACTCCCGTGCGGCAAAACTCTTCGCAGAAGCCTCTGAGCGTGGCCTCGTAGTCGTCGTGGGGCATGGCATCACACGACAGATCGGGTAGCGGCGCACACTCCCCCACTCCCCTGCATCGGCCATGCTCAAGCTCCACGTACCACGAATGGCGCGTGAGATAAGTTCCGCGCGAGGTGCCTGCCGGATTGCGGAAGTGCAGTGTCCGCTCATATATATTATAGGTATAGCTCATTTCTGATGGTTATTCATTCCTTACAAAGGTAGCACTTATTGACTTTCCACACAACTAATCGGCAGATTATTATATCGGGCTATCAAGTCATTGCCCATCTTTGCCATAACAACTACGGCCCATCCGACAGACACGCCGCTGCCAAACGGGTGGTTGTCGCTGCGCAGCCAAACGGCACCAGAGGGCTCGTTGCAACACGATGACAGCCAAGCTGTTAGCGAAACGGCAGAAATCTTCGACCAAAACAACTTGTTTTGGTCTCCAGTTTGGTACTTATTGCATTGCAATTTGGTGCTTATCAGAGACCAAAACAACTTGTTTTGGTCGATGGCAGCTAAACGGCTGTCGACCGCTAAGCCGAAAAGGCAAGCCGTCAGCAGCCAAACAATGCTTTTCGCAGCCTCTTGCGCCGCCGCTAAAAACAAGAAAAAAGGGGGCCGAAAATTTGGTTATTCGGCAGGTTCGCCGTATTTTTGCGGTCGAAAGTTGTAGCGACAGCTGTCACACTTACGCTTTTCACTCGGGGTTGACTGGATTTGACGGCGAGATGAAATGGTACGTAAGCACGCGGAGCGTCGGTGGTTTGCTCCTAAATCTCAGCCTTCAAGCAATTAATTGGCAACAACAAGTATGCTCTCGCTGCTTAGTCGAAGCACAGTAGACTGTTAGCTTAATTCCCTTGCAAGGCGAGGGAACGAGACATCGCTCCGTGGATGTTGTTCCGAATCCTACGGGCCAAGCGGTGCAGTAACATCGGAAATAGCCCCGGCAAGGTCTCATTGCCGTGGTGAAGCTCTTGAGAATAAGGTTGCGGTTGGTGGTCCGGGTCTTGCCGCAGCACGAAAATGAAGTCCGGAATAAGCGTGTAGAAAGCGTATGGTTTCCTTGTGCGGACGTGGGTTCGACTCCCACCAGCTCCACCCAAGCCTGCCTGACTCGGCGGCACAGGACTAATCCTCCCACAAAGACGGCTCTTTGAGGGAGGATTAGCTCGTTTAGCATAGCACTAATAATGATTATCTGTTATCGGCAATGACACCAACAACACAGTCCGAGGGCTCCATGCCCGGGCAGGCAGCAGCTCTCCACGCTGCCATTCCCAAGGACAGCATAGAGACTGCATATTGCTTTCTGCATCAGAAGCGCAACGTCTACATCCATTCCTCGCTCGATTGGCAGAAAGACGACATTGAGTATGCCATCGCATCATACGCTGAAAGCATGAACCAGCAGCTCTATGATGCCCTGTCTGGAGGCAGGCCAGACTTCCTCAGAGAGCACCGGCGCTTCATGGAAGACATCACCAAAGCCGTGGAACTGCTGGATAGTATCTACTATCAGGACTCGCAAACGGGAGCGCATACGGGAACGGACAAAGATTAGAATATTTTTCTGCACTTGACGACCACATATCACGGAAAAAAATGTACCTTTACAGCCGTGGAAACAACTTAAACGTTTAGGATTATGGAAGCAACTACCGTAAGAATACCCTCAAGAAGGAGAAAGAAACTCACCCCCGAAGAGAGGAAAGCCATAAATTCAGCAAAGCCGGCAGGCAACAAATACATGGAAGCCGCCAGAAGACACCAGGGCGAAGTATGGGTTAAGGACCCGATGCTGCTGTTATGAGATACCTGCTCGACACAAACGCCTATATCTACTGGGCAACGGATCAAGACTTGTTGGACGTAGACGTGTACGACTTGCTTAACGAGCCCGATGCTGCATTGTGCATCAGTGCCGAGAGTGTGCGCGAACTCATCGTGGCATACAATGCCAAAGGATGGGGCAACAAGCGATGGAAAACAGCTGAGGATATGGTCAATGCCATCGAACAGGACTACTACATCGAAATCTTACCTATCCAGAAAGAGGTGATGCAGACTTATTCGCGACTGCGCATCAACACTGCACAAAACCACAAAGACCCCAGTGACCATGTAATCATAGCCCATGCTATGACGCTCAACATTCCGCTCATCTCCAGTGACACGCGTTTCTCTTACTATCGCAGGCAAGGTCTCACCCTCATCTTCAACGAGAAGTAGCACACACTCCTCTCAAAGTTAACATATCAGCCGAGAGTCTCTGTGAAACGAGAGCCTCGGCATATTCATTTCAGCTTGTCCTGAGTAATACTTAATTAAGATAGAGTATGGCGTGAGCCTATAAATTCTTTGCCCGTTTGGTTGGTTTTATCGTATTTTTATGTAAATTTGTCGCTTGTTATCCCTGTCAGCAGGAGATGGGAGGCATATAGAAGTGAACTTCCGGCAATCCTGTTGCGGGCTGACAGCCGTCAATAGCGAAAAAGCAGACCAATGATATGAACATATTTACATTCAAACCGTTGTTCAAGCAAACTCTCTGGGGAGGCGAGCAAATTGTCTCGTTTCGCCATGCAGAGGCTGGTCTGCATCATGTTGGCGAAAGTTGGGAAATCTCGTCGATACCCGGAAGCGAGACTGTCGTGGCTTTCGGAAAATACAGTGGGCTCACCCTCACTGAGCTTACGGAGCTTCTCGGACCCGAGCTTGTGGGCCAGAGGTGCTTCGACCGCTTCGGCAACCGCTTCCCGTTGCTCATAAAATTCATCGATGCCCGGCAGGACCTGTCCATACAGGTACACCCCAACGACCGCGTCGCACAGCTCCACGGCCATTCTGTGGGCAAGGCTGAGATGTGGTATATGCTGAAATCGGCACCCGGAGCTCACCTGCGCATCGGCCTGAAGAAAGACATCACACCCGACGACTACCGCCGCCTCGTAGATTCCGACAGCATCTGCGATGTAATAAACAACTACGAGGTGAATGAGGGCGACTGCTTCTACCTGCCGCCAGGATGCATCCACAGCATCGGAGCAGGCTGCTTTCTGCTCGAAATTCAGCAGGGCAGCGACGTGACATACCGCATCTACGACTTCAAGCGGCGCGACAAAGACGGCAATCTACGCCAGCTGCACACCGAACTGGCGGCAGAGGCCATCAACTATGATGCCAACTACAACCCGGTTATAAACTACACACCACAGCAAAACGGCTGCGCGGAAATCATCAGCTGCGAGTTTTTCCACACTTCGCTCTGCAAGGTGACTGGCTCGCTGCTGCTCGACTACAGCAACCGCGACTCGTTTGTGGTGCTCGTTTGCACGTCGGGCAACGGAACGATAGGCAACGGCGAGGGCGAGAGCATAAGCATCAGCGAGGGCGACACGCTGCTTGTGGCCGCCACCGAACGCCAGCTGACGGCACAAGGCCACATGAGCCTCATCGAAACTTACATATAGACCTTCCCCCTTTTGAGGGAAAGCCTCCGAAAAACACCTTATTCCTTATTGCCGGGTCATATTCCTACTGGCATCAATGCGCAGGAATATGAACAGCAGAAGCGTGAAACCCCACAGCGAAGAGCCTCCGTAGCTGAAGAAAGGCAGCGGAATACCTATCACCGGGGTCAGTCCGAGCACCATGCCGACGTTGATGAACACGTGGAAAAGGAACACACCCAGCACACAATAGCCATAGATGCGCCCGAAAGTGAACGGTTGACGCTCGGCCATCTTAATCAACCGCAGTATCAAAGCAAGGAAAAGCAGCAGCACACCAGCCGAACCGAGGAAGCCTTCCTCCTCGCCAACGGTGCAGAAGATGAAGTCGGTGTCCTGTTCCGGCACGAACTTCAGCTTCGTCTGAGTACCGTTCAGGAAGCCCTTTCCCTGCAATCCGCCCGAGCCAATGGCTATCTCGCTCTGGTGAACGTTGTATCCGGCACCTGCCAAATCCTCCTCCAGTCCAAGCAAAACATTGATACGCACTCGCTGATGGGGCTGCATTATGTCATTAAGAACATAGTCGGCCACTGAGAAAAAGGCCACCGAGCCAACAGCAAACAGCCCGATAAGCACGTACTGATGGAACCGGGTCTTCACACCTTTATATAAAAGGTAGACCACAAGGGCTGCCGTTATCACATACTGAACCAGCGTGACATCGAACGGAATGACAAATTCGGCAAAGAGAAAGAACACTGCCGTGATGCCCAACACGTAGCCCAGCATGGTCTTTGCTTCGCGGCGGTTATGGCAATAGACGTACATCAGCCCGATAGTGAACAGCTGCACGAGCAGCAGAACAATGAACTTACCAAGCGACGTGGGCGTTCCGGCCAGTTCAACAGCCTCGTATTTTATTCCAAGAACGAAATATATCACCATCGCCACGGCTGAGAACAGCACGCATCCGGGCATACCCTCGCGATAGAACATGAGCGAAAACGACAGGTAGACCAGCGCCGAGCCAGTCTCTTTCTGAGCTACGATGAACAGCATGGGCAGCATCACTATTGCTGCCGCTGCCGCTGCGTGCTTCCACCGGCGCATGGAGAAGCCGTATGTGCTCATAAGCTTCGACACGGCAAGGGCCGTGGCAAACTTGGCAAACTCCGCGGGCTGCAGGCGCAGCGGTCCCAAGACGAGCCACGAACGCGAGCCTTTGATTTCATGGGGGTTGAATATGGTGGCAAAGAGCAGCAGCAAGAGCATGGCATAGACCACGTAGGCAAACGTGTCGAAGAGGCGGTCGTCGGTCATAAGCAGGCAGAAGCCCAGCGATATGGATGTTACTATCCACACTATCTGCATACCCGAGCGCGACGAAAGGCTGAAGATGTCGGTGTCGCCGTATGTGTAGCTTGCGCCGCACACACTAATCCATCCGAAGATGAGCAGTGCTATGTAGATAGCCACCGTCCACCAGTCGAGCGACTGCATCACTCCCTTTGTACCGTTATTCTGACTCTTGTCTGGCATTTGCGTCTTCTTTGTTAGCTGATGGTTTCTCTTTCTCTTCCGGTTGGTCGCCGCCACCTTCCGTCTTGTGCTGTTTCTCGCGTCGCGGGGTAGTTTCCTCGTCCATGCGTATTATGGGCTGGTCGTCGTGTTTCTGCGGCTGCTCACCGTTCGGGCCCTGCCTGTCGTTCTCGTCGCCGTCCTGACCGAGCAATGCCTTGCGTCTGGCATCCTCCTCGCGCTTTATCGAGTCCTTAATATGGTTGATGCGCTTGATGCTGTCGAGGCGCAGCGAGTCGGCACGCGACATCTTTCGCTTGAAGCCATAGTCGATATGCCTCTGCTGCATGGCCGTGGCCTTGGCCTGCGACGACTCCGAGAGTTTGCCCATCAGATACTGCTCGATAATCAGCGCACCGATAGGCACACCGAACGAGGCACCAAATCCGCCGTTCTCGACATACACCGCCACGGCTATCTTGGGGTTGTTCATCGGTGCAAAGCCCATGAACGCCGAGTGGTCGCGTCCTCGGTTCTGCGCCGTTCCCGTCTTTCCGCATACCTCGTAGAGCGGAGTGTTGGCGTGGCGGCACGTTCCGCCAATCACCGAAGCCCTCATTCCCTGAACCACATACTCGTAAGCCTGCCGGCTGCCCTTGGTGTAATGTCGCGTGGTATATAACGAGTCGAGCTTCTTTCCCTTTATTTTCCTCACCACATGAGGTGTGTAGTAGTAGCCGCGGTTGGCTATCGTTGCGCCGAGATTGGCTATCTGCAATGGCGTGAGGGTTACTTCGCCCTGCCCTATCGATATTGATATGACCGACAGAGGGTTCCATTTGCCGAACGCTTTGTCGTAGAACTCGGCATTGGGAATCATTCCGCGCTTCTCTCCCGGCAGGTCAATGCCGAGCTTGTAGCCGAAGCCCATGCTCACCATGTAGTTCTTCCACGTGGTCATAGCGGAGTCAATGTTGGCATATTTCTTCGACGACAGCATATTGTAGAGGCCCCAGCAGTAGTAGCCGTTGCACGAAGTGGCCAGCGAAGGCACGAGATTGATTGGTGAACCGTGGCTGTGGCATCCCACGTGGAGGCCCTTGAACGTGAAGCCATGGTGGCAGGGATACATCGTTTCGGGCGTGACGATGCCCTCGGTGAGGTAGGTCACGGCCTGTCCTGTCTTGAAAGTAGAACCCGGGGGATACATTCCCATGATGCTGCGGTTGAGCAGTGGCGTTGCCGGATCGTCTGTCAGCTCGCGCTGTGCGCGTCCGCGGTTCTTGCCAATCATAATGTGCGGGTCATAGGTAGGCGACGAAACCATACACAAGACCTCTCCCGTCTGCGGCTCTATGGCCACAATGGCACCGAGCTTTCCCTCCATCAGCCTCTCGCCGAGAGCCTGCAGGTCGGCATCCAGGCCCAGCTGCAGGTCGCGTCCGGCTATGGGCCGCTGGTCGTACTGACCGTTTTTGTAGCGTCCCTTGATGCGTCCGTGAGCATCGCGAAGCAGTATCTCCACTCCTTTCCGCCCACGCAAGTCCTTCTCATACGAGCGTTCGATGCCCAGCTTGCCTATGTAGTCGCCCGGCTGATAGTAGTCGTCGTTCTCCACATCGCTCTGCGACACCTCAGCAACATCGCCAAGCACATGGGCTCCGATGGCCGACTTGTACTGCCTTATGCTGCGTCGCTGAATATAGAAACCTGGAAAACGGTATATCTTTTCCTGAAAAACGCTGAAGTCGCGGTCGCTGATCTGGCTCATAAAGAGCTGCTGCGTATAGCGCGAATAGCCGGGATTGCGGTTGCGGTCCTTGATTTCAGCCATGCGGAGGTCGAAAAACTCCTTGGTGATGTTGAGCGAACGGCAGAACTCCAGTGTGTCGAGATGGTCCTTGGCTTCGTTCATCACCACCATTATGTCGTAGGCAGGCTGGTTGAACACCAGCAACTGGCCCTTGCGGTCGGTGATTACGCCGCGCGAGGGATAGGCTATCTTCTTCAGGAAAGCATTTGAGTCGGCACTCTTGCGGTAGTCGTCGCTCATTATCTGCAAGGTGAAGAGCCTCACGATATACACCACCACGATGGCAATGGCTATGCCACGGATGACCAAGCTGCGGTTTTCAAGCTCGAAGTTCTTCATTGCCTATCAGCTGCGTCGCAGGTTTTCCAGTACCAATATGAGCAATAACGTAAGCAAAGCCGAGCCTCCCACACATTCGAGGAAGTAGAGCCAGTTGAAGAAGTTGAGCATTTCGAGGGCGAAGAACACCACGCAGAACACTGTCACCAGCACCATGGCATAGTAGAAAAACGGTGCCAAGCCCAACGAACGCACCGACGGCGAAAGGTTGTCGGCGGCATCGCGCGGCACAAAGAGCCCCAGCACGTAGGGCTGCAACAGTCCTATCAGCGTGAGCGAGCCGGCGGTCACTCCGGCGGTATTGGCAAAGGTGTCGATGCTAAGGCCCAGGGCGAACGCCCATACCATGACTGCCCAGCGCGGAGTGTTGCGTTCGAGCTGCAACACAAAGTAGACATAGAGCAGCGGAGTGGCCACACCAAACAGGTGAACACGGTTCAGGATAAGCACCTGAACCATCACGAAGAGCATGAAAAACAGCAGTTTCTTGAAAAAATCTATACTCATGCCAATAGCTTTCGCCCCGTGGCAGCGGGGCAGTGGAGGTTAGTTGCGCAGCTTCAGCGAGTCCTGGGCTGCCTGCAGCAGCGACGCAGGTTCCTGTGAGCTGCTGCTCTCGATCACGCAGACATCGCGAAGGCGCGAGAAATCGGTAGACAGCTTCACCTGCAAACGGAACGACATTCCGTCGGCAGAGTTGAAGATATGGAGTATTTCGCCCACCATGATGCCGGCTGGGAACACTGACGAGTAGCCGCTCGTCACCACTTTCTCGTGCAGGCGGAAGCGTGCATGGCGCGGAATGTCGTCGACCCATGCCTCGTCAGACCGTCCGCCGTTCCAGTGCAGATAGCCAAAGAAGCCGCGACCTTGTATGGCGCAGCTTATGTTCGACTTGGAACTGAGCACCGGAATGACCACCGAATAGTGGCGCGAGGTCATGTAGACGATGCCCACGACACCCGTGCCGCAGGCCACGCCCATGTCTTTCTTCACGCCGTCGGCCTCGCCCTTGTCTATGGTTATGAAGTTGTCGGTCTTGCTCACGGAGTTGTAGACCACCTTGGCAGGTATCAGGCGCATGGAGCCTGCGCTGTCGGGCAGAGCCACGGCTGCCGCCTTAGCCCCGCGGCTGCTGTCGGCCATCTGCTCAGTGAGCTGTTGCAGGCGCTGCTCCAGATAGATGTTGCGCTCGGTCAGCTTGGCGTTCACGCTGCCAAGGCTCAGATACGACCTCACGTTGGCATCCGCCTCGCACACCTTTCCGGTGACATAGTTGGCCGATGAGAACCACACACTGCCCTGATAGTCGTTCTGTTGGAACAACAGCACCAAGCTCACTGCCTCCAGAATGACAAACAGGAACCAGTGGTAATGTCGCGACAGAAACTCCAGAAGGTTGTGCATGGGTTCTCTCCGTGGTATAAGGCAAGCTTAGGCTCTATGCGCTTAGCGCATGAGGAACGAGAAGCGGTCGACGTTCTTCAGTGCTATGCCGGCACCCTTTGCCACGCAGTGCAACGGGTCTTCGGCCACATGGAACTGTATGTTGATCTTGTCGGTGAGTCGTTTCTCGAGTCCGCGCAGCAGCGCACCGCCTCCGGTGAGGTAGATACCGTTGTTGTAGATGTCTGCATAGAGCTCTGGCGGAGTGTGCTCGAGTGCGTTGAGCACGGCTGTCTCTATGCGAGCCACGGTCTTGTCGATGCAGTGGGCTATCTCCTGGTAGCACACGGGCACCTCCATGGGCAGCGCATTGATGCGGTTGGGGCCGTGAACGATGAAGTCTTCGGGTGCTTCCTCGCCAAGGTCGGTAAGCGCTGAGCCCACGTTAATCTTTATTCGCTCGGCCATACGCTCGCTGACCTTCACGTTGTGCTGGCGGCTCATGTACTCCTGGATGTCGGCAGTGAGGTCGTCGCCGGCAACCTTGATGGAGTTATTGGCCACGATGCCACCCAGCGAGATAACGGCTATCTCGGTGGTGCCGCCACCTATGTCGACAATCATGTTGCCTTCGGGAGCCTCAACGTCGATGCCTATGCCGAGTGCAGCAGCCATCGGCTCGAAGATAAGGTAGACGTCGCGACCGTCGGCGTGCTCGGCAGAGTCGCGCACGGCACGCAGGTCGACCTCGGTTGAGCCCGACGGCACGCCGATTACCATGCGCAGCGACGGCGAGAACAGGCGGCTGCCTGTGTGAACCATCTTTATGAGTCCGCGCATCATCTGCTCGCAGGCGGTGAAGTTAGAGATTACTCCGTCGCGAAGCGGGCGTATGGTGCGGATATTGTCGTGTGTTTTTTCATACATGAGCTTGGCGCGCTCGCCCACCGCAATCATCTTGTCGGTGCGGCGGTCCAAGGCTACTACCGACGGCTCGTCTACTACAATCTTATCATCGCTGATAATGATTGTGTTGGCCGTTCCCAGGTCCATTGCTATTTCCTGGATGAAACTAAAAAATCCCATTTCGTTCTAATTATAAATGTTCTTACGCATAGGCCGCGGCACCAAACGGCTGCCGCTGCCCATGCGTATGGTTTTGATGTAATGCTTATTTTGAGTTTTTGAACCATGCGTTGATAGCCGTGTCGTAGTGGCTGCTTACGCCGAAGGCATGCTCTGCAAACTCGCGTCGCTGTGCGAGAGTGGTCTGCGCACCCTGCTTCTCGAGGATGTCGCTCAGCATGGCATACTCTGCTTTGCTCGGAACGATCACCACGTCGTTGAAGTTCTTGGCACCGGCGCGTATCAGCGAGATGCCGCCGATGTCTATTTTCTCGATGATGTCGGCCTCGGCAGCTCCGCTTGCCACGGTCTGCTCGAAGGGATAGAGGTCAACGATGACCAGGTCGATCTCTGGAATCTCGTACTGTGCCATCTGCTCGCGGTCGCCCTGATTGTCACGACGGGCCAGGATGCCGCCAAACACTTTGGGATGGAGGGTTTTCACACGGCCACCGAGTATCGAAGGATAGGTGGTAAGTTCTTCTACTGCCTTGCACTCGTAGCCTTGCTCCTCGATGAACTTCTGCGTACCGCCTGTCGAAACAAACTGCACGCCGCCTGCGGCGAGCTTTGCAAGGATGTCGTCAAGGCCGTCTTTGTGGAACACGGAAATCAGAGCTGTCTTAATTTTCTTTGTCTCACTCATAATATTTGTACGTACATTATTATATATAATTGGGTTGCAAATTTAGTAAAATTCAATAACACTCAAACAAATTGTATTCAAAAAAACCGTTAAAGCGCGTTCATCTTATCATACATCAAAGGCAACTGCCTGCGCTGACTGTCCCTGCAATCCGCGCCCGCTACCTTTCAGCAAACCAATATGGGCCATATTACCGACCAATATGGGCCATATTACTTACCAATATGGGCCATATTGGTTAATGAATAATGAACAATGAATAATGAATAATTACCTCCTCCCCCCCCTTGGGGGGACTGAGGGGGGCTGCCAATTCCGGCACCTCCCCAAGAGGAGGGGACTGATGGGAGCACATTTAGTGGCTTTTGATTTGGGTAAAACGAAATAGAGTCTCACAAGATCTATAAGTCGCCCCCCCCTTTGGGGGATTGAGGAGGCTTCTCCTCCCCCCTTGGGGGGGACTGAGGGGGGCTGCCAATTCCGGCACCTCCCCAAAAAGAGGGGGCTGATGGGAGCACATTTAGTGGCTTTTGATTTGGGTAAAACGAAATAGAGTGCTAACTTTGCTGCGCTATGACACATCACAACAACGTAGAAGTGTTTCGTCCCGGACGCATAGAGGTGATCTGCGGCTCCATGTTCTCGGGCAAGACCGAGGAACTCATCCGTCGGCTGAAGCGCGCCAAGTTTGCCCGGCAGCGCGTGGAGATATTCAAGCCGGCCATCGACGTTCGCTATTCCGAAGGCGACGTGGTGAGCCACGACCGCAACACCATCCCCTCTACGCCCATCGAGTCGTCGGAGTCGATACTGCTGCTGTCGTCGGAGATTGATGTGGTGGGTATCGACGAAGCCCAGTTTCTCGACGAACGGCTGCCCGAGGTGTGCAACGAGCTTGCCAGCAGGGGCATACGGGTCATCGTTGCCGGCCTCGACATGGACTACCGCGGGGTGCCCTTCGGCCCCATGCCTGCACTGCTGGCCATTGCCGACGAGGTGACGAAGGTTCATGCCATCTGCGTCAGGTGCGGACAGCTGGCCTACGTGAGCCACCGGCTCGTGGAAAACGACAAGCGCGTGATGCTCGGAGAGACACAGGAGTACGAACCGCTCTGCCGCCACTGCTACCAGCAAGTCGTAGAAGAAGCTGCGAAAAGCCAGCCGGATGCGCAGCAGAGCACGCCTCAGACAAAACAATAACAGACAACAAACATAACATAACCAACCAAAATCACAGCCCATCATCCCTCAGCAGAAGCTCCCCACCACAGGGAGGGCACCCGGGGAAGGGGCTATCATCATCATGCAACAACCAATTACATTCGACAAAGCGTTCCGATGGTCGCTCATAGCCATCTTGACGGTGACTGTGCTGCTGATAGTGAAATCGCTGAGCAGCGTTCTGCTGCCGTTCGTCATTGCCTGGTTCCTGGCCTATCTGGTCTATCCGGTGGTGAGATTCGTACAATATCGCCTGCACGTTCCGGGCCGCGCACTCAGCATTATCGTCACAATGCTGCTGCTGATAGTGGTGTTGGGCGGAGTGTTCTACATGATTGTGCCGCCAATGATAGAGCAGTTCGAGCGCCTGACCGACATCCTCAACAAGTTCGTCAACCACAATTCCTCGTCGACCACAGCCGTAGCCTTCATCAAGGACTGGCTACAGGACAACAGGCACGAGATTGAGAAGTTCCTGAAAAGCCCCGACTTCACCAACATGATCAAGTCGGCAATGCCCAAGGTGTTCTCTGTCGTGGGTCAGACAGCCAACGTGGTGGTGAGCATCGTGGCCTCGTTTATCACCTTATTATATATGTTCTTCATCCTGCTCGACTACGAGTTTCTCACCGAAAGCTGGGTTAAGGTGTTCCCGAAGAAGGTGCGACCCTTCTGGCAAGAGCTTGCCAAGGACACCGAGCGCGAGCTGAACAACTACATCCGCGGCCAGGGACTCGTGGCATTGTGCATGGGAATAATGTTCTGCATAGGCTTCACCATCATCGGTTTCCCAATGGCTATCGGCCTGGGAATACTTATCGGCATACTCGACCTGGTGCCCTACCTCCACACTTTCGCACTGATTCCGACGGCTTTCCTTGCCCTGCTCAAGGCTGCCGACACGGGACAGAACTTCTGGATCATATTCGGACTGGCCGTGCTGGTGTTTATCATCGTGCAGATTATCACCGATATGGTTGTCACACCTAAGATCATGGGCAAGGCTATGGGCCTCAACCCGGCCATACTGCTGCTGAGCCTCTCCGTATGGGGAGCACTGCTGGGCTTCATCGGACTGATTATCGCACTGCCGCTGACGTCGCTCATCATTGCTTACTGGCAACGATATGTCACCCGCGAGCACGACGACGACATCCCCGAACAAAGCTGACAGCCACTGACAAGCACCGCACGGGGAACAGCCTGCGAGCTTAGCGAAGAACTGCCGGCAAGCTTAGCGTGGAAAAAAGGGGCAAACAAAAAAACACGTAAATAATTTGCTTATTCAAGAAAAACCCCATACCTTTGCACCACTTTTACGGGAGATCCGCTAGCTCAGCTGGTAGAGCACAACACTTTTAATGTTGGGGTCTTGGGTTCGAGCCCCAAGCGGATCACCAAAACAAATCCGCAAGAAACCTGCAATCGGCTTCTTGCGGATTATTCTTTTCCCACCTGTTGCTCCTTTCTGCGCCAATCGTCCGCCATACGCCGTCTGGCAAGTCTGCCATAGAGCCTATACCGTGGCGCATACCGCCTTTGCAGCAAAAAGTAAGGGGTGAGAGCACAGCGTAGCTGCCACTCTCACCCCTCGCCCATAAGCCGCCAGTTTGCTCGGTAGCGGCGATTATGCGGCATCAATAATTAGTAAAACTAAAGTGGGTAGTCGTCGAAAGCATAGAGCACAGTGCTCAGGTAGCGCTCGCCGGTGTCGGGCAGCAGCACCACAATGTTCTTGTCGGCGTTTTCGGGGCGCTTTGCCACCTCGACGGCAGCATGGAGAGCCGCACCAGCCGATATGCCCACGAGCAGTCCCTCCTGTCTGCCCACCTCGCGTCCGGCAAGTATGGCATCGTCGTTGGCCACGTCTACCACCTCGTCGATGACCTCAGCGTTGTAGGTCTGGGGCACAAAGCCAGCTCCTATGCCCTGAATCTTGTGCGGTCCGCTCTGTCCGCCATTGAGCACGGGCGACGACAGCGGCTCAACGGCAACGATGCGCACGTCAGGATTCTGCTCCTTGAGATACTTACCCACGCCCGACACCGTTCCGCCGGTACCCACGCCGGCCACGAAGATGTCCACCTTGCCGTCGAGTTGCTTCCACAGCTCGGGGCCGGTAGTGGCATAGTGGCGTGCAGGATTGGCCTTGTTCTCGAACTGCTGCAATATCACGCTGCCCGGAATCTCGGCTTTCAGCTTCTCGGCCTCGGCTATGGCACCCTTCATTCCGTCCTTTCCGGGAGTGAGACGCACCTCTGCGCCGTATGCTTTCACAAGGTTGCGGCGCTCAATGCTCATGGTGTCGGGCATGGTGAGTATGAGCTTGTAGCCCTTCACGGCACTCACCAGAGCCAGTCCCACGCCCGTGTTGCCGCTCGTAGGCTCTATGATTGTTGCTCCGGGAGCCAGCACGCCGCGCTGCTCGGCATCCTCAATCATGGCCAGAGCTATGCGGTCCTTCACGCTTCCGCCCGGATTGAAGTATTCCACCTTTGCCAGCAGCGGCTTCTTGAGGCCCTTGAGTGCTGAGAACTTGCCCAGTTCTACGACCGGGGTGTTACCTATTAAGTCTGTCAGTTGTTTTGCGATATTAGCCATAATGTTCAATTTTAGTACGTTAATTATCCTATCTTAGAACGTTAATTATCCTACTTTATTTCATTCAGGGCCTGACTAATGTCCTCCAGAATGTCATCGATGTGCTCGGTGCCTATCGAGAGTCGGATGGTTGAGGGCGTGATGTGCTGCTGTTCGAGCTCTTCGGGCGAGAGCTGCGAGTGCGTCGTGGTGTAGGGATGTATCACGAGGCTCTTCACGTCGGCAACGTTGGCCAGCAGCGAGAATATCTTCAGCGAGTCGATGAACTTCCACGCAGCTTCCTGTCCGCCCCGTATCTCGAAGGTGAAGATGCTTGCGCCGCCGTTGGGGAAGTACTTTTTGTAGAGCTCATGGTCAGGATGGCTCTCGAGCGCAGGGTGGTTCACCCTCTCGACAAGCGGATGGGCATTGAGAAATTCCACCACTTTCAGGGCGTTCTCGACGTGTCGCTCCACTCGCAGACTGAGCGTTTCAACTCCCTGCAACAGTATGAACGCATTGAATGGCGAGAGCGTTGCGCCGGTATCGCGCAGCAAGACGGCCCTGATACGGGTCACGAAGGCGGCAGCACCCACTGCTTCGGCAAACACGATGCCGTGGTACGATGGGTCGGGAGCAGCCAGAGTGGGGAACTTGCCGGGCTGTGCCGTCCAGTCGAACTTGCCTCCGTCGACAATCACTCCGCCTAACGACGAGCCATGACCGCCCAGGAACTTGGTTGCCGAGTGGACAACGATGTCGGCTCCATGCTCCAACGGGCGCACGAGATAGGGCGTGGCAAAGGTGTTGTCGATGATAAGGGGCAGCCCGTGGCGGTGTGCAACCTCGGCAACAGCCTCGATGTTGAGCACGTCGGAGTTGGGATTGCCCAGCGTTTCGGCAAACACCACCTTGGTGTTGGGCTTGATGGCTGCCTCGAGAGCAGCGAGGTCGTTCACGTTGACGATAGTGTTCTCAACACCTTGCGATGCCAGCGTGTGGGTGATGAGGTTGTAGGAGCCACCGTAGAGGTTGTCGGCAGCCACGATATGGTCGCCTGCCTGAGCTATGTTCTGCAGCGCATAGGTGATAGCTGCGGCTCCGCTTGCCACTGCCAAGCCTGCCACGCCGCCCTCGAGAGCTGCCACGCGGTCTTCGAGCACACCCTGAGTGGAGTTGGTCAGTCGCCCGTAGATGTTGCCGGCATCGCGCAGTCCGAAGCGGTCGGCAGCGTGCTGCGAGTTGTGGAACACGTAACTTGTGGTCTGATAGATAGGCACGGCGCGTGCGTCGGTAGCGGGATCGGCCTGCTCTTGGCCCACATGGAGTTGCAAAGTCTCAAAACGATAATCTTTCTTGCTCATAATCTTTAGTTTTAATTATTGATTTCGATGGTGCAAAGTTACGCGGTTTAGATTTTTCGCCCAAATTATTGCTTTATTTCAGAATAATAAGCTATATTTGCAAACACAGTGGAAGAAAACTCCAAACAGTGCTTCCAAACCGCAATCACAAAGAAAATTATTCTGCAAAGATGGCCTACAAACTCGATGAAGTAGACTTGCAGCTACTGAAAATACTGCAAAGCAACGCAAAACTGACCACCAAAGAGCTTGCCGAGAAGGTGAACCTGACCCCCACGCCGGTGTTTGAGCGACAGAAAAGGCTCGAACGTCTGGGCTATATAAAGAAATATGTGGCGGTGCTCGACCCCGAAAAGCTCGGCCAGGAGCTGCTGGTATTCTGCAAGGTGAAGCTCCTGCACATCAACCACGAGATTGCCAACAAATTCACGAGGCACATATTGCGACTGCCGGAGGTAACGGAGTGCTACAATACGTCGGGCAACTACGACTACCTTCTGCGCATACGAACCCGCAACATGAAGCAATATCAGGAGTTCGTGCTTACAAAACTGGGCGAGATAGAGGGCGTAAGCTCCATCGAGAGCACCTTCGTGATGAGTGAAATAAAGCAGAGTCACGGCATAAACATAGAACCTAAATAATCCGCTAAAACCATCCTACTATGAATAAACATGCCAAAACAGCACTAAAGGTCGTCGGTGGCATAACGTCATTCTTTGCTGTCGCCGTAACCGCAGCTATCATTCTTCTGAATACTGAAGGCGTTCAGAACTGGCTGATGAATAAGGTCGTGGATGCTCTGAAAGACAAACTGAAGACAGAGATAAGCATAAGCAAAGTCAGCGTGTCGGTACTGAGCCAGCAGATTGAGCTTAAAAGCCTCGTCATATACGACCGGCAGCACCGCAAGATGCTCGATATAGCCGACTTTGGCATGGGGCTGAGCCTCTGGGCACTATGCCACAAGGAGCTTGTTGTCACAAAAGCGAACATCAGCGGAGTGAAAGCCAACCTGTGCAAGCCGGCATCCGCCAACGACAGCACAGCCAACTTTCAGTTCCTTATAGACGCTTTCAAATCCCAGAAGCCCAAAGACAAGTCAGAGGAGAAGAAAAACAAAAGCTCCGTTACGTTCAACATAAGCTCGGCAAAAATCGAAATTGACAGCCTTAACTACCGAACAGGCAACGGCATTGCCCGGAACAATGCGGTCAACAGCAATAAAGGAGCCTTCAATGCAGCCAATCTCGACATCTGTTCCTCGTTCCATGCCAAGCTTGAAAACATCAGCAACGATGCCTTTAATGCCGTTATCACCAAGTGCAGCATCTCCGACAGGGCATCCGGACTGACCATCAGCGACATAAAACTGCGCGCCAAGGCAAACAAAGACAGCTTACAGCTCGACGATTTTGAAGTAAACATGCCAAATTCAAAGTTTGCCATACCTCATGCAAGCGTAAAACTGCCCCGGAAAGAGGCCGGAAAGGAATTGGAATACAACATTCCCGAAATATCAACCACGGTCGACTTGAAGGACATTGCCAGACCTTTTGCGCCATCACTTGCCAAGTTCAAAAGCCCCATACACCTGGAATGTGGCATAAAAGGCGATGCCAACGTGCTGCAACTCAACTATCTCAACGCGGGCACCACCGACAAACGCATCAGCATCAAGGCCAAAGGAGTAGTAAGCGAACTTAGCAGCAACCACAGGAAAGCCTCCTTAGACATCAGCAGCCTGGGCTTCATCACCGACAACGGCAAGCCCCGCCGCAACGTAGGCAAGCCAAAACGGGGTGCCTTCGACGCAGGACACCTCGATATTCAGGCCGCCATGCACATCGACCTGCGCCAGACAAGCAAGGACAGCCTGAGAGCTTTCGTCACCAAATGCCATTTGGCAGACCGTGGTTCGGGGCTCGTTGTCAACAGCCTGAAGCTACAGGGCGACATTTCAAAAGGCCCCATACAACTCAAGAACATAAGTATTGTATTGCCTCACACCAATATCTCCATCCCGCAGGCCAGCTTGCAACTGCCAAGCAAGAAAGAAGGCAAAGCGCTATCGTATAGTGCGCCGACCGTTTCGGGCACTACACAGCTCCGGGACATAGCCCGCCCCTTCGCTCCGGCACTGAAAAACTTCATCATTCCGATAAATTTCAGATGCGCACTCAGCGGCGACGACAACAACATGAGGTTCAACGGGGTGAAAGTTTCCAACAAAGACAACCGCCTCAACATAACTGCTACCGGCAACATAAGCCAGCTGAAAGGCAAACGCCTGCTTCACGTACACTTCGACGTAGCCAACATGAAGGCATCCAACGGCATACACGAGCAGATAATCAATCAGTTCACCGTCAAGAAGTTTATGATGAAGCAGCTGCGAGCACTGGGAACAATAAACTACCGCGGCCATTTCGACATACTATACAAGAAGGAAGCCTTTGCCGGAGTTATCGGATGCAAGGCTGGAAACATAAATTTCCAGTTTTCCCTCGACGAAATCAACAAGTACATCACAGGCTCGGCAAACACAAGCTCGCTGCAACTGGGCAACGTCATGGATATGCCCGACCTCGGCAAGATAGCTTGTAATGCCAAGTTCCGCTTCGATTTCTCAAAACAGCGCACAGCGATGATGCGCCGAAAGAAGGGAGGCAAGCTCCCGATAGGCAACGTAGAAGCCAACATTCAGGAAGGAAGCTACGGCATAGTCACCGTTCGCAACGTATCGGCAACCATCAACAGCGACGGTGCTGTGGCCGACGGAAAGATTATCAACCGCGGAAAGTACGTCGACCTGATGTGCGGTTTCACGTTCACCGACACAAACGAGATGCGGAAAACAAAGATAAAGCCTGGTATAAAGTTCCACGGCAAAAGAAAATAGACACCTTATTATAATAATGACTGCCATGAAACATATCCTCACGATACTGACATTGTGCCTTTGTTACGTATACGGAATGAAGGCACAGGGGCTGAAACAGCAGGGAACAGCCGCTGACAACATAGTTCCTGAGGGCTGGACGCACACCGAGGCAGTGGGCGACGTTGACAAGGACGGGTTAGACGACCTTGTCATTGCGGCCACACCTAACTTTAAAGAAAACATGAAGACGCGCTACGACGGCTACGTCTATAACTTCAACAAGCCCATACTGGCAATCTACCTGAAGGCCAGTGACGGCAAATACCGGCTCTACAAGAAGTTCGAGAACGTTATCCCGGGCAACGAAAACGAGTTCCACAGTGTCAGTCACAGCCTCGAGATAACCAACCGGGGCACCGTGAGGATTACCATTGAACACTTTTCGAGCGGTGGAGGCTATGGCAGCGAGACTACGACCTACACTTTCCGTATGCAAGAGGGCGAGTTCTACCTCATAGGACGCGACATAACAACCCTTCAGCGCAACACCGGCGAGAGCGAAACGATAAGCGAGAACTACCTGACCTGCAAGCGGCAGACCGTGCGCGACAATGCTTTCGAGAATAGAAAGAAGAGCGAGAAGTGGACCAAGCTGCCCAAAGCGCCACTCAAAAAGCTGGGCGACACCATGCTGGAGTAGCTTTTATTTTGTGAAAACTTTTGGTAATAAGAATAAAATACCTAATTTAGCACCGTCATATATATTATATAAAGGTATGTTAGGAGTAAAAACAAAGCGTACACCCATAGGGGGCGATGTCGCAAACAATATTCGCGATGCCCTTGCCCGCGTCGCGACAGGGCAACTGAATGAGCGCGACAGGGCAAGTGTCGAGCGTTCAAAGAAGATACTTGACCAATACGAAGTTCGTTGGATTGGGTTAAATGGAAAAGAAATATAATTTAAAGATAGTAAGGGCGGATGACACATCTGCCCTTAATAGTTTCAAATGCGGCGTTCCCTCTATGGATTTGTTTATCCACGACCGCGAAAACGGACTGGCCAAATTCATAAAACTGCGGCTGTCAAACCTCTGGATAGTATATGAAAATGATGAGGTGGTTGCGTTCTTTGCACTTAGCAAGGATGCCCTGATGCTCAACAGTGAGGACAGGCGCACCATAGAACACGACAAAGACAAGGCTGCAACGCTTGCCTCGCCCGAAGACAAGGATATGTTCTGGGAAAAAGAGAAATATCCAGCCGTAGAAATAGACTATTTTGCCGTGTGCGAAGAAAGAAGAAAAGAAGAAGAAGACCATCTGGGAACATACTTGATAGAATTGATAGGACAGCGCGCCGCTCACGACGAGCTTTCCGCAACGCTATTCCTGACCGTCGAAGCAATTGACACAAGTGAGTACAGTGCGGTAAAATTCTATCGCAAGTGCGACTTCGAGTATAGCGAAGTTGCGCAAAACAGATACAACTATGAAATCATGTACGGCAATCGGCCAATCACAAAGCGAATGTACAAGCTCATAATTCCTATCGAGTATTGACATCACAAACACTGAAATTCTACGAAAACGCCATCAAACAAAATTAAAATTAACCATTAACCAAAGTCAACCAAAACTACAAACAAGACTAAAAGTAGTCAACTAAAATCGTTAAACTACACCCGTAAGTTTTCTCCAACAGCCCCGGAGCAACGCTCCAGCAGCCTTGGAGTACTTCTCCAACTATCCCGTAGCAATGCTCCGGGGCTGCTGGAGAAAGTTTACGGACCACCCCGTAATAAATTTACGGAGCCTCCGGAGAAAAACAGAAAGGCCATCAGCAGGTCTCAGCAAAGTACAGAATAAGGAACAGAAACACGATGAAACCGCCACTTTTTGAAGCAAACCGGCGATTTTCAACATAACGGGAGCAAGGCCGAAAGATAATGGGGAAGTCCCACAGCCGCGCAACAAGAGGGCAGCAAGCCGCAGGAGAGCAAACAAGAGAAGGGCTGTTGCCGAGAGCAGACAGCTATATGGTGAGGCAAAGGAAGTGGAAACAGCGAGCAAGACAGGGTCTGCGGTGCAAAGGTAACACAAGGGGCACCCACTTGTCAAGAGGTTTCGACGAGAAAATCATGCATTGCCAGCAAGTGTGCCGCAGCCCATATACGAAAAAAGAAGGCTCAAGCAGCTTTATTGCAAGCTCTTGAGCCTTCTCTTGGTCGGGATTACTGGACTCGAACCAGCGACCTCGCGCCCCCCAGACGTGTGCGCTACCAACTGCGCTAAATCCCGAAACCGTTTGTTTTCGGGCGCAAAGGTAGTGGGTTCTTGGGATATTTGCAAATTTTGGAGCATATTTTTCGCCCATTGAAATAAAAAACGTAAATTTGCTTCCACTAACACATATATTTATTGCAAGCAACATGACATACCGCATAACAGCCCCAAACAAAGTAGACGCACTCATCAACCTGCCCGCCTCGAAGAGCATCAGCAACCGCGCCTTGATAATCCACGCCCTCTCTGGAGGTGCCACCACGCCCGAAAACCTGTCGCACTGCGACGACACCGACGTGATGCGAGCCGCCCTGAGCAATATGCCCGATGTGATAGACATAGGCGCAGCCGGCACAGCCATGCGCTTCCTGACAGCCCTACTGAGCACTACCGAGGGGCAGCACACCATCACCGGCACCGAGCGGATGAAGCAACGACCGATAACGGTGCTCGTCGACGCACTCAGAAAGCTGGGTGCCGACATAGAATACGAGGAAAACGAGGGCTTTCCGCCGCTCAGAATCAACGGCAGGCAGCTGCTTGGCGGCGAGCTGCAGATGCCAGGCAACGTCAGCTCGCAGTATGTCTCGGCACTGCTCATGGTGGGAGCCGTGCTGCAACGCGGCCTCACGCTGCACCTGACGGGCAAGGTAATATCGCGCCCATACATCGACCTCACGCTGAGCATGATGCGCCACTACGGTGCCGAAGCAGCATGGGAGGCCGACAACACCATCACCGTCAAGAGCACCGGCTACCAAGACCGCCCCTTCCTGATAGAGAACGACTGGAGCGCGGCATCCTACTGGTATGCCATCATGGCACTGACAGCCGACGACAGCAGCACGGTGAGCCTGCCGGGACTGTTCGACGGCTCGCAGCAAGGCGACTCGGTGGTGAGGTTCCTCTACAGCATGATGGGCGTGAAAACGTCGTTTGCCGACGGCGGAGTGGTACTGACAAAGCACGCCAGCAACCTGCCGCGCATAGACTACGACTTCACCGGCACGCCCGATCTGGCCCAGACACTCGTCACCACGTGCTGTGCACTGGGCGTGAAATTCCACTTCAAGGGCCTCTCCACACTGAAAATAAAGGAGACCGACCGCATCGAGGCACTGAGGACCGAGCTCGGCAAGCTGGGCTTCGCCATCGAAGAGCGCAACGACAGCGAACTACTCTGGGACGGAGAACGGCACGAGCCTGCCGCCGACACGCGCATCGACACCTACAACGACCACCGTATGGCAATGGCGATAGCACCTATGGCGATGAAGCTCGGGCCCGTCTGCATCAACAATCCCGAAGTGGTGACGAAGTCGTATCCAGACTACTGGGACCACCTCAGGCTGGCCGGATTCTCGATAGAAGAACTATAACCCTACAACCCCATATCAGGCAACATGGAATTTGCTATAATCACCATCGTAGCACTGGCCGCACTGGGCGTGGTGGCAGCCGTGGTCTCGCACTTCGACCACGACGACGACACCATAACAGAGGCCCGAGGATGCGCCTCCTGCACAGGCAAGGAGGACTGCAAGCTGGCCTGCCTCATGGAGGAGAAGGCCACAAAAGAGAGCATCAAGGCTGCACAGGCACAGCAGTGAGAGCCAGCAGCGCAACATATTGACACAGAACAAAATCCTGAAGCTATGCAGAAATATGCCGACTACATTGAGCAGATAGAGATAGAGTCGCTATGGAGCGGCGTGAAACACGTGGTATGGAACCTCGACCGGCAGGTGAACGTGCTCAGCGGCGTGAACGGCGTGGGCAAGAGCACCATCCTTAACAAGGTGATACGCGGCCTGAAGCAGGGCGGCGAGTTTCCGTCGCATATGCTCAAGGGTGTCCACCTGAAGGTGTCGCCAGCCGAAGCGCGGTGGATACGCTACGACGTGATACGCTCGGTTGACCAGCCGCTGCTCCACGTAGATATGCTGGCAAAGATGGACCTGAGCCTTGCCACGTCGCTCGACTGGCAGCTGTTCCAGCTGCAACGTAAGTATCTGGACTATCAGGTGAACGTTGCCAACCGCATGGTGGCCTGCCTGCAGCAGGGCGGAAGCGACGCAGCAGAGCGTGCCGCCGACGTTGCCGCGCCGCGCAAGCGCTTCCAGGACATCATAGACGAGCTGTTTGCCGACACCGGCAAGCACCTCATACGCACGGAAAACGAGATACGCTTCTCGCAACTGGGCGAGACACTGGTGCCGTATCAGCTCTCGAGCGGCGAGAAACAGATGATTATCATACTGCTGACGGTGCTCGTGGAAGACCAGCTGCCCTACGTGCTCTTCATGGACGAGCCCGAGGTGTCGCTCCACATGGACTGGCAGCAGAGGCTCATCGACCTGATACTGGAGCTGAACCCCAACGTGCAGATCATCCTGACCACCCACTCGCCGGCGGTAGTGATGAACGGATGGGGCGACCACGTGACCGAAGTGACCGACATAACGGTAGAAAGCTGAGTCACGGCGTGCCCACGACGCACTGTCGGCGCACGAAGCACCAGCCCATCGCCACCGAAACTATAAAAGCACACGACCTTGCCATCACGACTTACTGACCATATCTCGTCATCATACTTCAGCGCAGCCAACAAGCTGACCTCGCAGAAGTCGCGCCGGAGGATAGTCGCCTACGTTGAAAGCTACGACGACATCTTCTTCTGGCGCAGCGTGCTGAGCCGCTTCGAGGACAAGACACGCTACTTCGAGGTGATGCTGCCGTCGAAGAAGAACCTCTCGAAAGGCAAGAAATCAGTGCTGCTGAACCTGCTCTCGGGGCAGGTGGGCCGCGATATGCTGGCCTGCGTGGATGCCGACTACGACTACCTGATGCAGCAAACCACTGCCACGTCGCGCTTCGTGAACGGCAACCCCTACGTGATACACACCTATGCCTACGCCATTGAAAACTACCAGTGCTGGGGACCAAGCCTGCACAACATCTGCGTGGGTGTAACGCTCAACGACCGGATGCTGTTCGACTTCGACGAATATCTGATGCGGCTCTCGGAAACGGTGTTCCCGCTCTTCGTGTGGAGCATCTGGCACTATCGCCACGACCTCTACCACGACTTCACAATGACCGATTTCAACCACGTAATAGAAACGGGCAACTTCACGATAGAGCGCGCACAGGATATCATTCAGCACATGAACCGCAAAGTGCAGACGCGCGTGAGACAGCTGCAACGCCAGCATCCCGACGCAAAGGAGAGCTACCTGAAGCTGAAAGAAGAGCTGCGCGCACTCGGAGTGACCCCTCGCACCACCTATTTATATATCCAAGGCCATCATCTGTTCGACAACATCGTGGTGCCAATGCTGCGAAAGGTGTGCGACCAGCTGTACCGCGAAAGGCAGAAGGAAATCAGGCGCTTTGCCGTTCACGACACTCAGCGGCGCAACGAGATGGCCGGCTACACCCACAGCACTGCCGACATACAGCTGATGCTGCGGCGCAACACTGCTTTCACCGACGCGCCGCCATTCAAACGCCTGCTGGCCGACATCAGCAAGGCTCTCGGCGATGATGACAAAACAAAGAAGAGTGAAGAACTATGAGGCTCGGCAAGTGCAGCCCGCAGGTTCTTCACTCTTCTTTTATGCTGTTGCCGCTATGCGCCCAGCACCCAATTCACGAGATAGAGCACAATGGGAATGGTGACAATGGCTATTCCTATGAAGTCGATATACACTCCCGTCTTTATCATCTTCGTGATAGGGATGTATCCGCTGGCATAAACTATGGCGTTGGGAGGCGTTGACACGGGGAGCATGAAGCCCAGCGACGACGAGAGAGCTACGCCCACAGCCACAGGAACGGGGCTATAGCCTGCCGAGATGGCGGCTCCGATGGCCAACGGGCCTATCATGTTGGTGGCTGCGGTGTGCGAAGTGAGCTCCGAAAGGAGCAGTGCCATCACGCAGAACACGGCGATGAAGAGCACCTCTGGAGGATTGCCGCCGAGCATAGTTATGATTTGCTGACCTATCCAGGCCGACAAGCCTGTGCTATACATCATTCCGCCCATTGCCAGACCGCCGCCGAAGAGCAGCAGCGTGCCCCACTCTATGCCGCCGACGGCCTCGCGCCAGGTGATGGTAGTCTTGGTGAAGTTCTTGTTGACGGGCAGGAAGAAGAGCAGCAACGCACCGACCATGGCCACTGCCGACTCGGGAAGGATGCGGTTGTAGGTCTTCAGTAACTCGCTGTCGGTGCCTGCCGTCATGCTTATAATACCAGGAGTGACCCACAGAACCACGGCTACCAGGAAGGCAAAGAGCGTGTTCTTCTGGGCAAGAGTCCACTTGCCGAGTCCCTTCACCTTCTCGGCAATAAGCTCGCGCGCACCTTCGATATGGTCAATATCAGCCGGGAATATTCGCCACAGCACGAAGTAGGCTATCACAAAGTAGCACACCATAGCCACAAAACCCCACACCATCCACTGGAAAAAGCTCACGTGGATGTGCGCTAACTCGTCGAGGAAGCCCAGCATAATTATATTAGGTGGAGTTCCGATGGGCGTAAGCACACCGCCGATAGAGCAGGCGTAGGCCGTCATAAGCATCAGGCCGGTGGCATATTTGTATGTACGGAGGTTGATTTCCTTGCCCCTCGCGGCCATCATCTCGCGTATAGCCTCGAGCAATCCCAGTGCAATGGGGAACATCATGGCTGCCGTTGCGGTATTGCTTATCCATCCCGAGCACAGCATACAGGCCAGACCAATGGCAAGGAAGATACGTCGCGGAGAGTCGCCGACCCATTTCATCGACATTATCCCGTAGGCAATGCGCTTGTCCAGGCCGTTGACCATCATCGCTTTCGCAATAACGAAGCCGCCCATGAACAGGAAAATCATGGGATTAGCAAAGGCCGAGAAAGCATCTTTCATCTTTACGATGCCCAGAACGACGCATAGTGTGGGACCGATGAGCGACGTCACGGGAATAGGAACAGGCTCGGTGATCCACCACAAAGCCACGAGAGTCATCACTGCCAGCAGGTTGTGAGCCTCAGCAGACAGTCCGGAAATAGGTGTTATCCACACCAGCAGCGCACAAATCGGGCCGCATATAGCACCGATAACCCTGCGGTGACGGTCGAATTTAGAGTCTTGAGATTCGCTTTCCGGCTTTTGCACCGGTGCTTTTTCGTTCTTACGCTCTTCCATAAGCTTAGTTGTTTCTTCCATAAGCTTTGTTCTTTAGGTTACATTTAGGTAGTTATAATGTGCAAATTTATAAATTTTTATCACACAAAACACATTCTTTGAGATTTTTTTGTATATTTGCAACAACCAAACAATTACTATTTTAATGCTTATGAACAATGCTTTAATCTTTTTCGGAGTAATCCTTCTGCTTGGATTATGTCTCGTTTTCTACAAGTATAGCCACCGCAGCTCGCTCTATGAGAACGTCGACCAGCTGCGAAATGTCATCGACATGACTTTCAAAGAGGCCGAAAAGCCCGTAGTTTCGCAGAACAGGCTTATCAAGGAGCTAAAGCATCACCTCGGTGTAAACGAGAAAATGGCTTTGCGTTTGATAGGCAAGGCACGCCACGAGAACCTTCTGGAGGTTGACCACGAGCAGCTGAAGGAGAAAGACAAGGTATATTTCAAGAAAACTTTTTAAGCTGAGAGCTGCTGCCAACGTACACTAACGAAATGGATGAAGAAAAGATTGACGAGCAGATAGAGCTTCAGGACGATGCTGCGACTGCCTCAGACGACGACACTCAGGCAGAAGCCCACAGCAGCTACCGTCCTGTTGACCGCTTCGATGCTTCCGCAGTGCATCACCTTAGCGGGATGTACCAGAACTGGTTTCTTGACTATGCCAGCTATGTTATCCTGGAACGGGCCGTCCCCCACATTGAAGACGGTCTGAAACCGGTGCAGCGACGCATCCTGCACTCTATGAAACGTATGGACGACGGACGCTTCAACAAAGTGGCAAACATCGTCGGCCATACCATGCAATTCCACCCACACGGCGATGCTTCCATAGGCGACGCACTCGTGCAGCTTGGCCAGAAGGACCTGCTAATCGAGACACAAGGCAACTGGGGCAACATTCTCACCGGCGACCGGGCAGCAGCACCGCGATACATCGAGGCCCGTCTCTCGAAGTTTGCGCTCGACACAGTGTTCAATCCCAAGACTACCGAGTGGCAGCTGAGCTACGACGGTCGCAACAAAGAGCCCATCACGCTGCCCGTGAAGTTCCCGCTGCTGCTTGCCCAGGGAGCCGAGGGAATAGCTGTCGGCCTTTCTTCAAAGATACTTCCCCACAACTTCAACGAGCTTTGCGACGCTGCAATCAGTTATTTGCGCGGCGAAGAGTTCACGCTCTACCCCGACTTCCCCACCGGCGGCAGCATTGACGTGCTGAAATACAACGACGGCCAGCGCGGCGGAACGCTCAAGGTGAGGGCTAAAATAGAGAAAGTAGACAACAAGACGCTTGTTATCCGCGAGATTCCCTACTCCAAGACCACCACAACGCTTATCGACTCGATACTCAAAGCTATCGAGAAAGGCAAGATAAAGGCCAAGAAGGTGGAAGACAACACCGCCGCCGAAGCCGAGATACTCGTCCACCTGACCCCGGGAGTGTCTTCCGACAAGACCCTTGATGCCCTTTATGCCTTCAGCGACTGCGAGATAAACATCTCGCCGAACTGCTGTGTGATTGTCGACAACAAGCCGTGCTTCCTCACCGTGAGCGACGTGCTGCGCGCTTCGACCGATTTCACCAAGGAGCTGCTGCGCAAGGAGCTGCTCATTCGCAAGCACGAACTCGAAGAACAGCTCTTCTTCGCATCGCTCGAACGCATCTTCATCGAGGAGCGTATATATAAAGGTGAACCTTTCGAGAACGCCAACAACACCGAACAGCTGTGCGAATACATCGACGAAAGGCTCACGCCATACTACCCCAAGCTTATCCGCGAGGTGCGCAAGGAGGACATTCTGCGCCTGTTAGAGATCAAGATGCAGCGCATAGCTAAGTTCAGCAAGGACAAAGCCGACGATTTGATAGCCCGAATAGAGGCCGAGATAGCCGACATCAACAAGGACCTGGGCCGCATGACGCAGGTAACGATACGCTGGTTCGAGTTCGTCAAGAACAAATACGGCCACGACCATCCGCGCCGCACCGAGATACGCAACTTTGAAACGATAGAGGCAGCAAAGGTGGTAGAGGCTAACCAGAAGCTCTACATCAACCGGCAGGAAGGCTTCATAGGCACCGGACTCAAGAAAGACGAGTTCATCTGCAACTGTTCCGACATCGACGACATCATAATATTCTACCGGGACGGCAAGTACAAGGTAGTCCGCGTAGCCGAAAAGATATTCGTAGGCAAGAACATCTGCCACGTTCAGGTGTTCAAGAAGAACGACCGCCGCACCATCTACAACGTCGTCTACCGCGACGGAAAGCGCGGGCTGTGCTACATCAAGCGCTTCAACGTTCCCGCCATCACCCGCGACAAGGAATACGACCTTACCCAGGGCAAGCCCGAATCGCGCATAATGTACTTCTCCGCCAACCCCAACGGCGAGGCAGAGGTCATAAAGATCACCTTCGACCTGAGCGTTCAGGCAGGCGGCAGACGCACCAGCATCTTCATGGAGCGCGACTTTGCCAAGATCGCCATCAAGGGACGCGCCTCCAAGGGCAATCTGCTGACCAAGAAACCCGTACACCGCATCGGACTGAAGAGCCGCGGCCACTCCACGCTGGGCGGTCGCAAGGTGTGGTTCGACCCCGACGTGAACCGCATCAACTACGAAAGCCACGGCAACTACCTCGGCGAGTTCAACGACAACGACCACATCCTGGTGATACTCAGGGGCGGCGAGTTCTACATTACCGACTTCGACGCGAGCAACCACTTCGAGGACAACATCCTCGTAATCGAGAAATACGACGACGACAAGGTGTGGACAGCCGCAGTGCGCGATGCCGACAACGACGGCTACCTCTACGTCAAGCGGTTCCAACTCGAAGCCACCAAGCGCCATCAGAACTATCTTGGCGACAATCCGGCCACCGAGCAGCTGCTGCTCAGCGACCAACCGTTCCCCCGTTTCAACGTCATCCTCGGCGGCAACGATGCCCAGCGTCCTCCGATAGAGGTCGATGCCGAGCAGTTCGTGGGTGTAAAGGGCTTCAAGGCCAAGGGCAAGCGCGTCACCACATTTGCCGTAGAGCGCATCGAAGAGCTTGAGCCCACACGCTTCCCGGAGGTTGCCGAGGACACTGAAGACGGCGAAGACGAGGAATCCACGGCTGGCGACGAGGCTCCCGACACCGCCAACGACGCGCCCGAAGCCCCCGAGCATGAGAACCTCGACCCCGACCGCGACAAGAGCGAGCAGCAGATTATCGACGAAATGACCGGCCAGCTCAGCCTCTTCCCCGAATAGCCGCAATGACATTATCCGCTCCACATATTCCGCCACACCGCCACGGCATACTCTCAAGAGCCTGCCGCGCCTGCCTCGTGTGCCTGATGGCGGCCCTGCCGCTGTCCTCAGCAGGCCAGAACGACAGTCTGCCACACTCGGCCACCCACTCCATAGCCGTCGGAGGAGCCAACGTGCTCGACACTTACCTCTCTGCCGAGAAATACCGGGGCGTGGAACTGCGCTACATAGCCCACCTGACGCGCCCCCTGCGGTGGCGTGGCATGAGCCGGACGGTGGTTCATCAGGGACAGTTTTCCAAGCTCCACAACCGTGCCGACAACAACGACGAGCTGCAGGGAGCCTACCGCCTGCTCTATCTGCTGCGCTACAACTGGCACCTCGGCAGCCATCTCACCCTCTCGGCAGGCGGCGGCATCGATGCCAGCGTGGGCTTCCTCTACAATATGCGCAACGGAAACAACCCGGCACAGGCGCGCTTCGGCATCCACTTAGCCCCATCTGTGGCAGCCACCTACGCCTTCAGCCACCGCGCTTTCAGCTTCCGCATAGGCTACGAGGCCGCCGCACAGCTGGCAGGACTGATGTTCTCGCCCAACTTCGGACAGTCCTACTACGAGATATTCAACCGCAACAACAACGACCACAACATCGTTCCCACCACCTTCATAGCCACTCCCTCGCTGTGGCAGACAGCCTACATCGACGTGCGCCCCAGCCGACTGTGGAGCCGCACGTGGCTCCGAGTGAGCTACATAGGCGACATACAGCAGGCAAAAGTCAACAACCTGAAGTATCACCACTACTCCCACCTCGTGGGAATAGGCATCACCCACACGCTATGAACATCCTCGCCAGACTCCGCCCCCTGTGCCTGCTGCTCCTCGTGCCGCTGCTGCTGACCGCTTGCGTCGACTCCGACGAGCTGCCCGACGATGCGCGCGGCAACTTCGAGGCCCTTTGGCGCATCATCGACGAGCACTACTGCTTCTTCGACTACAAGCGCGAGCAGTACGGACTCGACTGGAACGAGGTCTATCAGCGCTACTCGCGCCAGATGAACGACAAGATGACAGAGGCCCAGATGTTTGAAGTGCTCACCAATATGCTTGCCGAACTGCGCGACGGACACGTCAACCTATACACCGCTTTCGACGTTGGCCGCTACTGGTCATGGCACGAAGACTTCCCGCGCAACTTCTCCGACGACCTGCTCGACCGCTACTTAGGCACCGACTACCGCATCGTGGGCTCGCTGCGCTACCGCGTGCTGCCCGACAACACGGGCTACATCTACTGCGGCAGCTTCCAGAACGAGTTTGGCGCAGGCAACCTCGACGAGGTGCTCTACTACCTCTCGCCCTGCAACGCGCTCATCATCGACGTGCGCAACAACGGCGGAGGCAAGCTCACCGCAGCCGAACAGCTCGCCGGGCGCTTCACCAACGAAGAGCTGCTCGTGGGCTACATGAGCCACAAGACGGGCAAAGGCCACAACAACTTCTCTGCGCCCGAGGAGCAGAAGCTTGCCCCCAGCAAGGGCATACGCTGGCAGAAGCCTGTGGCCGTGCTCACCAACCGCTCGGTCTACAGTGCCGCCAACGAGTTTGTCAAGTACATGAAGTGCTGTCAGGGCGTTACCGTCATCGGCGACCGCACCGGCGGCGGAGCCGGAATGCCCTACATGAGCGAGCTGCCCTGCGGCTGGAGCGTGCGCTTCTCGGCCTGCCCCATGTACGACCGACAGGGCCAGAGCACCGAGTTCGGCATCGACCCCGACATCAGCGTGAGCCTGAAAGACGACGACTACTTCAAAGGCATCGACACGCTGATAGAGTATGCCTGCCACTATCTGGGCAGATAGCCCCTGATACACCCCTACCCATCTCCCCCCAACCCCAAACCGCCCATATCCCCCCATCCCAACAATCAACTAAAACAACCAAATAATTTGGCTGTTTGGGCAAAAACCCATAACTTTGCAGCACTTTACGGAGCCTCTGCGGCTCCAACCGCTCTGACAGATGCGCTTGTGGCGGAATTGGTAGACGCGCCAGACTTAGGATCTGGTGTCTTCGGACGTGAAGGTTCGAGTCCTTTCAGGCGCACTTATGTTTCCGAACCAGGTGCTTCCGCGCAGAAGCATCTGGTTTTTTCGTATGATTCAAACTTAATCGCACACCGCTGATGCACACCAATACACTGCTCACCGCCCCCCTGCGCCTTCTGTCGGCTGTCCTTGCCGCACTGTCGCTGCTGCTCGCCGCCTGCTCCGACCACGACGAACAGCCCCAGCGCATAGTCGATGCCGACCGCACCGTGCTGGTATATATGCCGTGGACGGGCAGCACCACATCGTCGTCGAAGTCGCTCTACAACGAGTTTCTCAACAACATCAGAGACATCGAGGCAGCCATCGGACAGTCGGGCGGACTGGGCAAGACGCGCCTGCTCGTGTTCATCTCGCAATGGAGCGACCGCGCCACGCTGATTGACATCTGGCACGACGGCACCAACTGCCGCCGCGACACCCTGAAACACTACACCACACCCACTCCCACCACCACCGAAGCCATACTCACCGTGCTGCGCGATGCCTACCGCGCCTCGCCCACGCCGCAGTATTCCATGATTGTAGGCTCCCACGGCAGCGGCTGGATGCCCGCAGGCAGCCACCCCTGGAAAGCAAGGGCCTTCGGCGGAACCGAGAAGGCCACGCAAACCGAGATTGCCGACTTTGCCAAAGCCATCGAGCTGTCGCCCATGAAGAAGCTCAACTACCTGTGCTTCGACGACTGCTACATGGCAAACATCGAGACGGCATACGCCCTGCGCCACGTAACCAACTACTTCCTTGGCTCCACGAGCGAGGTGATGAGCGCCGGACTGCCCTACCGCACCGTGTGGCACGCGCTCTCTGCAGAGCCCGACTATGCGTCGGTGTGCAGCAACTTCCTTGCTTTCTACAGCTCCTACTCCATGCCCTACGGCACTTTCACCGCCATCGACTGCCAAGCCACCGAGCAGCTTGCCGCCCTCATGCGCCAGGCCAATGCCACCTACACCCTCGCCCCTGCCGATGCTGAAAGCGTGATGCCGCTCGACGGCTTCCCTCAGCACGTGTTCTTCGACATGAAGAGCTACACCACACAGCTCTGCCAAGGCTCGCAGCTCGGCAACGACATCGCGCGAGCCATCGAACAGGCGGTGATAGCTACCGTGACAACACCGCTGCTCTACTCCATCTACATGCCTGGCGACCACACTTTCCCCGGCGAAGGCTCGTGCGGAATAACCATCAGCGACCCATCGACCAACAAAGCAGCCATCGAAACGAAAACCGCCACCGAATGGTGGCGCGCCACTCACTGATACCAAAAATCCTTACACCATCCCTTTCAATACTCTCGTGCAAGCCTGCGAACCAGCCCACGCAGCCAAATACGCGAGTTTTCTACACCGCTAAAATGCTCTGTCAGCAACTGCAGGCCGACAAACAGGACACATTCTGCCCCAAAGTTCACCATAGGCAGCATCTTCAGAGATTTACCTAACCGCCCCGTAAACTTTCTCCAACAGCCCCGGAGCAACGCTACAGCATAGCTGGAGAACTACTACAAGGCTCCCGTAACGTTGCTCCAGCTATCCCGGAGAAAGTTTACAGCCCCCTCCGCAATCCGTCAAAGCCGCCCCTGTCCAGTGAAAATCAAGCCGTTACACGCATCAGCCTCTTGCCCGCCATCAGCCATCGCCTATCCGCCAAGGCTACAAAAGCATATCGGCAGCAAGCCGTCAGCCACCGAACGAAAATCAGCTTTCGGCATAAAAAAGAAGCTGCAAAAGCCCCAAAACCATCAGAAACAGCCCCTGCGGAGCCGCGGAAAGTGAAATAACGCGAACCGCGGAGCACCTTTCAGCCTGACCAGAGCCGCTTTCCGGTTCTGAAACAGCCAATCGCGGAGATGCCGTTTTCTGTCAATTTGCTTTACAAACAGCCCATCCACATCCTCCTTACCTCCATAAACCATCACCCTTAAAACCTCACCCTTACCCCTTAACCCCTCCCCCCCCTAACCCTTAAACCATACGCCTCACTCCTTACAACATATTTATTATAGTGTCAGGATGCAATAAAAGGCGCGTTTTTCAGTTGTAATAATGTGAGATTGCGCACATTGCGACATATCATTCCCCTCCTGGCCGTGGCAGCAACAGCAGTCGTGGCCGGATGCAGCACGCAGAAGAACACCGCCGGCTCACGCTGGTGGCACTCCTTCACTGCGCGCTACAACACCTATTACAACGGTGCCATGGCCTACGTCGACGGCAGTCTGGAGAAAGAAAAGGGCAACAAGGACAACTACACCGAGCTGCTGCCCCTCTATCCCGTAGGCAACAAGGCCAGCCGCGACCTTGGCAAGAGCCATTTCGACCGCGCGATAGAGAAATCGCAGAAGGCCATTCAGCTCCACAGCATCAAGAAGCGACCCGAATGGAAGCATAACAGGAAGAAAACCGAGCGCGACCTGGAGTGGCTGAGCCGCCGGGAGTACAACCCTTTCCTGTGGAAAGCGTGGATGCTCATGGGCCGCTCGCAGTTCCACAAGGGCAACTTCGACGAGGCCGCAGCCACTTTCTCCTACATGAGCCGCCTCTACAAGGGACAGCCAGCCATCTACGACAAGGCGCGCGCTTGGCTCGCACGCTGCTACGCCGAGGAAGGATGGCTCTATGATGCCGAGGACGTGATACGCAATCAGCAGCGCGACACCATCCACTGGCGCGCCGTGAAGGAGTGGGACTACACATACGCTGACTACTACCTGCGCTCTGCGCAGTACGAAAAGGCCGCCACCTACCTGCGCAAGGTCATCAAGCACGAGATGCGCAGCAAGCAGCGGGCTCGCCAGTGGTTCATCATGGGCCAGATTCAGAAGCTCTTAGGCAACAACAAGCAAGCCTACGACGCCTTCCGCCACGTGGTAAGGCAGAACCCTCCCTACGAACTGGAGTTCAACGCGCGCATCGCCATGACCGAGGTACTGGCCGACGGACAGTACAGCAAGATGATAAGCCGCCTCAAGCGCATGGCTGCCAACGACAACAACAAGGACTATCTGGACCAGGTCTACTATGCCATGGGCAACATCTACCTGGCCAACCGCGACACCGCCAACGCCATATCGTCGTATGAGAAAGGCAACGAGAAAGCCACCCGAAGCGGCATTGAGCGCGGTGTGCTGCTGCTAAAGCTCGGCGACCTGTACTGGACGATGGAGAAGTTCAGCGACGCACGCCGCTGCTACGGCTCTGCCATAGGTATGCTCGACAAGGACCGCGACGACTATGAGCAGCTCTCCGAACGCTCCAAGGTGCTCGACGAGCTGGTGCCGCATACCGATGCCATCCACCTTCAGGACTCGCTGCAGGCGCTGGCGCTAATGCCCGAGAGCGAGCGCAACGCTGCCATCGACCGCGTGATAGAGGAGCTGAAGAAGAAAGAGCGCGAGGAGCGACGCAAGCAGCAGGAAGCCGAGGCTGCAAGCAAGCTGGCCGACGGCGGAGGCAGCGAGACAGCCAACACTCCGGCGCAGAACACCATGCCCGACATGACCCTGGGCGGACAGACGGGACTGTGGTACTTCTACAATCCCGTGGCAGTCACCCAGGGAAAGGATGCCTTCCAGCGTCTGTGGGGCAAGCGCGAGAACGCCGACGACTGGCAACGCAACAACAAGACGGTGGTCAGCTCGATGGGCGATATGCCGTCGGACGACGAGCTGACCGATGCGCAGCGCGACTCCATAGCCGCTGCCGAGGCACTGCAAGACTCGCTCGAGCAGCGCGCAGACAGCGCGCAGAACGATCCGCACCGCCGCGAATACTATCTCAAGCAGATACCTTTCACGCCCGAACAGGTGGAAGCAAGCAACAAGATTATCATGGTGAGCCTCGACAAGGCCGGAGTGATATTCAAGGACCGCCTCGACAACCTGCCTCTGAGCGAGAAACACCTCACGCGAGTGGCCAACCAGTATCCTTCATACGAGCAGATGGACGAGGTGCTGTACCACCTCTACCTGCTCTATCAGCGCATGAACCGACCCGGCGAGGCCGAAAGCTACCTGCAGAAGCTGAAGTCTGCCCACCCCGACAGCAAGTGGACGGCTCTGCTCAGCGACCCGTACTTCATCGAGAACTCCAAGTTTGGCGAACACATAGAGGACTCGCTCTACACTGCCACCTACGAAGCGTTCCGCGCCGGGCGCTACAGCGAGGTGGAACGCGGCAGCCGAATGTCTGAAGAACGCTTCCCGCTGGGTGCCAACCGCGACAAGTTCCTCTTCATCGGAGGCATGGCCAAGCTCAACAGCGGCAATGCCGACGGCTGCATGGCCGATATGCAGCAGGTAGTAGAGAAGTATCCCAAGGGCCGCATCAGCGAACTGGCAGGCATGATAATCAACGGCGTGAAGGCCGGAAGGCGGCTCCACGGCGGCAGGTTCGACATGGAGGGTGTGTGGAACCGTCGCTCCGAGGTGCTCAACGACAGCGATGCGATAAAGAAGGCGGCGTTCACTGCCGAGCGCGAAGGCAGCTTCGTGTTCACTCTCGCATACCATCCAGACTCCATCAACGAGAACAAACTGCTCTTCGAGATGGCCCGCTTCAACTTCACAAACTACCTTGTGCGCAACTTCAACCTCGAGATAAGCGACCTCGGAGGGCCTCACCAGATGCTCGTCAGCGGCTTCAACAGCTTCGACGAGACGTGGCAGTATGCCCGCGACCTCTATGCCCAGAAGCCCATTATGCAGCTACTGGGACACCTCCGCGGAACCATCATCAGCCAGAAGAACCTGGAACTCATCGGCACTGCGCTCTCGCAGAAGGACTACGATGCCTTCTATGCCAAGCACTTCGCACCGCTGAAGGTGAACACGCGCTACCTGCTGACCGAGCCGGAGGAGGTTACTTCGCCGCGCGAACGCGACCTTCAGGAGGAGATTGAGAGCAAAGCACCCACCAAGGCCGACATCGAGAGCGAGCAGCAGGACAACAGCTTCAGCGTGGAAGAGGAGCCGACGGGCAACAATCAGGTGCCCACCAACGAATACATCAACGTGGGCGAGGAGCCTGCCGCGCCACAGACGCAGCAGCCCAGTCAGGAGATTGCCGTGCCGCAGGAGCCTCAGACCACCGAGCCACAGGCCCCGGCTACCGACGACAGCGGCATAACCATCGAAGAGCCGCAGCCAGCACCCGTGCAGCCTGCCGCCCCAACCATCGAAGAACAGACCATAACAATAGACCAGTCGGATGCCACGACCGTTGTGGAAGCACCGCAGACCACCGAGCAACAGACCATAACAGTGGCTGAGGAGCCGCAGCCAACCCAGCAGCCGAAGGCCAACACCGCTCCCGAGCAGCCGAAGGCGGCAGAGAAACCTGCCACCAAGCCTGCAGAAGAGCCCAAGCAGACCGAACAGCCGGCACAGCAGAACGACATCGAAGACACCGGCATATACTTCGACGACTTCGGAAACCAGCCTGCCGCGCCCCAGCAGCCAAACAACAAGCAGCCCATCGACATAAACATCGAGGACGAATACTACGAGCTTGAGGGCTTCTGACAATCGCACAACGGGCAAATGGTTAAAACATTAAACAGTTAAAGAACTACTATGAGCAACGGAACACTACTTTGGGTCGACGACGAGATAGAGTTGTTGCACTCCCACATCATCTTCCTGCAAAAGAAAGGCTACGATGTGAGCACCGTGAGCAACGGCAGCGATGCCATAGAGCAGTGTGCCGAGCACACTTTCGACCTCATACTGCTCGACGAGCAGATGCCGGGACTGAGCGGTCTGGAGACCCTTCAGCAGATAAAGGACATCCAGCCGGCCACGCCCGTGGTCATGGTGACGAAGAGCGAGGAGGAAAACATCATGGATCAGGCCATCGGAGCAAAGATAGCCGACTACCTCATCAAGCCCGTCAACCCCAACCAGATACTCCTGACGATAAAGAAGAATGTCCACCAGAAGGCCATCGTCACCGAAGTGATGCAGACAAACTACCAGCAGAACTTCATGGACATATCGATGCAGATACAGAACTGCCGCTCGTTTGACGACTGGACCGACGTTTACCGCCGGCTGGTGCGCTGGGAACTGGAGCTGAGCAGCACCGACAGCAACATGACCGAGATGCTTGCCATGCAGAAGGAAGAGGCCAACAACGGCTTCGCAAAGTTCATAAAGCGCAACTATCTGGACTGGGTGTCGCCGCGCCAGCAGGCCGCTGGCACCGAGCGACCGCTGATGTCGCCCGACATCTTCAAGCGAAACGTGTTCCCGCTGATAGACCAGGGCAACAAGGTTTTCCTCATAGTAATCGACAATTTCCGCTTCGACCAGTGGCGGCTGCTGGCAAGCGAGATAGGCGAAATGTTCTCGATAGACGAACAACTCTACATGAGCATACTGCCCACAGCCACCCAGTATGCGCGCAATGCCATCTTCAGCGGCCTCATGCCGCAGCAGATAGCGCGTATGTTCCCCGAACTGTGGGTCGACGAGGACGAGGAAGAAGGCAAGAACCTCAACGAAGCACCGCTGATAAGCACACAGATAGAGCGCTTCCGCCGCCACGACCGCTTCTCGTACCACAAGGTGAACACGTCTGCCGATGCCGACAAGTTCATGCAACAGCTGCCCAACCTGCAGCAGAACGACCTCAACGTGCTCGTGATAAACTTCATCGATATGCTCTCCCACGCCCGAACGGAGATGAAGATGGTGCGCGAGCTGGCAAGCAACGAGAGCGCTTACCGCAGCATAACGCTCAGCTGGTTCCGCCATTCGGTGCTCACCGACCTGTTCAGATACCTCGCACAGTCGGACTACAAGGTCGTCGTGACCACCGACCACGGCTCGATACGCGCCACCAAGCCCGTGCGCATCATCGGAGACAGGAACACCAACACCAACCTTCGCTACAAACTGGGCAAGAACCTGAGCTATAACGACCGCGAGGTGTTCACCATCAAGGAGCCTGCCAAGGCCCAGCTGCCTCAGCCCAACCTGTCGACGAGCTACGTCTTTGCCACCGGCGAGAGCTTCTTCGCATACCCAAACAACTACAACTACTACGTTTCCTACTATAAAGACACCTTCCAGCACGGTGGCATCTCTATGGAAGAGATGCTCATTCCGCTGATAACGCTGTCGCCGAGAAAGCGGTGACACACCACGAAACGACAAAGAACCCAAGACATGGAAATAGAAATAAAATCGACCGAACAGCTTGCCGATGCTGCCAGGACATTCATCTCGAACATCGGCGAGCGCCGCATCTTCGCCTTCTACGGCAAGATGGGAGCAGGCAAGACAACCTTCATCAAGGCCATCTGCACAGAGCTGGGAGTGGAAGACGTGATTACGTCGCCCACTTTCGCCATTGTGAACGAGTACGAAATAACTCCCAAGGCACCGTCATCGCTCTCCAATCACCAGCCAGCTGTCCCGACGCAGTCTGTCTACCACTTCGACTTCTACAGGATAAAGCGTTTGGAGGAGGTCTACGACATGGGATACGAGGAGTATTTCTACAGTGGAGCACTGTGCTTCATAGAGTGGCCCGAGCTGATAGAGCAGCTTCTGCCCGAAGATACGGTGCGCGTGCGGATAGAGCAGCTGCCCGACGACAGCAGAAAAGTGAACTTCTGAAACAACAAAAGCCGCCACAACTCAATGTGACGGCTTTCGTTCAGCATATCGCCTGCCTGTTAGAGCAGAGCCTTTATCTTCTCTTCGAGCACGGCTTTCGGGGCTGCGCCTACGAACTTGTCAACCACTTCACCGTTCTTGTAGAACAGTATCGTCGGGATGCTGCGCACTCCCAGCTCAGCTGCAATGTCCTCTTCGTCGTCTACGTTGCACTTGCCAATGACGACCTTGCCGTCGTATTGCGAAGCCAACTCAGAGATTACAGGTCCTACCATGCGGCAAGGACCACACCAGGGAGCCCACAGGTCAACCACCAAAGGCAGGTTGCCATTCTTCAAACTCTCGAAATTCTCGCTTGTTATTGCTACTTCCATAATCTTTATAAGTGTTTGTTGTTAAGTAAATATTCTGTTACGCTCTCACGTTATGATAATTACAGGGCAAACAGCGTGCCACTTTACGGTCTGACTAATTGGCATTTGCGAGTGTCGCGACTCAGTTGATGCGGTAGCGTATGCTCTTATTGGCAGCCAGCGACTGCAGGAACTTGCGGTCAACATTCACCTTATATGCCTTGCTTCCGAGCAGAATGTTGTCTTCCGGACCGCCTGTGTTGATCTGAACAAACAGCGGTGTGTCGCCCGTATTGGCATGAATCATTGATGTAAGGTTGGCCACTGTCTCGTCGGTAATGTCGTATGCGTTCATCGTCAGCGTGAGACGCTCGATGCGTTTGGCCTTGACATCGTAGAGCTGCTCCACGTTCTGCACCTTCAACTCCTTCATTCCAGAGTTTCGGAAGCGCTCTGTCATCTTGGCAGTAACATATACGGTGTAGTTCTCTTTGAGCATATTGTTCCACCGCAACCAGTCGTCGCCGAAGAGAGCAAGCTCTCCCGAGGACTCGAAATCTTCGATAGTGACAAACCCGAAGGGCTTTCCGCTCTTCTGCGAGAAGCGTTCCACCACCTTGGTAACTATCCCGCCGAAGGTTATCTCCTCGCGTTTCTCGAGCACGGTCTTGTCGGCATCGCGCCCAATCTCGGAGCAACGGGTGTTGCAAAGGTTGTTGAGCACCACGTCGTACTCGTCCAACGGATGTGCCGAAAGATATATACCTACGAGGTCGCGCTCCCTGTTGAGCTTCTCGATAGCCGGCCAGCGTTCGGCCTTGGGCACCGGCGGATGGGCTATCTCCACCTCGTTGGCACCGCCGAAGAGCGAGTTCATGGCCTGCGCCTGCTCCTGCTGATAGAGTGCGCCGTAGCGGAGAAGCGTGTCGAGGAACACTTCACCCTTGGAGTTGACGGCAAAATACTGCTCGCGCTGGTAGCCGAAGCTGTCGAAGCCGCCGCTGTAGGCAAGGCTTTCCATCACGCGCCGGTTGACATTGCGCAGGTTGACACGCTCCACAAAGTCGTAAATGTCGCGGTACAAGCCGTTCTTCTCCCTCTCCTCGATGATGCTGTTGGCAGGTGCCTCGCCCATACCCTTCACTCCGGCAAGGCCGAAGCGTATCTCGCCATGGGCATTGACGGTGAACTTCATGCGGCTTTCGTTGACGTCGGGACCCAGCGTCATGATGCCCAGAGCGCGACATTCGTCCATCAGTTTGGTGATTTCAGTTATCTGGTCCTTGCGCCGGCTCATGATGGCAGCCATGAAGTCAGCCGGATAGTTGGCCTTGAGGTAAGCCGTCTGGTAAGCTACCCATGAATAGCAGGTGGCATGACTCTTGTTGAAAGCATAGGAAGCAAACTTCTCCCAGTCGCTCCATATCTTCTCGAGCTTCTGCGGATCGTGTCCGTTTTTCTTGCCTCCCTCGATGAACATGGGCCTCATCTTGTCTACTATGGCTTTCTTCTTCTTACCCATAGCCTTTCGCAGCGCATCGCTCTGGCCTCGGGTAAAGCCTGCCAGCTGGCGAGAGAGAAGCATCACCTGCTCCTGATAGACCGTGATGCCGTAGGTATCTTTCAGATATTTCTCCATGCAGGGAATGTCGTACTTCACCAGAGAGGGGTCGTTCTTGCGCTTGATGAAGTCGGGAATGTAGTCCATAGGGCCCGGACGGTAGAGAGCGTTCATCGCTATGAGGTCTTCAAACACCGTAGGATGGAGCTGACGCAGGTAGTTCTGCATACCCGAGGACTCAAACTGGAACGTTCCGATGGTCTGTCCCTTCTGATACAGCTCGTAGGTTTTGGGGTCGTCGATGGGGATAGTGTCCAAATCAATCACCTTTCCCGTGCGCAGACGTATGTTCTCCACGGCTTCCTTAAGCTCGGAAAGGGTCTTCAGGCCGAGGAAGTCCATCTTGATGAGTCCCGTTTCTTCGATTACGTGGCCGTCGTACTGCGTGCAGTTGACCTTGCGACCCTTGAAGTCGGGGTCGTCGGCTGTCGAAACGGGCACCCACTGGCTGATAGGGTCGCGGCAGATGATAAATCCGCAGGCATGGATACCCGTTCCGCGGATGGTGCCCTCGAGCATCTTGGCATACTTGATGGTGTTGCGCAGGCGCGTGTCGTCGCTCACCTCGGCATCCTGAAGCATCGGCGTACACTTGATGGCGTTCGTGAGGTTCATCTTCATGCCGTCGGGCAGGCGGTCGGGGATGGCTTTGCACAAGGCATTGGCCATGTCGGGGGGTACCTTCTCCACGCGCGCCACATCCTTGATGGAGTTCTTCGTGGCCATCGTAGCATAGGTAATGATGTGCGCGCAGTTCTCGTAGCCGTACTTCTCCTCTACCCATTGCAGCACGCGCCCGCGCCCGTCGTCGTCGAAGTCGGTATCAATATCTGGCAGCGAGATGCGGTCCGGGTTCAGGAAACGCTCGAAAAGGAGGTCATACTTGATAGGGTCTATCTTGGTGATACCCAGGCAATAGGCCACTACCGAGCCGGCAGCGGAGCCTCGACCGGGGCCAACCATCACCCCAAGCTCGTTGCGGGCCGAGTTGATAAAGTCCTGCACGATGAGGAAGTAGCCCGGGAAGCCCATCGTCTTCATAATGTGAAGCTCGAAGTTGATGCGCTCGCGCACCTCTTCCGAGAGCGGATCGCCATACAGCCGGCGCGCTCCGTCGTAGGCAAGCTTAGCCAAGTAGTCGGCCTCGAACTTTATTCGGTAGAGCTTTTCGATGCCTCCGAGGTGCTCGATCTTCTTCTCGCCCTCCTCGCGCGGCAGCGGATTCTGACCGTTTTCGTCGGAAGTGAACTCGCGAAACAGGTCTTCGTCGGTGTAGCGGCGGCGTATGTCGTCCTCCGTTCCGAACTCGGCAGGTATGGGAAAGAAGGGCATTATGGGGTCGTGGTTGATGTTGTAGGTCTCCACTTTGTCCAGAACCTCGAGCGTGTTGGCCAGTGCTTCGGGTATGTCGCCGAAGATGTCGTTCATCTCCTGGCGTGTCTTGAACCACTCCTGCTTGCTGTAGAGCATACGCGTAGGGTCGTCGAGGTCCTTTGCCGTTGACAGACAGAGCAGGTGGTCGTGGGCTTCGGCGTTCTCCTTGTCCACAAAGTGGCAGTCGTTGCTGCACACGAGCTTGATGCCATACTCCCGGGCAAGCTCTATGAGCACCTTGTTGGCCTTCTGCTGAAGGGGGAATGTCTCGCGGTTGGCGCGTATAGTGGGGTCTGTAACCTCGTGGCGTTGCAGCTCGAGATAGTAGTCCTGGCCGAACACACGGTGGTACCACTCTATCGCTTCGCGCGCTCCGGCAATGTCGCCGTCGAGTATCTTCTTTGGCACCTCGCCCGCAATGCAGGCCGAACACACTATCAGTCCCTCGCGGTAGCGCTCCAGGTCTTCGCGGTCGGTACGCGGACGCATATAGAAACCGTCGACCCAGGCATTGCTCACCAGCTTCACCAGGTTCTTGTAGCCCTGATAGTTCTTTGCAAGCACTATGAGATGGTAGCCGCTCATGTCGCTCTTGTCGCGCTTGAGAGTCTTCTGACCGTTGCGCGCCACATACATCTCACAGCCGAAGATGGGCTTGAACGGGGGCTTGCCCTCGTCCTTGAGCTTGCCGTTGACGGTCTTGCAGTAGTCGAAGAACTCCTTGATGCCGAACATATTGCCGTGGTCGGTGATGGCCATGCCGCGCATACCGTCGGCCACAGCCTTGTCTACGAGCCGCTTCACGGGCGACTGTCCGTCGAGAATGGAGTAATATGTGTGAACGTGGAGGTGGATGAAATCTTCCATTATCTATGGTTCTGTGTACTTGGGATATAGAGTTTAACAGTCAACAAAGTTAGTATTTTATTTCTGTTCGCAGGTAATAAAAATGCTAAATCGCTGCAAAAAGGAAAAAATAGATTAACAAATTACTCCATCTCACTTAAATTTCATACCTTTGCAACACCCTACGGGCATGAACCTAAACCATCATGGGCAAGAGAATAAAGAAACTAAAGAAAATCCGCATACACCGCGAGGGCACAAACACGCTTCTCTACGGAGGCATACTGCTTGTGGCTCTGGCACTCATTTTCTGGTATTCGTTCGACTCGAAGATACCATTTGCCATTTTCATTGCTATCTTCGGAACCGTCTATGCCATAGTAACCAACTTCTACAGATGTCCGATACGCTACTTCGGAACCGACGATACGGAGCGCATTGTGGTTGCTCCTGCCGACGGAAAGATTGTCGTTGTCGAGGAGGTCGACGAGAACCGGTACTTCCACGACCGCCGTATCATGGTGAGCATCTTTATGAGTCTGTGGAACGTACACGCCAACTGGTTCCCCGTTGATGGCCGCGTGAAGTTCGTCAAGCACTTTAACGGCAACTTCCACAAGGCCTGGCTGCCCAAGGCAAGCGAAGAAAACGAGCACGCAGACGTGATGATTACCACTCCCGACGGGGTCGACATACTGTGTCGGCAGATTGCCGGAGCAGTGGCTCGACGCATCGTCACATACGCCAAAAAGGGCGAAGACTGCTACATCGACGAGCATCTGGGATTCATTAAGCTCGGTTCGCGCGTGGACATCTACCTGCCCGTGGGTACCGAAATATGCGTGAAGATGGGTCAGGCCACCACCGGCGACCAGACGGTGATAGCCAAACTGAAATAAACCTTCCCCCAAAATGAAGAAACATATTCCCAACAGCATAACCTGCTGCAACCTTGTCTCGGGCAGCATAGCCACGTTCTATGCTTTTGCAGGCAACGCAGAGATGGCTCTTATATGGATTGTAGTGGGCGCAGTGTTCGATTTCTTCGACGGCATGACGGCTCGTCTGCTGGGCGTAAGCTCGCCTATCGGCAAGGAACTCGACTCGCTTGCCGATGTCATCACCTTCGGATTGGCTCCGTCAACGATAGTCTTTGCCGAACTGTCGGTAATCGACTATCCCGCTTTTCTTGAGCCCCTGCGCCCGTGGCTGCCGTTTGCAGCCTTCATCATGGCGGCTTTCTCGGCACTCAGGCTGGCAAAGTTCAACCTCGACGAGCGCCAGACAACTTCCTTCATCGGACTGCCAACGCCTGCCAACGCTCTGTTCTGGGCTTCGCTGATTGTCGGCAGCCGCGAACTTATCGAGGGAAGCCCCTACATGGTGTTTGCTCTGCTGATGCTTCTGGCCGTGAGCTGCTGGCTGCTGGTGAGCGAAGTGCCGATGTTTGCACTGAAATTCAAGCACTGGGGATGGGCCGGCAACCAGACAAGATACATCTTTATCGCAACGAGCGCACTGCTGATAGCCATCTTCGGCATAACCGGCATCGCCATAGTGATACTCTGGTACGTGGTGCTTTCGCTCTACACTAACATGAAAGGATAACCCAATGTCGGCTCTACTGACTTTCATTATTTGCATATTCCTTGCTATCATCATCGTGATAGCAGTGGCCGCGCTGAGCTTCTACCGCCAGCTGCGCAATGCCGCGCGCCGTTTCCGCCCCAAAGACTCCGAGAACCGCACCAAGGTGGGTGGAAACGTGGTAATCGACAAGCGCACCGCAGAAGCCCGAAACAAGAAAATCATCCCCGACGACGAGGGTGAATACGTGGACTACGAGTAGAAAACAAAAAGTAATATGGGCCATATTACTGACCAATATGGGCCATATTACCAACCAATATGGGCCATATTACTCACCCACCCCCTGCCCCTCCCCAAGGGAGGGGAGCCGAAAGGCTCTCCCGAAAGGCTTATAAGGCCTATAAGTCCTATAAGACTTATAAGCCCTATAAGCCATTCTTCCCCCCATTGGGGAGATTGAGGGGGGGGCTAATGCCTCAGTTATGCACGAGCGTGCCTATCTCCTCGCCATCCATCACGCGCTTGAGGTTGCCCACAACGTCCATGTTGAACACATAGATGGGCAGGTTGTTCTCCTTGCACATGGTGGTAGCGGTGAGGTCCATCACCTTCAGGCCGCGCGTATATATCTCGTCGTAGGTTATCTCGGCAAACTTAGTGGCCGTAGGATCCTTCTCCGGGTCGGCGGTATAGATGCCGTCGACGCGCGTTCCCTTGAGCATCACGTCGGCCTCAATCTCTATTCCGCGCAGCGAAGAGCCTGTGTCGGTGGTGAAGTATGGGCTTCCCGTACCGGCTGAGAATATGCAGACGTAGCCTGCTTCCATAGCTTCGATGGCCTTCCACTTGGTGTAGAACTCGCCGATAGGCTCCATGCGGATGGCTGTGAGCACCTTGTTCTTCACACCGATAGCGCCCAGCGCGCTGCTCAGTGCGAGCGAATTGATTACCGTGGCGCACATTCCCATCTGGTCGCCCTTTACTCGGTCGAAGCCTTTCTGCGAACCGCTGAGTCCGCGGAAGATGTTTCCGCCACCGATAACGATGCCTATCTGCACCCCCATGTCGTGTACCTCGGCTATCTGGCGTGCGTAGTCGCTCAACCGCTCGGGGTCTATGCCGAAGCCTTGCTTGCCCATCAGACTCTCGCCGCTGAGCTTGAGAAGTATTCTTTTAAATCTTGCCATTGTGTTGTATGTGTTTTAAGTGTTATTGATTGTGCTGTCTGTGCATAGTGCCACCTCCTTGAACGCAAAGCTGCGCACCTGTCGGCTGCCGTCGGCAAGGGCTTCGGAGAGCTGCACGTGACCGTCGGGAGCCACACCCTCGAGCCTGTATATGTGTTCCGTTCCGTCGGGCAGGCGGTAGCGGTGGGGCTTGCCCAGCAGGTAGAGAGCCTCGTGGTAGCGCGTGCGGATAAGCTGCCACTGCCCCTGCTCGGCCATGTCTATATATATAATAAGGTGTGCCACCACTCGCTCAAGCAGCTCCTTGCGGTCTGCTTCGTGTCCGAGAATCTGCCACAGCGACACCGGATTGGGCGCATCGCTCGTGAAGAGCCGCTGGTTTACGTTTATGCCCGTGCCCACGATGCAGCGGTCAACCAGTCCGTGGCGCAGTGTGGCCTCGATAAGAGTGCCGCAGAGCTTGCTGTCGCGCCAGTAGATGTCGTTCGGCCACTTTATGCTGATGTCGTCGGTGAGCTCGTCGAGCGCCGCCTTAATAGCCAGAGCGTTGGCCATAGAGAGGATGAACTGCTCGCGTGCGGGCAGCTGCTGCGGATGGAAAAGCACCGAGAAAAGGAGGTTGCGGCCTGCTTCGCTCTCCCAGCTGTTGGTGCCTTGGCCGCGTCCGGCAGTCTGATAGTCAGTGCTTACGACGGTAAGCTTGCCATCATCAGACGGCTCGTAGCTCTTCAGCCACGTGTTGGTTGAAGCCGTTTGGTCAAGGTGTATATACTCAGGAACAAGCATTTGCAGGCTGTCTGTGTGGGTTATGATTGAGCAAATGTAGCCATTTTCCACAAGATAGGGAAATTTAGGGCAGCTTAATTTGCCTGTACGACGGTTTAATCGTAACTTCGCACTATGACAGCAACAGAGCGACAGCAACAGCGCGACGAGTTTTTCATGCGCAAGGCACTGGTCGAAGCCCAGGCTGCTTACGAGCAGGGCGAGGTGCCTATCGGTGCGGTGGTGGTGTGCGGCGACCGTATCATAGCCCGGGCACACAACCTCACCGAGACCCTACACGACGTAACGGCTCATGCCGAGATGCAAGCCATCACCTCGGCAGCCAACCTTCTCGGCGGCAAATACCTGTCGGAGTGTACGCTCTACGTCACCGTTGAGCCCTGCGCGATGTGTGCCGGGGCTATAGGATGGTCGCAGCTGCGCCGCATAGTCTATGGTGCCGACGACCCGAAGCGTGGCTTCCGCCTGCTCGCACCGCGCGCCATGCACCCCAAGGCCACCGTTGTGGCCGGTGTGCTCGAGCCGGAATGTAGCCAGCTGATGAAGCAGTTCTTCGCCGGTTTGCGGTAGACTGCCGACTGCAAGGAGAGCCGTGACGGGTTGTGAGGAAACTTTTCTCAACCAACAATAACTATTGCTTTGAAACGTTATCATAATGTTATGCAGTGGACCGACCGCATCCGTCAGGTTAAGATATTGCTCGTGGTGGCAGCTGTGGTCATTGCAGTGCTGTCACTTGTGGTGTCACACCTTCTCACGCGCGACCTTTCAGACGAGGAACGCAGCAAGATGGAGGTGTGGTCGGAGGCCATGCGCGCACTGAACCAGGCCGACGAGAACACCGACCTGGCCCTGGTGCTGAAGGTTATCGACCAGAACCACACCATTCCGGTGGTGGTGATGGGGGCCGACGGGCAGGCGCAGTTCTTCCGCAACGTCAATGTCGACGGCGACAACTATGAAGACAGCCTGCGCAACGCCCAACAGCTCGGACAGCAATGGCTCAACAACAAGCAGCACATACGCATACAGCTCAGCGACAGCACTGCCGGCGACTACATAGACGTGTGCTACGACGACTCGGTGATGCTCCGACGGCTGCAGACCTACCCCTTCGTGCAGCTCGGAGTGGTGATGATCTTCGTCGTGGTGGCCATCTTTGCGCTGCTCACCTCGAAGCGGGCAGAGCAGAACAAGGTGTGGGTGGGACTGTCGAAGGAGACTGCCCATCAGCTCGGAACGCCCATTTCGAGCCTCATGGCGTGGACGGAGATACTCAAGGAAAGCTATCCCGACGACGACCTGATACCCGAAATGGACAAGGATGTGAAGCGACTTCAGCTCATAGCCGACCGCTTCTCAAAGATTGGATCGCTGCCAGAGCCGGTTCCGGCGAGCCTCAACGATGTGATGAACCACGTCATCGACTATATGGACAGGCGCACATCGAAGAAGGTTAATATTGTAAAGAACTTCACCGAAGACGACATTATCGTCTCGATGAACGCCTCGCTGTTTGAGTGGGTAATCGAAAATCTATGCAAAAACGCCGTGGATGCCATGTCGGGAGAGCCGGGAACAATCACGCTCAGCATGGAACGAACCGCCACAAAGGCCATTATCGAGGTGAGCGACACGGGCAAAGGCATACGCAAGAAGGACATTTCAAACGTTTTCCGCCCCGGTTTCACCACCAAGAAGCGCGGCTGGGGACTGGGACTGTCGCTCGCCAAGCGCATCGTAGAGGAGTATCACAAAGGCCATATCTTCGTGAAAAGCTCCGAACCGGGCCGCGGCACGACGTTCAGGATTGAGCTGCCGCTGGGCTGACAAAGCCCGAAAACACAATCATAAGACAACAGCAACTAAAAGAAGAACGCCGATACTCACCACGAGCACCGGCGTTCTGTGTATGTTTAACAAATAAATTCTTTTCAAAACGAAAGGGAATCTCACGATCCACCTTTGTAATCCATGAACAATCGTTAAACTTCTACCTTTAAAAAAATAACTAAAAACCTAAATCTATTATTACTAACCTAAACAATCTATTAACCTTTTGACGATGCAAAGGTAGCTTGCTTCGGGCTGCGGGGCAAATTCTGAAATGCGTTTTTTCAGAAAATGGCTGCTTTATTGACGTAAATCAAACGGTTGTGTGCGCGAACAACAGCTTTTAACGTATCTTTAGACAAACAAAGAAGGCTTCCGTCAGCCCGCAGTGCGGAGCTTTCAGGAAGCCTTTTAGCTTTTCTCGTGTTCCTCGAGGTTGTATGGGGTGAGGTTATTGCTGTTTCCCTGAGCAATCAGTTCTTGTATCTTAGGTGCTGTCCCTTGCGTATCGGGGTGTAGCGGCCAATCTCGTTCTGACGGCAAAGCTCCTCTACGCTTATTCCGTGAGCCTGTGCGATGCTCTCGAGCGACTCTCCTGCTGCCACGGTATGCCAGTGGTAGTCGCCCTGACGGGCTGCGACGGGCTCGTTCTGCCTTGCAGACTGTGCACCCTGAGCGTCGTTCTGGTGCTGCGCCGGAGCTGCTTTCTGAGCCTGATGGCGGCGGGGAGCCGAATAGGCTGAGCCGTTGCCATTCTTGCGGAAGGTGTAAACATCGCAGGTTACATCCTGGTTCGGGAAGTCGAACATGAGCGCCGGGTTGAGTGCCACGCCGCAAAGACGGGTCTCGAAATGCAGGTGCGAGCCAGTGCTTCGGCCCGTGTTGCCACCCAGTCCGATAGGCTGTCCGGCACGAACCATCTGGTTTTCCCTTACGAGTTGCTTCGACATATGACCGTAAACGGTCTCAAGTCCGTTGTTGTGACGTATCACCACGTAGTTGCCATAGCCGCGAGCTTCGTAGCGAACGATGCGAACCTTGCCCGAGAACGCTGCTCGGATGGTGTCGCCAATATACACCTTAATGTCCAATCCCTTGTGCATACGACCCCAGCGACGGCCAAATCCGCTTGTCACGGTGCGGCTGGTGGTAGGCATATGGAAGCCTTGGAGGTTGATTTTATATACATCGGGGAGTTCATAAACCGCATGAGTGCGGTGGTTTTCCCACTCTTCGTAAAGGTCGGAAGAGGGATTTTCTGAGTTTTCACGGTTGATTACGCTCTGCAGTGCCACTGGGTCTACGGCCTTTGAGCGCTGGTCTACTGGTGCCTGACGGGCCATGAGGTCCTGGCCTAAGGCAGGTACGGCAGCGAGAGCTACCACTGATGTTAACGCAATTTTCCTAATAAACTTCTCAATAATCATAATTTCTGATTAAACAGGTTATAGATTTCACATTAAATCGGGCGTTTAAACAGCAATTGTGTTTAGCCCTTTTATCAAAGAATCGTGGTTTGCCAGAGCCGTTGACTAATACAAGAAACCATCGTCTTTCGACAAATCACGCTGCAAAAGTAACGGTTTTCGCATAAAAAGAGTATGCCTTTAACAGTTTTTAGTTCGTTTTTAACAATCTGCGAAGGTCTGAAACGCTCCTCGGAAAATGCCTGAAACAGCCGTCTGCACGCTGGTTTCAGCCCTGTGCAACGAATTGCGCAAACGGTAAAGTGTTAAAACTCTCAGCTTATTGCGGCCCAGTTGACATTGCTCTTTCGGAGCGCCTTCAGCCTGTTCCACACCATCTGGTATTCTGCCTTGCTGCATAGCGGATCGTTGTCCACTATGGCCTGTGCCTCGTCGCGAGCCATCTGGAGCAGCTGTCCGTCGTGGGCAAGGTCGGCAATCTTAAGGTCGAAGGCCATGCCACTTTGCTGAGTACCTTCCAGATCGCCCGGTCCGCGCAGCTTGAGGTCGGCTTCGGCTATGCGGAAACCGTCGTTGGTGTCGCACATTATGTCGATGCGCTTAGCCGTTTCGCGGCTCAGCTTGTGGTTTGTGACGAGTATGCAATACGACTGTTCGGCACCGCGCCCCACCCTGCCGCGCAGCTGATGCAACTGCGAGAGGCCGAAACGCTGTGCGTCGAGGATAACCATCACCGAAGCATTGGGCACGTTCACGCCCACCTCAATCACCGTTGTGGAAACAAGTATCTGTGTTTCGCCCGACACAAACTTCTGCATCTCCTCCTCCTTTTCCTTGGCTTTCATGCGCCCATGCACCTTGCTCAGGCGATATTCGGGGAACACCTGGCACAGTGTTTCAAAGCCTTCTTCGAGGTTTTTCAGGTCTGTGCGCTCGCTTTCCTTTATCAACGGGAACACCACATACACCTGCCGCCCCTGCCCTATCTGCTGTCGTATGCCCTGATAGAGGCTCGTTGTCTGGTTGTCAAACTTGTGTATGGTGGCTATTGGCTTTCGTCCCGGCGGCAGTTCGTCGATAACGCTCACGTCGAGATCGCCGTAGAGGGTCATTGCCAAGGTGCGCGGTATAGGCGTGGCAGTCATTACCAGCACATGGGGAGGATAGTCGCTCTTGCCCCAAAGCTTAGCCCGCTGCGCCACACCGAAGCGGTGCTGCTCGTCGATTACAGCCAGACCGAGCCGCTGAAACTGCACTCCGTCTTCTATTATGGCGTGGGTGCCGACGAGGATGTGCACCTCTCCCCTCACCAGACCGTCGAGAACCTGCTGCCGCCGACGTCCTTTCACGGTGCCGGTGAGCAGTTCCACACTCACGTCCATGCCCCGGAGAAACTCTCGCAGGGTCTGAAGGTGCTGCTCGGCGAGTATCTCGGTGGGAGCCATCAGGCAGGCCTGGAAACCATTGTCGGCGGCTATGAGCATCGACATCAGCGCCACCAATGTCTTGCCCGACCCCACATCGCCCTGCAGCAGGCGGTTCATCTGCCGCCCCGAGCACATATCGGCACGTATCTCGTGCATCACGCGCTTCTGCGCGCCGGTCAAGCTGAAGGGCAGGTTGTGGTCGTAGAACCAGTGGAACAGCTCTCCCACACGCTGAAACACGTATCCGCGATACTTCTTGCGCTGCTGGCTGGCATAGCGCAGAATGTTCATCTGCACATAGAACAGCTCCTCGAACTTCAGCCGCAGGCGTGCCTGCTGTGTCTGTTCGGCGTTGCGGGGATAGTGGACAAGGCGCATGGCCTGGTCGCGGCTTACCAGATGCAGCCTCTCGGTGATGAAAGGTGGCAGCGTCTCGGGCAGCGGCACGGTGATTTTCGACAGCAGGGTCTTCGTCAGCCGCTCCATCTGGCGCGAGGTGATGCCTGCTTTCTTCATGCGCTCGGTGGTGACGTAGTAGGGCTGCATACCCATTTCGCTCAGCTGAAGCTTGTCGGCATCGTCGATGTCGGGGTGCGAAATCTGGAAACGCTGTCCGTAGATGCCGGGCTTTCCGAACACTACGTACTCGCGCCCAACCTTATAGTTGTCATAGATATAGCGCGCTCCGTTGAACCACACGAGGTCGCACACGCCATGGCCGTCGCTGAAATGGGCCACCACACGCTTCTTGCGCGCGCCCATGCTGAACTCCTCGAAACTCAGTATGCGCCCCATCAGCTGCACGAAGGGCATATCTGCCGACAGCTCGCTTATCCTGTAGACACGGCTGCGGTCCACATACTTGTACGGGAAATACTCCAGAAGGTCGCCAAAGGTGGCTATGCCGAGTTCCTTCTGCAATATTTCCTTGCGCCGCTCCGGCAAGATAAGCTATGTCCTGGTCGAGGATGGTTGACACTGTTGCGCTTCGCTAATTGATAATTGACAATGGATAATGGATAATTATTAGGGGGCAAGGGGGTGGGTTATCAGCTCATTTGCTATCTTCAGGTCGAAGGGAGTGGTCAGCTTGATGTTCTCGCGGTTGCCTTCCACCATCTCCACACGCGCTCCGATGCTCTCAACGACCGACGCATCGTCGGTGAAACTCTCGCTGTAGTCCTGGCGGAAAGCTTTTTTAGCCAAGTCGATGGCGAACACCTGCGGGGTCTGCACTATGCGATAGTCGCTCCGCAGCACGTTGCGCTGCT
>ONLG01000036.1 GCA_900318625.1 uncultured Prevotella sp.
GAGGGGCTTACTTTTTGAAAAAAGTATCCGCAATGCCTGTTTATCGGCATTGCGGAAGATTTTTAATGTTCATTTGATTTTTAGCGGACAGCAATAGTTAAAAATGAAAGATTAAAAAGTTAAAAATGAAAGATTAAAAAGTTAAAAATGAAAGATTAAAGAGTTAAAAATGAAAAATTAAAAAGTTAAAAATGAAAGATTAAAGAGTGAAAACATTGAAGGATAAAGTGTGAAACATAAAAGGATTAAAGGGTGAAAGCATGGAAAGCTCAGCCCTTTAATCCTTTAATTATTTAATGTTTTGACCCTTTAATGCCTCAACTTATCTGAAGCCGATAATCTTGCGCACCTCGCTAAGGGTGGCGGCAGCACTGGCGCGAGCCACTTCGGCACCCTGACGGGCCACCTTGTCGAGCAGGTCGGGGTTGCTGCTGTACTCCTCTATACGCTCACGTATCGGGGCTATCACTGCACAGAGGTCCTTGGCAATCTGCTTCTTCATGTCGCCATAGCGCAGGGTGCAGTCGTTCCACTTCTCGTTGAAGTAGTCGTAGGTGTCCTGCGAGGATGCAATCTTCAGGAAGGTGAAGAGGTTTTCGATAACTTCGGGACGCGGACTGTTGGGTTGCTGCGGTCCGTTATCAGTCACTGCTCGCATCACTTTCTTTGTGATGGTCTTGTCGTCGTCGCGCAGATAGATGCAGTTTCCTTCGCTCTTGCCCATCTTTCCGCTGCCATCGAGTCCGGGAACCTTCAGTGCCGTGGCATTGAAATAGAAGTTCTGAGGCTCTGGAAAGAAGTCGACACCATAGATGTTGTTGAACCTTCGCGCACACTTACGTGCCATTTCCATGTTCTGTTCCTGGTCTTTGCCCACCGGAACCTTAACCGCACGGTGCTGCAAGATGTCGGCAGCCATGAGCGTAGGATAGGTAAGCAAGCCTGCATTGACGTTGTCGGGCTGCTTGCGAGCCTTCTCCTTGAATGTCGTGACACGCTCGAGCTCGCCCAGATAGACGTTCATGTTGAGGAACATATATAGCTCCAGCGTTTCCTTAACGTCGCTCTGAACGTATATCGGAGCCTTTTCGGGATCGAGTCCGCAGGCCAGATATTCGGCCATGATGGTGCGGGTGCTCTGCTGTATGTTCTCGGGCTTGGGATGTGTGGTGAGCGAATGCCAGTCGGCTATGAAGAAAAGGCACTCGTAGTTGTGCTGCATCTCGACGAAACTCTTCACTGCACCGAAGTAATTTCCCAGGTGCAGGTTGCCCGTGGGGCGTATTCCACTTACTACTTTTTCCATTTTATTATTGCTGTTATGCGGTATTGACTATTGTTGCTGATGTTCACTGCCTTGCTCTCGCAGCTATTTAATGACGCGATAGTAACCGTCCTTGCGCGGCTTCACGGTGCGAGGATGCGACGAGGCATATCCCAATGCGAGCGAACCGATACCGATGAGTCCTTCGGGAAGGCCCCACTCGCGCATCAGCTGCTGGCACTGCTCGCGCTCCGACATACGGTCGACGCGGTTGATCCAGCACGAAGCGAGCCCAATGGAGTGGGCTGCAAGCATCATGTTGCCCAGCACGAGCGAACCGTCGCGGTAGTTGTTGTCATTGTCTTTGGGTGCAAACACGAGCACCAGCGTGGGTGCTCCGTAGTAGGGATCGCTGTCGATGCCGAAGATTTCGGCATTGAGCGAGGCCAGAAGGTCGCGTTGCGCAGGGTTCTGCACGGCAACGATGAACGGTGCCTGGGTGCCGTGGCCCGTGGCTGCCCACGTGCCGGCCTCGAGAACGGCTGTCAGTTCCTCGTCGGTTATCTGTTCCGGTTTGAAGCGGCGTATCGAACGGCGCTCGCGGATGGCTTTCAGTACTTCGTTATCCATTATTATTCTGTGTTGATTATTGTTATTTCTTATTCAGAGTAAAGTCAGTTGTCGAGCCGCCCTTGTGCTCATAGCTCCACACAAACGAGCGGTAGGTGTCGCGGTCGAAGCGTTTCAGCTGCAAGGTGTCTTTCTTTCCACCCTCTCGCTGCACGGCTATATAGAACTTCCTGATGTTATATGTGCCCTTGTAAAGAAGCCCGTCGGTAGGAGAAACCACATTGAACGATGAGCCGTCGAAGCTCACCTGCGAGTTGTAGACCCTCCAATCCACTTCTGGATATTCGCCTTCCACCTGCTTGGTTGTGATGTCTGTCACTGTCCACGAGCCAGGCAAGGACGACTCTATAGCATCAATATCAACGAGAAAGCGGTCTGCATTGTCATCGCCGCATGAGGAAATGCCACCCAGAAGGGCTACAGCAACGACAGCTACAAATATATATCTTAATCTGTTCATTATCATTAAGCTTTCTTAAACGGCATCTTTTAGATTACAGACCTAAAGCCGAAAGCACCTTCTCGGTAGCTCCTGACTTCTCCTTGATATAGTTTGCCGCCCGCCTACCAGCCTCCTCGCACTTGGATGTGTCGCCAGCAAAGACCTCCATCTTGCTGCGGAAGTCGCCATAGTCGGCAATCTCCACTCCGCCACCACACTCCTTGAGGTCCTGTGCCTCCTGAAAGCGCTGGTTGTTTGGTCCGAAGAAGACCGGCACGCCCCACACGGCAGCCTCCGGCAGGTTGTGGATGCCCACTCCGAAGCCGCCGCCCACGTAGGCAATGTCGGCATAACGGTAGATGCTGGAGAGCAGACCGAAGCAGTCGATGATAAGTACGTCTGCCTCGGAAGGGGGTTCTGTGAGGGGTGATTGGGGATTGGTGGCTGGTGACTGGCACTTCATCATCTCGGTGTAGCGCACCACGCGTCTGCCTTCAAGCAGCTTCTCAATCTGCTGAAGATGGTCTTCATCGATCTTGTGAGGCGCTATTATCAGCTTCCAGTCGGGCTTTTCCTTCAAGAAATAAGGGATGAATATCTCCTCGTCGGGCAGCCAGCTGCTTCCGGCAACGAACACCTTGCCGGAGGACTTGAACTGTTCGACGACGGGCAACACCTTTGCCTGCTGCTTGATTTGCAGCACACGGTCGAACCGGGTGTCGCCAACGATGCTCACGTCGGTAATCTTCAGCTTTGCCAGCAGGTCCTTGCTGACCTGGTTCTGCACAAAGAAATGGGTGAAGCAACGCAGCACACGACCATACTCTGAGCCGTACCATCGGAAGAAAACCTGCCCTGGACGGAAGATGCTCGATACCGAGTAGACCGGCACATGGCGGTGCTTGAGTATGTGAAGGTAGTTATACCAGAACTCATACTTTATGAAGAACGCCATCACAGGACGTATGGCGCGCAGGAAACGGCGCGCATTGGCGATGGTGTCGAGGGGCAGATAGGTCACTATATCTGCTCCGGGATAGTCCTTTCGCACCTCGTAGCCCGACGGCGAGAAGAACGTGAGCAATATCTTGTACTGCGGATGTCGGCGGCGCAGCTCCTCGATGAGGGGCCTTCCCTGCTCGAACTCGCCCAGCGAGGCGGCATGGAACCACACATATTGTGCCTCGGGATCAACCTTCTGGCGCAGTTCCCTGACGGCTCTGCGCTCTCCCTTCCACATCTTGCGCACCTTCTTGCTGAACAGCGAGCACACGGCCACACCGAGCAGATATAGATAGATCGCTACGTTATACATATAAATAAGGTGTTTATCCCAACACTCCTACAGCTCTGTTGATACGTCTGAGAGTCTCTTCCTTGCCAAGGAAGGCGGTAATGTCGAACATTCCGGGTCCCTTGCCTTCGCCAACGAGGCACAGGCGCAGCGCGTTCATCACGTCGCCAAGCTTGTACTGCTTCTCCTCGACCCACTTCATGACAATCGGCTCCTGTCCTTCGATGGAGAAATCGTCGATGCCCGAGAGCACCTCGGCCAGCTCCGACATCTGCTGAGCTGAGTATTCCTTCCAGCGTTTCTTGCGAGTCTTCTCGTCGTAGTCCACCGGCGGTATGAAGAAGAACGAGCACAAGGGCCACAGTTCGCTTACGAAGCTGACGCGGTCCTTCATCATCCGTACCACGCTGAGCACCTCCTCGCTGGTGGCCTCAACGCCGTTGTTTGCCACGATGGGAGCAAACAGGCGAGCTATTTCCTCGGGCGACTTGCGGAGGATGTATTCGTGGTTGAACCACTGGCCTTTCTGATAGTCGAACTTGGCACCGGCTTTCGAGCAGCGGTTGATGTCGAAGGCATCTACAAGCTCGTCGAGGGTGAACAGTTCCTGCTCTGTGCCGGGGTTCCAGCCCAGCAGAGCGAGGAAGTTGACCACTGCCTCGGGGAAGTATCCGCTTTCGCGGTATCCGCTCGACACCTCGCCCGTCTTCGGGTCGTGCCATTCCAGTGGGAACACCGGGAAACCGAGCCTGTCACCGTCGCGCTTTGAGAGCTTGCCCTTGCCCTCGGGCTTGAGCAGCAGGGGCAGATGGGCAAATGCCGGCATGGTATCGGTCCATCCGAAAGCCTGATACAAGAGCACATGGAGCGGTGCGCTGGGCAGCCATTCCTCGCCGCGTATCACGTGGGAAATCTCCATCAGATGGTCGTCAACGATGTTGGCAAGGTGATATGTGGGCAGTTCGTCGACGCTCTTGAAGAGCACCTTGTCGTCAAGGATGTCGGTCTTCACGCGCACTTCGCCGCGTATCATGTCGTTGATGACCACCTCGCGTCCCGGCTCAACGAGGAAACGCACCACATACTGGTGGCCTTCCTCGATAAGGTCGCGCACGGTGCGGTCGTCGAGGGTTAGCGAGTTGCGCATATCCATGCGTGTACGGGCATCATACTGGAAGTTCTTCACCTCGTTGCGCTTGGCTTCGAGCTCCTCGGGAGTGTCGAAAGCGATGTATGCCTTGCCCGTGTCGAGCAGCACGCGGACATACTTCTTGTAGATGTCGCGGCGTTCGCTCTGGCGGTAAGGACCCTTGTCGCCCCCGAAGCTGACACCTTCGTCGAAGTCAATGCCTAACCAGCGGAACGACTCAAGGATATATTCCTCGGCTCCAGGAACGAACCGCGTGGAGTCGGTATCTTCTATACGGAACACCAGATCGCCGCCATGCTGGCGCGCGAAGAGGTAGTTATACAATGCCGTGCGCACTCCGCCGATGTGCAGAGGCCCCGTAGGACTGGGGGCAAAACGCACTCTCACTCTTCTTTCTGCCATAGTAAGGTATGAATATTTTGTGCAAAGGTAGTGTTTTTATTTTTATTTCAGTACTTTTGCAATAGTTATATGGTTCAATAGTTTATCTCCGTAGCGCAACAGTTGCGCACTACGGACTTCTAAATAGCCGCTTTCCGATGAAGAAAACCACCAACATCCGCCGTTTCCTGTTCGGTCTGTCCATGCGCATCATGCTTGTGCTGGGCACTGTAGCCACGATTGTATGGTTCCTGCCCCGCAGCGAGGGCCGTATGTTCCACTACGACGAAGGCCGTCCGTGGATGTACGGCGAACTGATAGCCAAGTTCGACTTCCCCATCTTCAAGTCAGAGGAAGCCCTGAAAGCCGAGCGCGACTCCACAAACCGCCACTTCCAGCCCTACTACAACATCGACAACAGCGTGGGCGAGCGCCAGGTGAAGCGCTTCAGGGAGCATTTCAAGGGCGGTATGCCCGGACTGCCCTCCAGCTTCACCGCCGTCATTGCCCAGAAGCTCGAGCAGCTCTACAACGTGGGCATCATGGCACCTCAGCAATACACCTCGCTGGTCAAGGACAGCGACCGCATGGTGAGGCTGGTGATAGACAAGCAGGCCAACAGCGTGGGCATAGGGTCGCTGCTCTCAACCACGGCGGCATACGAATGGATATTCCTCGACGAGCAGCTGGCCGCCCGCAGGCAACAGCTTCAGAAGTGCAACCTGGACAACTACATAGAGCCCAACCTCTTCTACGACCGCCAGCGCTCCGAGACCGAGCTCGACGAGCAGCTCAGCTCCATACCTACCGCCAGCGGAATGGTGATGGAAGGGCAGCGCATCATAGACCGGGGCGACATCGTAGACTCGCATACCTACCGCGTGCTCAACAGCTTCGAGCAGGCCATAGAGCGGCGCAATGCCTCCGAAGACGAGGTAGTGTCGACCATCATGGGCCAGAGCCTCTACGTGCTGGTGCTCATGGTGCTCTTCACCACCTACCTGACGCTCTACCACAAGGAATATTTCCTAAAGCCCCGAAGCCTCACCATGCTCTTCACCATGCTGGTGATATTCCCCGTGGTGGTGTCGCTGATGATGCAGTTCAACAAGTTCAGCGTCTACCTCGTGCCGTTTGCCATCGCGCCGATATTCATCCGAGTGTTCATGGACTCGCGAACGGCCTTCAATGCCCACGTGACGATGGTGCTCATCTGCGCCGTGGCGGTGAAGTACCAGTACGAGTTTGTAATAGTGCAGATAGTTGCCGGCCTGATAGCCATCTACTCGCTGCGTGAGCTTGAGCGCCGTTCGCAGATATTTCTCACCGCTCTGCTCGTCACTCTGGGCAGCATGGCGGTCTACCTGGCACTGCAACTCATCCAGAGCGACGACATGTCGAAGCTCGACGCCTCAATGTACATACACTTCGCAATCAACGGTTTCTTCCTGCTTTTCGCCTACCCGATGATGCTTGTCATCGAAAAGACGTTCGGCTTCGTGTCTACGGTGACTCTGTTCGAGCTCTCCAACACCAACAACGCGCTGCTGCGCCGCATGAGCGAGGTGGCTCCCGGAACATTCCAGCACAGCATCATGGTGGGCAATCTGGGCGCTGAGATAGCCAACCGCATAGGTGCCAAGGCACAGCTCGTGCGCACAGGCGCGCTCTACCACGACATAGGAAAGCTCGAGAACCCGGCTTTCTTCACCGAAAACCAGGCTGGAATGAACCCGCACAGCAAGCTCACCGAGATAGAGAGCGCCCGAATCATCGTCGGCCACGTCACCGAGGGACTGAAGATGGCTGAAAAGAAGAACCTGCCAGCCGTGATAACAGACTTCATCCGCACCCACCACGGACGCGGATTGGCCAAGTTCTTCTACATAAAATACAAGAACGCCCACCCCGACGAGGAGGTAGACACGGCTCCCTTCAGCTATCCCGGCCCCAATCCGCAGACTCGCGAGCAGGCCATACTGATGATGGCCGACTCCGTGGAGGCTGCCTCGCGCTCGCTCAGCGACTACTCCGAGGAGAGCATAAGCCAGCTCGTCAACCGCATCATCGACTCGCAGCTCGCCGAAGGCTTCTTCACCGACTGCCCCATCACCTTCTACGACATCTCGCAGGCAAAGCAGGTGCTCATCGAAAGGCTCATGTCGATATACCACACACGAATAAAATACCCCAGGCTGAAGCAGCAGAACAAAGACGAAACGGCTGCCTCGGAGGAACAATAGCATGATGGGTGTCGCGCACAGGGAAGCGTGACACCTATATATATAATGCACGCGCGCGCAAGGCGAACCCCGCAGTTTTCGCACCCCCACCTGAGAAGCTTTCTCCAGCAGCCCCGGAGCATTGTTACAGAGCCTCTGTAACAATGCTCCAGAGCCTCTGTAAGGTTACTCCAAGGCTTCCGGAGAAAGTTTACGGAGGCGGTTGGGAAAAGACGCAGCATAACAGCTTGCTTCTTTCTTCATAATTTCCGATCAATTTGCGCTAACTGAAATAATTATTGTAACTTTGCAATGTAAACACAACAACTTCGTGACAGCCCCACGGTATATTGGCACAAGTACCGCTACTCCGTACCATATGGGACTAAAAACAAACTAAAACAACCGGAGGTTATACAACTATGGCAACAGCAATAAAGGCAATCCCTACTCTGAAAGGCAAGGAGGCACGCACTTTTCTGCGCCGAGCAGAGAAAGCCGAACAAAACTACAAGGGAACAGACAACAGGGACAACCATCCTTATTGCCTGATGGCTCATGGCATACTGAGCAAAGCCGGTATGCTCTAACATCAAAAATGACATGGCTTTCATATCGGATAAATGCTCATTCCAAGAACTGACAGACGACACACTTGCTGCCTGCCAGCCCTTTTCATGCGGCAACGAAGACCTCGACGACTTCTTTGCCCATGATGCCACACGCTATGCACACTTCCTTATGGGCAAGACCTATTGCTTTCGACTAAACAGCGACCCTTCAAAGATTGTCTGTGCGTTTACCATATCCAATGACAGCATCCGCATCTACGACCTTCCCCGGGGACGTAGAGACTACATGAAAAGCCTTACGCACCACGAGAAGCCCTTACGCCGCTACCCAGGCGTACTGATTGGGCGCCTGGGCGTAAGCTGCGATTATGCCGGCCAAGGCATAGGCAGCGAAGCACTGCAATTCGTCAAAGGATGGTTCTTCTCAAGCAGCAACAAGACAGGATGTCGATTTGTAATAGTTGATGCCGTCAACGAGCCACAAGTCATTACCTTCTACGAGAAGAACGATTTTCACTGCCTCTTTTCCTCCGAAGAACAAGAGTTCATCTACACAAGTGGAAAGAAAGGACAGACCTCCAACCTTGCCACTCGCCTTATGTATTACGACCTACTTGAAATGCGAAAGTAATCCCCACCCCATCCCCATTCTATCCCTTGAAACTACAGCAAACATGCTCCGACTGCGACATAATTGCCTGCGAAAGCAAAAAAAGTGCGGAAAAATTTGGCAGTATCGCCGAAAAGCCATACCTTTGCATCGCTTTTGAGGAAGCACGGGCGTTTAGCTCAGCTGGTTTAGAGCATCTGCCTTACAAGCAGAGGGTCGGCGGTTCGAATCCGTCAACGCCCACACAGCGACAATCCTGTTGCCTTTCGGCATCAGGATTTTTTGCTTTTAAACCAAGTTTAAGAAAAAAACTTTCTACACTTACAATTATTATTTGTACTTTTGCGCCCAAGAAGAGAAAGCAAGAATCTCATACCGAGATAATTCAAGACAAGATAACACATTAGTATTATTAGTATGGAGCTGGACATTTTAACAGCAATATCGCCCATTGATGGCCGCTACAGAAGCAAGACAGAGAAACTGGCAGATTATTTTTCGGAGTATGCACTTATCAGATACCGTGTGCGTGTTGAGATAGAATATTTCATCACGCTCTGCGAACTGCCCCTGCCCCAACTCAAGGAGTTCGACAACAGCCTCTTCGACAGGCTGCGCGACATCTACCGCAACTTCTCTACTGCCGACGCCGCAAGGGTGAAAGAGATTGAACGCACTACCAACCACGACGTGAAAGCCGTGGAATACTTCATAAAAGAGCAGTTCGATGCCATCGGCGGACTCGACAGCTACAAGGAGTTCATCCACTTCGGACTCACCTCGCAGGACATCAACAACACCAGCGTGCCCCTTTCGATGAAGGAAGCGCTCGAGGATGTGGTGCTGCCACAGACCGAAGAGCTGATAGCACAGCTGCAGAGCTATGCCGAGGAGTGGCGCGACGTGCCTATGCTTGCCAAGACCCACGGCCAGCCCGCTTCGCCCACACGACTCGGAAAGGAAGTGGCAGTCTACGTCTACCGACTCGAAGAGCAGCTCAAACTGCTGCGCGCGCTGCCCCTCACGGCTAAGTTCGGAGGAGCCACAGGCAACTTCAATGCCCACCACGTGGCCTACCCGGAGTTCGACTGGCGCGAGTTCGGAAACCGTTTCGTCAGCGAGAAGCTGGGACTCAGGCGCGAACAGTTCACCACTCAGATAAGCAACTACGACTATCTCGGAGCCATCTTCGACGGCATCCGACGCATAAACACCATCATCATCGACCTCGACCGCGACTTCTGGATGTATATATCAATGGACTATTTCAAGCAGAAGATCAAGGCCGGAGAGGTAGGTTCGAGCGCAATGCCCCACAAGGTGAACCCCATCGACTTTGAAAACTCGGAAGGAAACCTCGGCGTAGCCAACGCACTGCTGCAGTTCCTGGCACAGAAACTGCCCGTGAGCCGCCTGCAGCGCGACCTCACCGACTCCACCGTCCTGCGCAACATAGGAGTGCCCATCGGCCATGGAGTGATTGCAATACAAAGCACTCTGAAGGGTCTCCGCAAGCTTATCCTCAACAAGGAGAAGCTGCAGGCCGACCTCGACAACACCTGGGCAGTGGTGGCAGAAGCCATCCAGACCATCCTCCGCCGCGAAGCCTATCCCCATCCCTACGAGGCACTGAAGGCTCTGACGCGCACCAACGAGAAGATGACCGAGCAAACAATCCACAACTTCATACAGACGCTCGACGTGAGCGACAGCGTGAAGGCCGAGCTCATGGCGATAACGCCGCAGAACTACACTGGAATGTAATCATACGTATTATCATATCATTCATTAAAACCAATTCAAGAACCAAGGCCGTGAGGCCTGCTAACACAACACAACCATGTCAGAAGAATTAGAAAAAACCGCTAACCACGCTGCCGAAGCAAGTGAGGGCAGCCGCGAGGGCTACCAAACAGGCAAGCGTGAGCACACAGAGAACGACTTTCGTGCAGGCGGACGGCCACAACGTCCGCGCATCCGAACCACACGGACTTACTCCTCCGACTACAAGCCAGCTGGCGAAAACGGCTTCCGTCCCGAAGGTTTCGGCTCTAACCTGCAAAACAGCAACCAGACCTCGCAGGGCGGCTATCGCCCCAGACACCAGCAAAACGGCTATCAGCAGCGACAGGGCTACCAGCAGAGACCTGCCGGAGGCTATCGCCCACGCTACAACCAGCAGAACGAGGAGGGCGGATACCAGCCCAGACAGGGCTATCAGCCCCGACAGGGAGGCTATCAGCAGCGCAACAACTACAAGCAGGGATACCAGCAGAACTATCGTCCGCGCTACAACCAGCAGGGCGAAGAGGGCGAAAACGAATATCGTCCGCGCCAGAACTACCAGCCGCGTCAGGGCTACAACCAGCAGCGACAGGGCTTCCAGCCGCGCCAAGGCTTCCAGCCAAGGCAGGGCTACAACGCCGAAGGCCGTCAGCAGGGTGGCTATCAGCAGCGACAGCAGCATGGTCAGCGCCCACAGTACGGACAGCAGAACCGCAAGCGCAACTTCCGCCAGCACACACTGGAGTACGATCCCTCAGCTAAATATAGCCTGAAGAAGCGCATCGAATACAAGGAAGACCACATAGACCCCAACGAGCCCATACGTCTGAACCGCTATCTGGCCAATGCCGGAGTGTGCAGCAGGCGCGAAGCCGACGAATTCATACAGCAGGGACTCGTCAAGGTGAACGGTGAGGTAGTCACTGAACTGGGTACCAAGGTGCTGCGCTCCGACGAGATAGTGTTCAAGGACGCACCCGTGAGCATCGAGAAGAAGGTCTACATCCTGCTCAACAAGCCCAAAGACTATGTCACGACGAGCGATGACCCACAGCAGCGCAAGACCGTCATGGACCTTGTAAAGGATGCCTGCCCCGAGCGCATATACCCCGTGGGACGCCTCGACCGCAATACCACCGGCGTGCTGCTGTTCACCAACGACGGCGAACTGGCAAGCAAGCTCACACATCCTAAGTTCCTGAAGAAGAAAGTCTACCACGTGTTCCTCGACAAGGAGGTGACAGCCTACGATATGCAGCAGATAGCCAACGGCATACAGCTCGACGACGGCGAAATCAAGGCCGATGCCATCGACTATCCCAAGCCCGAGGACAAGACACAGGTGGGCATCGAGATACACAGCGGCAAGAACCGTATCGTAAGGCGTATCTTCGAGACTCTCGGCTACCGCGTGGTGAAGCTCGACCGAGTACAGTTTGCCGGACTCACGAAGAAGCATCTGCGCCGCGGCGACTGGCGTTTCCTCACCGAGAAAGAGGTCGACATCCTCAGAATGGGTGCCTTCGAGTAGGCCGAGAGTGTAACACCTTATTATATATATAGCCCATAAGATGCCTGAAAAGGCAAGCAATATCAATAAATCTATGAAACGGACAAAAATAATTGATGCGCTGGAGTGCAGCGAGTTTGGTCGTGAGATAACGGTGATGGGCTGGGTGCGTACCCACCGCAGCAGCAAGGCTGTTGACTTCATCGCCCTCAACGACGGCTCTACCATCAAGAACATCCAGCTCGTAGTGGCCCCCGCGAAGTTCGATGCAGAACTTCTGAAGGACATCACCACCGGCGCGTGCATCAGCGCAAGCGGCACTCTCGTGGAGAGTCAGGGCAAAGGGCAGACCGTGGAGATACAGACTGAGAGCATCAAGCTCTTCGGAACCTGCGGAAACGACTACCCCATGCAGAAGAAAGGCCAGAGTTTCGAGTACATGAGACAGCACGCTCACCTGCGACTGCGCACCAACACCTTCGGTGCTGTGATGCGAATACGCCACAACATGGCCATTGCCATCCACAAATACTTCCACGACCACGGCTACTTCTACTTCCATACGCCGCTCATTACAGCAAGCGACGCAGAGGGAGCAGGCCAGATGTTCCAGGTGACAACCAAGAACCTGTATCGCTTGGAGAAAGACGACGAGGGACGAATCATCTACGACGACGACTTCTTCGGCAAGATGACATCGCTCACCGTGAGCGGACAGCTCGAGGGCGAGCTTGGCGCAACGGCACTGGGAGCCATCTACACCTTCGGCCCCACGTTCCGGGCAGAGAACTCCAACACCCCTCGCCACCTGGCAGAGTTTTGGATGATTGAGCCCGAAGTGGCCTTCATTGACCTCGACGACCTGATGGATCTGGAGGAAGACTTCATAAAGTACTGCGTGCAATGGGCATTGGACAACTGCAAGGACGACCTTGAGTTCCTCAACAAGATGATCGACAAGACTCTGCTCGAGCGTCTTCAGGGAGTTGTCAAGGAAGAGTTCGTGCGCCTGCCGTACACCGAAGGCATCAAGATTCTCGAGGAAGCAGTGGCCAAGGGGCACAAGTTCGAGTTCCCGGTATCATGGGGCATGGACCTTGCAAGCGAGCACGAGCGCTATCTTGTGGAGCATTACTTCAAGAAACCGGTTATCATGACCGACTATCCGAAGGACATAAAGGCCTTCTACATGAAGATAAACGAAGACGGAAAGACCGTTCAGGGCACCGACGTACTGTTCCCGCAGATTGGAGAAATCATTGGCGGAAGGATATGTGGTGGTATCTGGACACCCGCCGCTTCGGCACCTGTCCTCACGGCGGATTTGGTCTTGGCTTCGAGCGTCTGGTGCTATTCGTGACCGGTATGCAGAACATTCGCGACGTGATACCGTTCCCGCGCACTCCTAAGAACGCAGAGTTCTAACCCGGAGAACGCGATACTGACGATACAAAGACACAGAACCCCGTGTTGCCAACAGGCCGACACGGGGTTCATTGTATGTATATAAATATGTGAAAACTACCTGAAGCTGTTGCCCGTCCACTTGAGCAGCCGCTCTTGATACTTGAAGTCGTCGACCTCCGGGCCGTAATATGTCGTCGTCATAACCTGAATGTCCTTTCCTTCCTTGGGCAGAAAGACGTCAGAATTGCCCTTGAGCTTCCCGACAAGCTGCTTCACGGTATTGGCAACTGCCACATCGGGTGTCATGATGCCCTTCGACGGGTTGTAATCGTAGAACATCGGCAGGCAGTAGGTGGGCGAATCTTCCGCTTCCTGGCCCACTCTTATCAGCACTCCCACCAGCGAGTGGCCGTTGGTGCGCTTCCAGTAACACACCTCAAGGCAGACTTCCACCTGATATCCCATGTCGGAGTTGATGAAACCGTTGCGTGGAGCATCGTTGATGCTGTACTCATCCTTGTATGGATTGTAGGCAGCGATATTCTTCAGATACTTCAGCAGGTTGGCACAAGGCTTATACTGCGGATAGGCAGAGCAGAAAGCATGGGCAAAGTTATGTACTTTAGCCTGCGGATAGGCATTGTCCACCTTCAGCGATTTCGACTTCCACGACCGCTCTATGCCCTTTGCCGCATCATAAAGGCTGTCCCAGGTCTGGGCCTGCGATGCCATGACGCAAAGCATAGAGGCTGCAAACATAATCAAGATTCTTCTCATTGCGATTGTTGTTTTTTTGTTGTGATTAACTGTTATTCTACTTCCGGCGACTCAAGATGCCACCTTCAAGGCAAAGTTAGCACTTTTTCGGCAAACGGCAAGCAACATTCAGCTATTTAAAACATCCTCACCGACAGGCACAAAGAGCCGAAGGAGCATGAAACAAGCCGCTGAGAATATTACACAAATTGCGCCGAAGTGCGCAAAACGCTTGTTGTAAATCAAGCAAAACTGCTCAGATGCAAAGAAACTGTGCAGCTTTTGGTTAATCAATGTTAATTCTTTAAAAAGTTTCCGAATAGAGAAAGTACCTTTGCAGCCGTTAAGAAAATAGGTATTTTGTATGAACAAGAAAACGATTCTCTGCTCGGCCATGCTGCTGGCAGCCAGTGCCTCTGCCTTTGCAGGAGGCATCCTGACAAACACCAACCAAAGTATTGACTTCCTCCGCAACCCGGCCCGCGACGGCGCGATAGGCCTCGACGGAGTCTACAGCAACCCGGCAGGCGTTGCTTTCCTCCCTGAAGGGTTCCACCTCGCCTTCAACTGGCAGTATGCCCACCAGACACGCACCATAACTTCTACCAATCCAATGTTTGTGCTGGGGCGCAAGAACGAGAACAAGAGCACAATAGTGTTCGAGGGAGTAGCCGATGCACCGTGCATCCCCTCGCTTCAGGGAGCCTGGAACAAGGGCAACTGGAGCGTGCAGCTCAATCTCTCGGTGCCGGGCGGCGGCGGCAAGTGTGAGTTTGCCGACGGTCTGGGCTCCTTCGAGAGCGTTGTGGGCGGCATAGCCCACCAGCTGCAGGGCCTCGACCAGCTGGCACTGGCCCTCGGACAGCCTGCTCCCGGAGTGAAAGGCTACGATATGGACGGATATATGCAGGGCCGCCAGTACTACTTCGGAGTGCAGGTGGGCGCAGCCTACAAGATTACGCCCAACCTTTCGGTCTACGGCGGTCTGCGACTGCTCTACGGCAATGCCACCTACAAAGCTAAGATTAGCAACATTCAGGTGAACACGGCAGCCGGATGGGTCAACTTCGGCAGCTTCATGCAGCAGTCGACGGCCATGGTCGACGGCGGAATAAACACCGTAGCAGGCGCAATAGCACAGGTTGATGCTGGTATAAAGCAATACACCGATGCCGGAGTCACCCCTCCCGAGGAGCTTATGGTCAAGAAAGCTAAGCTCGAGGCCACACAGCAGACACTCCAAGGCACAAGCAAAAGCCTCAACCAGCTACAGAAATACTCCGAGGGAGTGAACCTGCTCTGCAACCAGACCGGACTGGGAATAGCCCCTATCATCGGCATCGACTACCGCTTCGGCAACTTCAACATAGCTGCCAAGTATGAGTTCAAGACCCAGATGCACATGAAGAACGAGTCTACCGTGAACGAGGCGAGCGAGATTGCAGCCGTGAACAAGTTCCGCGACGGAGAGAAAGTGGGCGAAGACTCGCCTGCACTGCTTGCCATCGGAGCACAGTGGAGCATCATCGACAACGTGAGAGTGAACCTGGGCTACCACCACTTCTACGACAAGAACTGCAAATGGTACGGCAACACTCAGGAGAAGCTCAAGGGAGGAACCAACGAATACCTCGGCGGAGCCGAGTGGGACGTAACCAAGCGCCTCACCATCTCAGCCGGCGGACAGCTCACACGCTACCAGCTCACCGACGAATACATGAACGATATGTCGTTTGTAGTGAACTCCTACAGCCTGGGCTTCGGCTTCAAGTATCAGGTTGCCAGCAACGTGAAGCTCAGCGCGGCCTATTTCCAGACCAACTACAGCAACTACGAGCGCAAGAACTACCCCACCGAGGGTGTCAGCGACACGTTCACACGCTCAAACAAGGTTATCGGCGTGGGCGTGGAGTGCAACTTCTAAAAGACAAGAAGCCACATGCGGACCCAAGCACCCACCCCCTACCCCTCCCCAAGGGAGGGGGGATTGGAAAGGAGAACACTAACCGTCCCACTCCAAGGGAGGGGGGATTGAAAAGGAGAACACGCTCTGCCCCCTCTTTAAGGGAGGGGGATTGGAAAGGAGAACACTAACCGACCCACCCCAAGGGAGGGGGAATTGGAAAACACCCACCCCCTACCCCTCCCCAAGGGAGGGGGATTGGAAAGGAGAACACTAACCGGCCCACTCCAAGGAAGGGGGAATTGGAAAGGAGAACACTAACCGACCCACCCCAAGGGAGGAGGAATTGGAAAGCAGAACACGCACACGGCCTCTCCATAAGTGATGGGAGACTGAACAGAAGAATGAATAACATGATACAGAAAGGGGGCAAGCCACGGATGGCCTGCCCCCTTTATTGTTTATGAAAAGCAAGGATTTATTATTTGAGAACCTCAAGAACACTCTTGATTTCCTCGCGACCGTTCTTGTCCTTAACCCATACACGGCCAACCTTCTCGTCAACCTTGACAACAGAATAGTCAGCGTTCCAGCTGCCTACCCATACAGCCTTGACAGCATCGCCAGCCTTGAGGCTCTGCTTAACGGGCACGAGCTGGCAGTCGCTCTTCTTGGCAACCTTCACCTTACCTGCAAATCCGTCGTAGAGAACCTTGTCGCCAGCTACGTTGAGCAGCGTACCTTCCTTCTGCTCGGTGCCGTCATTGACTACAAGATTAGCTCCGGGAACCCACTGGCCGTCCTCGATTACTGCGAATGAGTTGGGCTTCAGAGTAACCTCACCTTCTTTCTCAGCCAGACCGGTGCCGTCGCCCTTGAAGTTCAGGTCGAGATAGCATACCTTCGGCTCCTCGGGACGAGCGTCGTCAACAACGATAGCGCGCTGCATACCGCTTCCTCCCTGCCACCAAGTGAGCACGATGTCGCCCTTCTTGGCCTTTGCACCCTTGTAGAAAGGAATGATGAGCGAGTTGGGAATCTCATACTCCTCGCTGATTGACTTGATAGTAGACTTTGTTTCGCCTGCCTTCACGAAGTCAGCCTTGTAGAAAATGTGAGTTGTTTCAGCCGGATCCTCGTTCTTTTTCATACTGCTATTGTATGAACTGGCATAAAGAACGCACGAGATGTCGTCGGGGTTCTGGAGCGCAGAGCCCTCGGGATAGTCCCACGAGCCCATGCTCGACATCTTAACTGAGTCTACCTTGGCGCTGTCAGCATCGCCGCCAGCTCCGTTGCTCTTGCCGTTGCAGCTGCTCAGCACGAAAACACCTGCTGCCAGCGCTACTGCCATAACTGAAATCTTTTTCATTTCGTCTTGATTTAGATGGTTAAATAATGAATAAATGGTTAATTCCTATGCCACAAAGGTAGGAAAAAAGGATATTCCGTCCAAATATATCACAAAGAAATAACTTTTGCGAGCTGCAATTACCGTCTTTCGGCAAAGTAATATGGGCCATATTACTGACCAATATGGGCCATATTACCGACCAATATGGGCCATATTACCGACCCACCCCCAACCCCTCCCCAAGGGAGGGGAGCCTTAAGGCTCTCCCATAAGACCTATAAGACCTATAAGTCCCATAAGACTTATAAGCCCTATAAACCCCTCTTCCCCCCACTTGGGGGGACTGAGGGGGCTTTACTGTGGGTCAACGTCGAAGTAGATTTGCAGCTGCGAATAGCGCTTGTCGGCCATAAGCTGAGCCTGAATGGTACGCAGAGCCGTGCGCACGCGGCGATAGTCGGCAGCCGTTTCCACCTTGAGCACAATCTTCCTTATGTGTAGCTGCTTCACCCGAGCCACTGCCGGCTTGTCGGGACCGAGCACGCGCTTGCCGAACACCTGCCTCATGCGTCCTGCCAGCTCGGTTGCCGCCGTGCTGACAAGGTCGTCGTGGCGATGCTTCAGGTAGACATATACGAGCCTGAAATATGGCGGATAGCAGAAGTCGCGGCGTTCGGCGAGCAGGCTTCGGTAGAAACCGGCATAGTCGTTGGCCACCACCTGCCCCACGACGGGCAGCTCCGGGTTGCGCGTCTGCAGGATAACAAGCCCCTGCCGCCCCTTGCGCCCGGCACGTCCGGCCACCTGCGCCATCATCATAAAGGCGTGTTCGTAGCTTCGGAAGTCGGGATAGTTGAGCATGGCATCGGCATCGAGTATGCCCACGAGCGACACCCGGTCGAAGTCGAGGCCCTTAGTGACCATCTGCGTGCCTATGAGCAGCTGCGTCTTGCCCTGCGAGAAGTCGCTGATAAGGCGCTCGTAGGCCGTTCGTGTGCGTGTGGTGTCGAGGTCCATGCGCGCCACCTTGATGTCGGGGAAGATGGTCTGCACCTGGTCTTCTATCTTTTCGGTGCCATAGCCGCGGCCCCGCAGGTCGGTGCTCTCGCAGTTGGGGCACTTCTGCGGCACGGGATAGGTGAAGCCGCAGTAGTGGCACGTCAGCATATTAAGGTTCTTGTGAAGCGTGAGCGACACGTCGCAGTTCTGGCATTTTGGCACCCATCCGCACTCCCTGCACTCTATCATGGGAGCAAATCCGCGCCTGTTCTGGAACAGGATGGCCTGCTCGCCTCGCTCGAAAGCGGCCCTCAGGGCAGCCAGCAGCTGCGGAGAGAAGGGGCCGTTCATCATCTTTCGCCGGCGGAGGTCCTTGATGTCGACCACCTCTATGCGCGGAAGCTCTATGCCCTGATAGCGCTGCGTCAGCTCCACGAGGCCATACTTGCCGTTCATGGCGTTGTGATAGCTCTCCACGGAGGGCGTGGCCGTGCCCAGCACCACCCGTGCGTCGCTCATGTGGGCCATCATTATTGCCGTGGAACGGGCATGATAGCGCGGTGCCGGATCCTGCTGCTTGAACGAGTTTTCGTGTTCCTCGTCGATGATGACCAGCCCGAGCCGCTGGAAAGGCAGCAGGCAGGCCGACCGCGCGCCCAGTATCACGTCGTAGGGAGAGGCTGAGAGCTGCTTCTGCCATATCTCCACGCGCTCGGCATCGCTGTATTTGGAGTGGTAGATTCCCAGCCGTCTGCCGAAGACTCGCTGCAGGCGGGTGGTAATCTGCACCGTGAGCGCTATCTCGGGAAGCAGGTAGAGCACCTGCTCGCCGCGGTCGATGGCGCGCTGTATGAGGTGGATATAGAGCTCGGTCTTGCCGCTCGAGGTGACGCCGTGGAGCAACGTCACCCTGTGGGACATCATCTCGACGAGCAGTCGGTTGTAGGCATCGGCCTGCGGAGGCGTGAGCGGCTTGATGTTTTGCGGCGAAGGCTCTCCGCCACGGTTGAGGCGACCCACCTCGCGCTGGTAGGTCACGAGTATGCCGCGCTCCTGTAGCTGTCGGAAAGCAAGTGGAGTGGAGTGCGAGGAGTTGAGCAGCTCGTCGCGCGAGAGGGTGAACGAGTAGTCGGCAGCAGGCATCATTTCTATCAAAGTGAGCATGATGTCGCGCTGTCGCGGTGCGCGGCGAAGCATATCGAGGGCCAGATGGAGAGCCTCTTCGCTGCGGAAAGGCTCGGCAAGGCTCACCCAGGTCTCGGTCTTCGGCACGTAGCCGTCTTCCTGTTTCATGCCCGAAGGCAGGGCAGCCTTCATCACTTCGCCGATGGGAGACATATAGTAGTCGGCTATCCACCGCCAAAGCTCGAGCTGACTGTCGAGCACCACGGGCGCATCGTCGGCCACCTGGTGCAGCGGGCGCACCTTGTCGGCCTGGCCGGAGGCAAGGAGCGGCTCGGGCATGGAGTCGAGAACGGCTGTGACGAGAGCCACATAGGTCTTAGACTTGCCCAGCGGAACCACCACGCGCACGCCCACAGCGACCTGCGCCTGCAGGTCGTCCGGCACGCTGTAGGTGAACTCTCCCTCGAGCGGCAGGGGCAATATGACGTTTACGTAGCGCGGCAACGGACTACTATACAATAATAAGGTGGTGCAAAATTAAGGTTTTTCCGCATACATACAAAGCTAAACGGAGCGGAATAAACAGATTCTTCGGAACTGAAAAAGCCGATGGCACAAAGTCTTTGCGCCATCGGCTTATGGTCTTTATGGCCGGTTTCCGGCCTGATTAGCTCCCCCTTGCGATGCTTAGAAGAGGTAGGCAGCCGAAATCTGCCATGCGTTGATGCGGCCCTCGTCGACCTTCGAGCCCTTCACAATGTCCTTGATGACGGTTCCCGGAGTCAGTTCGCCGGTCTTGCCAAGGGCAATGTTGTAGTTGGCCGACAGCTGCAAGTGTTTCATAAGCATCACGCCGAGACCTACGTTAATGCTGAACTGCGTGGACTTGAGGGCGTAGCTCGAGCCATCGGTCCACTTGAAGTCCTTGCTGCCGACGTTGAAGCCAAACTGCGGACCTGCAAAGAGGTAGATGCTGGCAGTGCTGCCCAGTCCCAATCCGTAGCGCACGTTGATGGGAACGTTCAGGGCTTTCTGTTTTACGGTGTTGCCAAGCTCATTGTTGGCATCGTCCACATACTTCATCTTGGCCGAACGCTGGTCGTAGAGCAACGAGGCATCGAGTGCAAGACCCACTACGGGAAGGGTGAAGTTGACTGTCGGGCCTACGAAGAAGCCGGCACGGTTCTCCGAGGAGAACATCTTTTCGCTCAGCGACATGTTTGTCAGGTTGAGACCGGCCTTGATACCTGCCTTCACCTGCGCGTTGGCCTGACCTGCGAAGAACATTGTTGCTGCAAATGCAATTGTAAAAATCTTTTTCATAATGTGGTTAAGAATTATTGATTGTGAGTTTGTTAGTTTGCTTAATGACGCTCACGTCGAACCGACAGGCGCGCGCTGCCCGACGACGAGCTTGACGACGAACTGCTGCGACGGCTCTTGCTCACGCTGGAAGACGAACCGCTGCGGCGCGAACGCGACTTCTTGCCAGGCTTCAGGTTCTTCTCGGCAGCGGCAATGCTGTCGAGCGAGTCTCTCTTGGCTGGGTCGCCGAATATGTTTTTCTCGAAATCCTTCAGTTCGCGCTCAATCTTGTTCTGCTCGGCAGTCATTGCCGAGTCGGTGGGACAGTATTGCGCCAGCGTGCGACCGAGCATATTGGTGGTCTTGTAGATTTTTCCCTTGTACTGGTTGCGCGTGAAATAGTCGTCAACCGACATGGTTGCGGCGTTGTTGAGGTTGCTCGTCATAATGGTCTGCTTGCTCAGGAACGGTGCAATATCGTCGTAGCGGACCCAGAACAAGGGGTATTTGGCAGTGCCGTCGCCAAAGTCGTCCTCACGCGTCATTATGGGACAGAGAGCCACTACCTTGCGATGGAAGGTCGATGTGCCCTGATCGTAGTAGGCACTTTCCTTGAGATAGTAGCCGCGAACCTCACGCGAGGGGATGTCGCTGTTGTCGAGGCGCACCTTGCCGCCGTTGCGCTCGTAGTAGATGTGGTAGTTGTCGAGGAACTGCAAGGGTTTTACGCGCGACGAGTCGTTGAACAGCTCATTGCCGTCGAGACGATATTCGTAGACCTTCACGCTGCCTGTCATCATCAGCTTGAATATGTATGTGAACAGGTTCATCTGCGAACCGATGGGCTCCACGGGGTAGTAGAGTCCGGCATTGGCATCTTCCCCGAGATTCAACTCGCGGTAGATGTCGCGCCTCCACACCACATCCTCCGACATTTCCTTCTGCACGGGGAAGCTGATTTGCGCCCTTGTGGTGATAGTGTTGCCTCCCGAAGCCGTATGCTGGCTCTGCTGATTCTGCTGTTCGGCGCGGCGGCGTGCAGGCTGGGCTGTCGCTGCCTGTCCTATACAAGCCATTATCAATATCAATAGCAGTTGTCTCATATCTCTGTTTGTCTTTATTTTATGTCTTTTGTTTTCTGTTTGCGATGGGTGTAATGGGCAAGATGGGCTTAATGGCCTTAATGAACTCCAGAAGAAAACTATCTTCCATTCTCCCCTCCCTTGGGGAGGGGCCGAGGGTGGGCTTTCCTTTTACTTCACTATAACCTCCAAAGCACCTGGCAAAGTGCGCGTGATTCCGTCGGGTCCGACCGCCACGACACGCGTGATATAGAAGCGCTTGTTGCGCGAAAGCGAGCGGAACATCTCCTTCTGACGTGCCGAGAACGATGCTCCAGCCGAAGCCACAGGCACTGCGTTGCCCATATTGTCGTAGAACACAGTCTCGAAACTGTTGACGCGGAACTCTATATCGAGCAGTCCGTCGTCGATGGCAGCCTTGATGCCAGGTGCTCCCATGATGGATGCCTTAGCCAAACCGCCTCCCTTGAAGCGGTTGCTGCCCACGGCGATGTAGGCTGTCGGGTCGGGCAGTTTGCGCACCTTGAAGGTGAACGAGCCCACGCTGGCTCCCTTGGCCGATACGTTGAACGTCACGTCCTGACCCACTGCCGACGGCACGGCAATGTAATGACCGGGCGAGGTCTGGCTGAGCGAGCCGCCGCTCATCGTCACCGACACGGCACTCTGCGGCGCGTTGGACACGCTTACGCTGATGGGGTTCTTGTATCCGGCATAGAGCACGTTCATCATGTCGGCTGTCAGCGTGGCTCCGGTGGGTGCCAGAGGCGGTGCCACTACCGAGTATTTCTGTGTGAAGTCGCGTCGAAGCGTGTTGCCGGCCACATCATGGGTGAGAATATATCCTCCGAAGGTGTACTCTCCCACTCCGCCCACGTTGAACGAATAGGTGTCGCCCGTGAGCTTACGCCCGTTGATGTAGACCTCCGGCACCTGTGTGGTGTCGACGGCAGCCATCACCATCTTCGCGGTGAGCTGCTCACCGGGGAACAGTTTGGTGGCGCTGGGCACCACGAAAGCCTCGAGCTTGTTCACGCGGATGTCTTTCAGCCCTACGTTAGCCACCAACGAATGGAGCACTTCGCCCTCGGCATAGCGCACGTCGCTCTGCAACTTGCTCAGCAGAGTCACCGCAGCAGCCACCGGCATATCCTCGAACATATACTCCTCCCAGTTCTTTCCGAGCGTGTTCTCGTTCTGCGGCACGGCAGTAGAGAGGTTGCTCTCTATTATCTTGCGCTGTCCTGGGTCGCTGACGTAGGAAAGTATCTGGCGGCGATAGTTGTTTATGGCCTCGAAGAGCTTGTGTCCCTGGCCCGTGGCAGGCGAAAGCATCACCTGGGCGGCAGCCTCGAGGTCGTCCTTGTTCTCAATGTTGAGCGGGTCGGCATCCTTGCCGTCGGCCTCACGCACAATCTCGAGCTTCAGCCGCTGTGCGAAGTTGAACAGCGAGTCGCTCATGTTCTTCACAGCCGTGGCTTTCTCGAACCACTCGCGCACCTTGGCGGGGCTCTTCTTCATCTGCTGCTCAAAGTCGTCGAATATGGCTTTGTTCTCCTTGCTCGAGTTGGCAGTGGTGCGGTTCAGGCTTTCTTCCACGATAGAGAAGCCGTTGAGCACCTCGGTAGAGATGTTCAAGGCAAGCATAGCCATGAGGACGACGTACATAAGGTTAATCATCTTCTGGCGTGGAGAAGCCGGTCTTTTCCTTATTGCCATTGGTTGTGGTTCTTACAGGTTGGGATTTGCGGCGCGCATATTCACCGTCATGGCCTCAATCATGCGTGCATAGATGGCATTGAGCTGCTCTATCTGCTGGGCCATGCGGCGTGTCTGTTCGTTGATTTGGTCTATGGTGCCCACCTGCTGGCTTGCAGCCTTGAGCTGCATCTCGTAGATCTTGGTGATGCCGGTGAGCGTTCGGTTGAGGTTCTCCATCTCTTCGGAGTCGCGCGTGAGGCGTTCGCTCTGCTGAGCCACCTTGCTGAGCATATCGGTGAGCTCGCCAAGCGCATCGACATACTTGCTCTGAGCCTCAGCCATCTCGGGAGTGCTGTCCATCTGCGACGGTATCCACGCGGCCTGAGCCTGCATTGCGGCGGCAATCTCGGCTGCCGAAGGCTGACTGGCGGTTGCCGAGCTCTGAGCGGCTGCTGCCGGCTGGGCTGCGGCGGGCTGCTGTGTGGCAGCTGCTTCAGACTTGGCAGCAGTGCCCGAGCCTCCACCTATTATAATAGTACCACCGGCGGCAGCTGCTGGCTGCACGGCAGGGGCAGCAGGAGCTATCGGATGCTGCCCAATCACGTTGCCCTCGTCGTCGTACTCGTACTCCATGGCGAGGTCTTGCTCGGTGAGATGCGTCGGAAGCTCACGTCCGTCGGCAGTCTTGTCGAACGGACGGTCGAAGGCGGAGATGAAAAACACCAGCACCTCGGTGCCCATTCCGAGGAAAAGCATGATGTTTGCTCCCGGAAGGTGGGTCAGTTTGAACAATGTTCCGAGGATAACAATCGAGGCACCCCAGCTATATGCGTAGTTGAGGAACGTCTGTCCGGGCACGCTGTCCATCCATTTCTGCATACGATAGACAAAGTTGAACTTGCTGTATTCTGTCATAGCTATTTCTTCTTTCTTTTCTTCAGATGTTTTGCGGTCTCACTCGACGAGCTTGCCAGGCTGCGCACGCAGCGGAAGCCGATGTAGGAGCGTGGTTGGTTCTGGTATTCCCATGTGCGCCAAGCACTGCGTATGTACGACTCGGGGTCCTTCCACGAACCGCCTCTGACGCTCTTCTTCTTCAGGCGGTAGGGGTCTTCCTTGGCTGCTTTGTAGTCGAGCTGCGGATTGAGGTCGTTCATGGCATCCACTCCAGCCTCGGTATAGATGGTGCTCGTCCACTCGGCAACGTTTCCGGCCATGTCGAACAGGCCGTTGGAGTTCGACGAGAAGATGCCCACCTTGCTCGTTATGAGGTTGCCGTCCTTGGTGTAGTTGCCTCGGTCGGGCTTGAAGTTGGCAAAGAAACAGCCGTTGCCGCTCACCACGTCCTCGTTCTCCCAAGGAAACTCGTTCTGGTCGCGACCGCGCGCGGCATATTCCCACTCGGCCTCGGTGGGCAGACGGTAACGCTGCACGTAGCGAGCCTCGGGGCCAAGGCCCTTGAGCAGATAGTCGGTACGCCATGCGCAGAAAGCATTAGCCTGCTCCCACGTCACGCCGACAACGGGATAGTCGTTGTAGGTGGGGTTGCTGAAGTAGTTGCGCAGGTAGGTTTCGTTGTCGCTGTTGCGGAAATCGTTGACCCAGCAGGTGGTGTCGGGATATACATTGACGATGTAAGTGTTGAGGAAATCCCACGGACCCGACAGCGGACGGTTGATGGTCTGGCGCACTATGCGACCCTCGTCGTCGATGTATGCGGTGTCCTTGGAAATCATAATCACCTCGTTGGGGTTCACTGCAACATCGGTGTTGAGGTTGCGCTCAGCCGGATTGAGGCGGTTGCGGCGCAGGGCAGCCGTGGTGTAGTCGTAGACCTCGTACTTGTAGTTCATCTGGCTGGCATCGAGCGACTTCTCTCCGGTGACGGGATTGGTCACATAGAGGCTCTCTATGGCACGCAGCTCGTCCTCGTTGGGCTTGCGCGGCAGAGCCTTCTTCCAGTTCAGGTGGGGAGTGACGGGGTCGCCCCTGCGGTCTTCGGTAATCATGTAGGTCTCGTCGCCACCGTATGACGGGTCGGCAAGGCGCGTGCGAAGGATAGAGTCGCGCACCCAGTAGACGAACTGCTTGTACTCGGAGTTGGTTATTTCGGTCTCGTCCATCCAGAACCCGTCGACCGAAATCTCCTTCACCGGGGTCTGCTTACCCCACAGAGTGTCTTGCTTCTCGATGCCCATCTTCAGGAAGCCTCGCTTAACGAGGGTCATTCCGTAGGGAGCGGGCTCCTTGAAGCTGCGTCCGCGCCCTACTCCGACCACCTCACCGCCGCGACCAGACGACGATGCGGACTTGCTGCCATAGCAACTGGCCAGCATGAGCGCCATGCCAAGGCACAAGCCTGAGAGTAGTATTGACTTGTTTGTTTTCATCTATCTTGTGTTTTCTTTAGTCGTTCCAAGGGAAATGCATTGCCTGCCCAGCCTTGCGGCATCACAGGAACCTGACGCTCTTGTGCTTGTTGCGCCCGCGCTTCTGCAGGTTTATGTCGGTCTGATACTTCACCACCAATCCGTGGCTGCCGTGACCGATGCCCACTCCGGTGGTATACATCTCGTAGCTGTAGCCCAGCTGCACTCCGTGGAAGCTTCCGCCGATGTATGCAGTGACCGAGTTGGTAGGGCTGTAGCCCACTCCCAAGTACAAGCGTTTCTTCTCATGGGTGTAGACGAGCCGCGCTGTGATGTCGGCGCGATAGGCGGTACCGTCGTAGCGTGCGAGCACAGAGGTCGGTATAGATAGAAACGGATTTCTTAGCTTAATATTGTATCCGCCAGTCAAATAATAGGTTCGCTTTATCTTGAGATCGTTAGTCTCGCCAAGATGAACGGTGGGAGCCGTCAGATGCTGGGCCGACGCACCCACATACCACCGTCCGCGCTGATAGTAGATGCCGGCACCAAGGTCGAAGCTGTTGCCGCTCACGTCCGACTTGATGAGCACCGGGTCAACATCCTCAGAGGCATCGACGTCGATTTCCGACCCCTTGAAGGTCTCGAGGAGCAGTGCCGCCTGCAAGCCTACCGACAGCTGGCCGCCGAGCAGCTTCTTGCGGAACGCATACTGAGCGCCTATGCGCTGGTGGCGGAACAGACCTATCTTGTCGTTGATCATCGAGAGGCCCACTCCGTGGTAGCTGCGAGCAAAATAGAAGGGCATGTCGGCACCTATATATGCGACCTGCGGATTGTGTTCAAATCCGGCAAAGTCGATGTGGTAGGTGCCCACGACGTTGAGCTTAGCCTCCTTGCCCACGGCGGCAGGATTGAACGAAGGCTCTAAATCCCAGTAGTGGCTCAAGGAAACATCGTACTGTGCGGCTGCCTTTGTAAACGCAAAGACAAGCAGCAGCAAAAAGACTGATTTACGTTTAAACACGATTAAATAACGCTTCGCATCCGCATTTATTGTCAACAGCCTTTCCAAAAATAAGCAACGGCAAAGTAATATGGGCCATATTACTGACCAATATGGGCCATATTACTGACCAATATGGGCCATATTGGTTAATGAATAATGAACAATGAATAATGAACAATGAATAATGAACAATTACCTCATCCCCCCTTGGGGGGAGCCGAAAGGCTCTCACATAAGGCATATAAGTCCTATAAGTCCCATAAGCCTTATAAGACCTATAAGCCTTCCTCCCCCACCTTGGGGGCGCACTGCCTGCATCCGCATGGTTCCCTACTATCAGGCATCAGCGGTTTACTGCGCGGCAGGCTCGCCCATCCAGGGGTTTCGCTCCCACAGGCGATACACGCGTGTTGTGTGTCGGCGGTCATGGATGACGTGGTTGCCTGCATCAGCGTTTTCAATGATGGCCTCGCGATTCCAGCTGCCGCGGGTGAACTTGAACTGGGCGGGCAGATGCAGACGGAGGTCGATGGCAGCTGTGCTGTCGTTGACGAGATTCATCTTGATGCCCTTGGCCTCCCAGTTGGCCAGTGCGTCCTGGTTGCCGGTGATGTAGATGTCGTCGGGCAGATGCTTGCCGCGGAGTTCTATGTGTACGGGGCTTGTTTCCTTGCCCGTATATGCAACGAGGGTCTTTGCGCCAAACACGATATATTCGTTCAGGGCTGCCGTCAGGCTGGGCATGAAACTGGTGTAATGCTCATAGCTGGGGAACGTTTGCACGGCAGTGACTGTGTTCTCAGCGAAGCGCGAGCTGTCGTTGAGGACAGTGGCGACGCGCTCCCAGCCCGTTTTCCACTCGTCGCCCCAATATCCAGGCCCTTGTTCTATTTCGTTTGCCATCGATGCGTAGACGAAACGGGGAGCCGTGCGGTCCTTGAAACGGTAAGCCTCAATGTCTGCGGCCAGCCGGTACTCGTCGTAGGCACAGTTTGGGGACACGGCGATATAGTCGTCGAACAAGTCATCGGTAATCATGGCATCAAGAACAAACGATGCGCTCAGCGAGTGGCCTATGCCGAGAGTGCGCCCCGACGTGCGGTAGTTCTGGTCGATGTATGGTTTCAGCTCGTTTCTGACAAACTTCTTCAGGTCGGGCGAGTTGCCGTAGTAGTATCCTTCATTGAACAATCCCTTGTTGCCGTGCAGTGGCATGGGCAGGTAGTCGTTGTTGCGGAAGTAATTGATGTCGAAAAGGTTGGGCGAGCAGATGCCAACGATAATGTAACTCGTGCTCCTGCCGCCGTCGGGGTCGGGCTTGCAGGCAATGTTGAGCAGGCAGTGGACGAGGTCGAACATAGTGCGGTCTTGCGCGTCGAACACGTAAATGACATCATAGTATGTCTGGTCGTACTGCTTATAGCCCGCAGGAGTGTATATGAGCACCTGCCGCTCATGGTTGAAATACTGGGACTTCATCGTGATTTCCTTTACGCTTTCGAGCTGCGCCAATGCTGCTATGGGGAAAACGAGGGTCAGCAGCATGGTGAATAGTGTTTTCTTTTTCATTGTTATTGCAGATTATAATTTAATAAAGGTATGTCTTGAAGTTTTGGAAAAGCTTTCGCGCGTTGGCCTTCACATATATATGACCGCCATGTCAGCATATTATTACACTCCGGCGGCGGGAAAATCACTCCAGCGAGGCACTCGCCGCGTCAGGTGTCGAGCCCCTGATAAGCCTTGCAGAAAGCTTGCTGCACGACGTCCTGGGCCACGTCGGTGCGCTTCACCACCCCCGAGAGTCTTGGAATAGAGCTCTGACGAGTAGCGCCTTACGACCTCGGAGAAGGCTGCGGCATCGCCGTGGCTCACTATCCGACTCACTATTTCCTGTCTGTCATTTCCGTTTTCATTACTATATTAGTATAAATAAGGAATTGCCGGAATTATTATACAACACTAAAGATTTATTTACCTTGCCATCAAAAAAGTCCAATATCACTTGCAGATAATATAAAAATTACTATTTTTGCACGCTATAAAACAACTTGTAAACTTTTTTTGACTTATGTATTGGACATTAGAATTAGCATCAAAACTTGAGGATGCACCTTGGCCAGCCACAAAGGAAGAACTAATTGACTACGCCGTGCGTTCGGGTGCGCCCCTTGAGGTGCTTGAGAACCTGCAAGAAATTGAAGACGAAGGCGATGTCTACGACAGTATAGAAGACATCTGGCCCGACTACCCAACTAAGGAAGACTTCCTCTTCAACGAGGACGAGTACTAAGCTTTCGTGATGAAACTTTGAGTATTGACAAGAACTATCAGCGATGCAAGCACCCTTACGTTGCCTGTCTCGCTGAATTTTGTTTGCAACGTGTCATAGAGCCAAGAAGCTTCAGCGGTGATGAGACAATGCCTTTTATTGACAATAGCCTGCCTGTTGACGTTTACGGCAAGAGCGGCAGCTGCCAAAGATGCCACAGACTCTCTGCTGGCAGTGCTCGACACGGTCATCACCAACACCCCGGCACGCGAAGCAGCAATAAGAGAACGGCTTGCCAGGCATACAGCGGAATACAGGTCGTGCAAGAACGTTCAGGAGCGCTTTGCCTGTTCGCGCAAGGTTTACCACGACTATTACCGGCTTCAACTGGACTCAGCACTGGTCTATGCCCGCATCGGCGTAGGCCTGGCAAGGCAAATGGGTGATGCCAAGAGCCTGGTCAAGGCACAGCTGACAGAGGCCGAGGCACTGAAATGCCTGGCGCATAACCACGAAGCACTGGACGTGCTTAACGGCATCTGCCGCGACATGCCTCTTCCGCCTGCCTACTACTTCCAGTATCACAGCAACCTGCTGTCGCTATACGAGTCTGCCTCTACTCCACCCGACCGCCTGTACTACAAGAAGCTGTTGCGCTGCTACCGCGACAGCATCAACATCGTGGGCAAGGTGGATTCTGTTTCGCTGCGCATCAACCAAAGCGAGATATTGAAACTTGGCAGTCAGTACCGGAAAGCAATAGCACTGTTGGAGCAGACCAAGCGCGATTATCCATCGGAGTTGTCCGACAATGCGGTATATTGGTTCTCGCTGGGCGAAACCTACGAAAAGGTGGGCGACACCGCAAAGGCAAAATACTGCTATACTATGGCTGCCATCATCGACAAGCGCCGTTGCAGCAAGACATATATCTCCCTTCAGCATTTAGCAAAGCTCCTGTATAAGGAAGGGGATATAGAACATGCCTACCATTATATCAGGGTTTCGCTCGACGACGTCATATCGTCTGGCGCACGCTGGCGGCTGGTGCTGGTGACAGAATACCTGCCTATTATCACAAGCGCATACGAGCATCAGCAACGGCTCGTGGCAGAGAAGCGCAATATTATAATAGGTATGGTGTCGCTATCGGCAATTATCATGGCTTTGCTCTTGTTGCTATTATACAAGAACTACAAGCGTCTGGCAGCAATGCGCCACCAGCTGATGAAGAGCAACGAGAAGATGTGCCTCCTCAACGAGGAGCTGAGCTCGCTGAACGACACCCTCAAGGAAAGCAACAAGATAAAGGAGGTGTACATAGCACAGCTGTTCCACCTCTGCTCTGAAAACATCGACCAGATGGAGCACCTGCGCCTGTCGGTGGCAAAGAAGCTGAAAGCCGGGCTCTACAAAGAACTGGCTAAACAGCTTGAGCAATCCACAACAAACGCAACGCTGAAGTCGTTTTTCAACCGCTTCGATGCTGTCTTCCTTGAATTATTCCCCGATTTCATCGAGAGATTCAACGCCCTGCTGCTCCCCGGAGAGGAACTGAAGGTAAAGGAGGGAGCGTTGCTGTCGCCCGAATTGAGGATTTTCGCCCTTATACGGCTGGGCATTACCGACAGCACTAAGATTGCCGGCTTCCTCCACTACTCCACACAAACGGTGTACAATTACCGCCAAAAGGTAAAAAACAAGGCACGCTCTGACAAGGAATCCTTCATGGAACAGGTGAGATTTCTCTAAAAACGACTTACTTTTTACACCGAGTATCGCAAACGCCAATGCCTTTGCTGTCAGCTATTTAGCCATCAGCAAGGGGCTGTTTTTATTTACTTATTTTCCGATGCGCATTGCATGGTATTCCTTTATTCCATACTTTTGCATCAGAGAGAAATAACACTATTAACATTACTAAACCTAATTGTATTATGAACACCAAAACTCTACAACTTTGTTTAACGTGCCTGTTCGCCTTATTCATGTATCAGGCGCAAGCCCTCAACCCAACGACAGCCGACAAGCGGCGGTGCTTTATGGAGGACACCGAGGCCCGTACCATCACCTTCCTCTTTTGCCTCGACGACGGATACTGGTCGGACAACGTTTCGACAGCATACGTTCGCGGCTCATTCAACAACTGGAAAGACGTAGACTACTGCAAGATGTCGTATGACAAGGAGAGTAACTGCTGGTATGTAACCCTAACCTACGAGCAGGTGAACATTCCCGGAAACTCGGGGCAGCCCGAATACAAGTTTGTCATCAACGGCAACTACAAGGGGGCACCCAGCTGGCTTACCGACGGCTATGTGTTTATGACCTCAGACCAGAACATGATTGTGGTCTTTGCCACCGACGACCTTGAGCAAATCAAGCAAAACAGCGCCCGCGCTGGCTACATCCGCCCTTTGTCTGACTTCAACTTAGACGACCCCGTTGATCAGGCTGCCATTTCCAACTTCCGCTGCGTACCGGGAACAACCCGGCTGTTCCGCTCCTACCACCCCTATAAGTCGTCGCGTGGCGACAACAAGGGTGTAGACACGGAGTACTGGCGTCTGTACTATGTTGCCAAGCTTGCAACGGCAGCCGGCATCAAGTCGGACATCTGCCTGTCGGACAACGACGAGAACACCCTGACAACCTACACCACCAACGGACAGACCTATCAGGAAACCATCCCCGAATACTATCAGAGCATCATTGACAACAATCACGTTCTCTATGTCAACGCCAACAACAAAGTGCCGTCCTACAGCTATGTATATACAAAGCCCACCTCAAAATACTTCGGCGACTGGGTGAAGCAGATCGTTGAGTTTATCAACAATGACGATACACCAGCACCATTCCAAATTCATTGTCGTTTGGGAACCGACCGCACAGGAGTGTTCTGCGCCGTGCTCGCTGCCCTTTGCGGTGCCGACTGGGATGCCATCACCGCAGACTATCAGGCTACCAACAACATGCAAATACGCGAATTCCGCGACTGGCATCTGCTGGCATATACCTTCCGCCAGCTGCTGAATGTCTACGACGTGAGCACCGTCACCGACCTCAAGGGTGCGCTCAGCGAGTATTTCATATCAAACGGCTATCTCACACAGAGCCAGATCGACAAGCTCGCGGCCAAGCTGAACGGCGAGAGCTATGTAACATATAACGTAGAGGTTCCTGAAGGAACCAAAGCCTGCTACATCGCCGGAGAAATGAACGGATGGACATTCGACGAGATGACCAAAATCGACGATACCCACTACTTCGCAAACATCTACGGCGCTACCACCGACCAGAAATACAAGTATTGCTCCGGCCCCTCATGGGACTATGTTGAGGTGACTGCCGAGGGCAAGAGCAAGGCAAACCGTACATACGCTGAGAGCGACGTCGTTGAGAAGTGGAAGGCCGTCTACGACCCCAACGCACAGCCCGTGGTGGTAACTTACAAGAACATAACCATCAAGGCTTATTCGCCCGACGGAGTTCCTACCATCTGGTGGTGGGGCGGCGGCGACAAGTGTCCCGATGCTTCCAAGAGCTACGCATGGACCGACAGGCCTGAGATGCACGAGCTGGCAGGACACGAAGGCTGGTATTACTGGGCTTTCACCGACGTTGACGAGTCGAAGGGCATCAACTACATCCTCACCTCACCCGGCACGGGAACCAAGTCGGAAGACCTACATGCCGATGACGACGAGTGCCGCGACCAGTACTACAAGATAACTGCCGACCCGGAGTCTACCGGCATCACCGTTATGAAAGCCGGCGCTTCCTATTGTGACATCTATACCCTGAGCGGCGTGCTCGTAAGAAAGGGTGTACACTCCTCTGAGGCCTGCCGTCAGCTTAGCAGTGGCATCTATGTCATGCGAACAGGAAACCAGAGCGTCAAGATAGCCGTAAAGTAACTTTTACACATGTTTCCGCTGGCTCTGTTCTTATAAATCCTTATCTTTGCAATATCCAAACATAAACAACTAATAGATTAGAGTTATGGAGAATAAGGAATTTGCGTTCAAAGGAGCAGTAGCCAACGGATTCTTGATGCTGTTCGTCAATCTCGCAGTGGCCATTCTGTCTGTCGTAGGCATCGTCTACAGCATCATCCTGCTCGACGGCAGCGACGGTGCCCGGGGAGGATGGCTGCTTGGAGGAAGCTTGCTGCTGCTGTTGGTGAATATAATAATGTGGTGCGGACTGATGCAGCTGGAACCAAACGAAGCTAAGGTGCTGACGTGGTTCGGCAAGTATAG
>ONLG01000008.1 GCA_900318625.1 uncultured Prevotella sp.
AGAATGGACGGGGGCTTACTTTTTGATAAATGTATCCACATTGCTTATTTATCAGCACTGCGGACACTTACTTTATCGATTTTCAACTTTTAGCGGACATCAATACAAAATTATATCAAATAATCGACAGAAACATCTGATTATCAGTTTGTTAATTTTTAGGACATCCCTTAATTGTAATCGTTGAGGCACTTCATCAGTTCGTAACTGAAGATATAAATGCTCTCCTATTTTGCTAATTGCCTGACGATAAACTCTGACTCATCAAAACCAGACTCAATAATCCACGGGTTTTCTTTCAGCAGATTATCTTGGGTTTCGTCAGAATTATTTTCTTCACCCTGTTTTCTGAACCTGAACTCTATTTATAAATCGATACTGTCATCTCTAATAGCTTTACTCCATAAATCTTTAGGGTTTAACAGAATTGCGAAAAAGAAAATTATTACTGATTATCAAACGTTTACAATAATCCTTTAGCATTTTCTTTTTTTATTTCTTTTCTTTTCTGCCATCACTTAACTCATATCTACGGTATGTCCTACCGCCACTGGTGCTTAATTCCTTTCCAACCATCTTATATACAGTGTTTCGCAAGTCTGTCAGCTCAACATCAGGAAGTCTTCCGGCTATCTCAGACATTAAACTATGAGGATGCATTTTCAAGTCTTCAATAATCAGTGCTTTCAGAGCGTATGGCTCAATATTCTTTAGTGTGGTTTTGACGTTGGTCTTAGAATTGGCAATCAGTTTCGGATTAATGAAATAAGTAGTTCCCTTTCCCGTGCCACGCTTATTGATAAGTCCAAGATTAAGCAATTGGTCAATATAACTTCTTAGGCGTTCCTCATCAGAGAGTTGCAGATATGCAGATAACTTGGTTGCCAGCATCTTCGTTTCGTTTGCTATTGCACCGAAGGTGATATATCCCTTTTGAGTTAGCTCATAGTTCTTCAAGGTATAATCCAGAAGAGGCAAAATGTCAGTATTCTGTATTTCAGAATACTGTGTCACTTTGAATTCATTGAAAGAAGATTCTGGTATTGGTGGGTGTTTGCCTTCCATTGAGTTTAGTTCATAGATGAGGTCATAGCCAGATCCTTCCCCCTCCATCAGTCCGAGGTCACTCATAATAGCAATGAGATAAGGATTCCTGCGGTGGCGCTGATGCAGCAGATTGTCAACTGTAACACCAAGAGGCAAACCACCAGGGTTCGAAATTTCCAGTCTATCAGGATATACACAAATCATTATATCACTTGAAATCGTGAAACTCTTATGAGCGAAAGCATTAAGTAGCAACTCTCTTATCACCTTTGGATGATAATGTCTGATAGTTTTCCGGAACAAACCATTGGGGAATTCATACGAATATTCGAGTTCAATGGCTTCCTTCTCTATTTCAAGCAGAAGTTCCTTTGGGTTATATTGGTTGTCATGCCACTCAATCTTTCTTACCTTGTGCTCCAGTTGGTCATACACAATATATTGCACAGATATGGGGAAAGATATTCGTCCCCGTTGTTTTGCGGTGCCAAGCCATAGCACACCAAGGTTGGTCATCGTGCCGTTATCCATGAGATTATAATGCTCAAGGATTTCTATGTCCGACATTTGCTTCACATGACTTTTCACACGGTCAGAATGGCGGATGTCATCAGCAAATCTTGTAATATTCTCATTCGGTATATCCTCCAGTTTAGTCCTTGTCAGCAGCAGCTCCCATTGATAGGCACCTTTCTCTATAGACAATCTTTGCAGGTCCTCGTTTCTTACAGGCTCACATTTATCACCTACTCGCATGTATATTTTGCCATCAGAAGTGGTGGCAATAGATTTCAGCGATGGAGCCACATACACTTCAAAGTATTGAGCACCATTCTGATGGATCAGTCGTTCTGATGCAGCAATGCTCACATTGAAACATAGGCTCCTCAGCCGAGATATGGTATCATTGATTTCTTCATCTTCGACAATCTGATTTGGCAACGGGTCTTTGGTCTCGTTTTCAATGCCTACGTATATTGTGCCACCCTGTGCGTTTGCCAAAGCCACACAAGTTACGGAAAGGTCCTTGAACCCTTTGTCGCCAGAGCGTATCTTCCTAATGCTCTTAAACTCCTTTGTCAGTTTCTCTGTCATATCTCCAAAACGTTATTGTAATCGGTCTTATTGTTTCTTTATTGGAATTCTGTTTTTATAAATGATATTCCTCTTTTCTTAAGAGTTAGATATTCTCCTATTGGTAGTTCTTCTTTAGATAAAATCTCATAAACAAAAATCCAATATTTATCAATCTCGTCAACCAAAGATTTTGCTTTGCTTTTAAGCTTCTTCTTTGCTTCTTTGTTTCGATTGCGTTTAACTTTTAGATATGCAAGTAACATAAAACAGCAATCAGTACTATCTATAGATTCTTCAACATAGTTCATTTCTAATGAGAAATCATACTTCATAGACCAATATAGTGAGAATGTGCATGCTTCATACATATGTCGTTTGATTCCTATCTTATAAAGGTCTTCTGCTATTGATTTTATTTTTTCCCTTGGAATACCAAAAGCATCAAACACATAATCTTCCATCCAATGGACAAGATATGGATATAGACACAATAGCTGATGAATCAAGTCTATATAATACTCTTTCGCCATTTTTCCAAGAGCAGTATTTGCAATAGTTTTAATTGCATAGGTATAAACTGCACTATTTCCTGTTTTATTGGCTAAGCTGATGGATAAATCCAAATAAGCCTTCAACCTTTGTTTTTTGAAAACGATTTTATGATTATCAGTATAGGTATCACCAATAAAAAAGCTATTTAGTGAACTAACCCAATCTGTATCAGAATTTATAGGAAGTCGAGTTATTTTTGTTTTTTTTGTGTTTAAACAGAGTTCGTAATTCTTTAATGTATCATTTAAATCCAACAAGAAATGTTCTGCATTGTCTTCTGTTTCAACATAGCAGGTAAAGTCATCAATATTTCTAATATATTGATATTTGTCAGAGAGGTCATGATCAATACAACATAAGACAATCTCTGATAACAAATTGGATGAATGTGGACCAATTAGCAAACCATTTGTTTCTTCATTCTTTACATTCCGAGAATAAAAATCAAGAATGTTGTACCATTTTGATTTATCTTTCTTGTTCTTTTTGGCTTCTTCTTTACCAACCAAAGCCCACGATAAGGCATGTGAGTATATACTTGGAAAGCAACTAGATATATCTGCGTCAACTTTATACTTGTTCCTAATAGGAAGTTTCTGAATACTTTCCATTATTACTCTATCTTTGTCTGCATAATTATGGCTCATCTCAAACAGGAAATCCTTCCCTTTTAGCTTTTGAAGATGAATCTGGCTGTATTTATATTTCTGATTAACTGTTTTTTCTCCTAAAGCCTTAATAATTTCATTCCAGTTATTTGCAATACAATTACACAAATTAGAATATGAAAATGGAGAAGGGATTGATAATAGACGTGGAATATTGGTATTTCTTGTACTTTCATATCTAACATAATCACGTCCTTTATTCTCAAAAGTAGGGAAACCTTCGCCTTCACAATAATCATAAAATGATTTTGCAGTAAAAATGGCAGGGAGTTTATCTGCAAACATTCCATAGGCAAGAAGTCCTCTCCTTAGGTCTTCTTTGCTTATTTCTTGCATGTAATCAATATATTTCTTCATCAAATATGTATCTAATAATTAACAAATAACAATGGAATAAAAAGAAGCGATGAACTTATTATCCAATTCCTTCATTCATATATCACCCATTAGTTAGTATCGCAGTATTATTGTTAGAAACCTCGTCCATTATCTCATCTAAAGTAGTTGCGTCGGACAATTTACTTCTTTCAATCTTTAACTTTTCTAATAGATATTTTAATCTTAGCTCTACATCATTAACTATTTGACTCCACTTCTTCACATATAACTTACAATTGGGTTCATTCATTGTTAATCCTGTGCGTTTATCTGTCATTTTACGCTCAATAATATCATTATAGTCCTGCCCTATAAGATAGAACGTCCATTGTTCTCGATAGTCATTAAAGCAGTCTTCTTTCATAATGACATCTATGTAAGTTTCTATTTGGCCATACTCTTTGTTTGTAAGAGTTTTTACCGTTGTTGGATTTTTAATCTCAACTATTAAGTTTTGAGGACCTCCATTCCTATACTCCGTTCCTGCCAGAAACAAATCCATTTCTTTATACTTGTCTGGATGTTCAATAAATGTTTTTTCATCAATTCCTCTGAGGATATATAGATACTTGCGTAAAGCCTCTTCAAACTTTACTTCTTCTGCACAAACAAATCGATATTCTTCACCAAATATCCAATAATGTTTTTCAATAAACTTCTGAAGATGTTTGACTTCTCCGGCTTTCAGCTCATGGTTGAAAACAAGCCTTTTCAAATCCTCAAGCACTAATATCCTATCTTTTATGAGTTTAATCGTAGAGATTACATACTTTAATCTTGTTGTATCTAATAGCTTTGCAAATTCTTTTCTGTCGTTTGAATCCAAATCTACAACAGCCCCAATAATCTGAAATAAGCTGTCTCTTTCACCGCTATCTATAACCAAATTCAGTAATTGCAAGAAAATGGCCTTTTGCTCGGTATTTAATTTCATAAAGACACGAGGCTCAACTTCATACAAGTTTTTAACCAGTTCTTCTAACTCTTCTTTTCTCTTTTCTTCCCAAGCAGAATCTCCAAAGGTAGGAAAAACCTTGTCTTTCTGGTATGAACTTACTAAAAGATTTGCCTGTTCTCTTAGGAAAGGTCTCCTTTTTCCTCTTAAAAACTCATTTAGTTTCTCTATAAGTATTTTATATATATTTCTGGCTTCTTTGTTTTCGAAGAGTCCTGGAGAAATTGTTTTATCGCTTTTACATTCTAACATTTCTTGGTCAAAGAAGTCGTCTGCGATAACTATGCTATGCCAAAAATTATCCCCCTTTTTGTTTAATAGAGTAGTCTTTGTACCCTTTACGTCCAAAGCACTATTCAAGAAATAGAAACGCGAAAACTCATCATTAGGCTTCACATTCCAACGGAGATATTTGCAATTGAAAATCTTCCCAGCAGCATCTATATCTACAGATGTGTTTTCTTCTACTATTGAGGTATAAACAAGTTCTTCTCCATCAATAATAATCTTAAATTCAGAATTTAACTCTAAAAACCATGCAAATTCAGCCCTTAAAAAGGGCTTGAGCTTCTTTTCAATAAAAGCGGATGAGATCTCTTCTGATAATTCTTCAAATTTTACAGAGGTTCCAACAGAACTATTGGACTCTATTTTATCTGTCGGTGTGTATTTTGTAAGATTACTGCTATTTATTTGTATTTCATAATTATATTTTACGTTGTCTTTCTGATATGTTGTATCCCATTTGGCATAATCTGCAAATTTGAAGAATGTTAATCTGCCATAACCATTTTTTCCTCTTACGAAATCCCCCTCATCAGTTGCATGTCGCTTTTGTGACTCTAAAATCGGACGGAATTTTAGTTGAAGTTCATCATAACATATGCCATTCCCATTATCAGAAACAGTCAATGAACGCATAGTGTCAAACTCATGAGATTCTATTTCAAAATCAAGAGTAACGACTTTAGCTTTTGCATCAAAACCATTCCATATATATTCAGAAATAGCTCTTTCTGGAGTATATTTCTTTAGAACTCTACGGATGCCCGTTGATGTTAATTCTACTGATTGAGATTTCATAACTATTACGTTTATCTACTTTTATTAAACCACCCACACCTCAGGCATTCTTGCCTTAAATTCAGAGTCAATGTAGTGGCACTGTTCTTTTACGATTCCACGTCGATGAAGGGCTGGTTGCAAACAATAAAGGTCAAAAGCCTCTTTATCAACTTCTTCTTCCTTATCCCAATGTGGGAACAATAGTTTCATATATGCTGTTGCCATCCGCTTTATTGCCTTAGAATCTCTCACGTCAGCCTTTTCTTCAAACTTTGTAATTTTGTCAAACAAAAGGTTATATGTATTCTGAATTCTCATCGTGTGCAGCACTTCAGAGAAGTATTCTACGTTAATCGTCCAACCCCTGAATATCATACTATCATTCACTCTTGGCAACAGCCATCCTTCTATAAAACAGTGGAAACGGTCAAGTAATGCCGATTCGCGAAAATTCTGAGGCAAAGAGTCAAAATAGCGTGGAGATATTGGGACATTGGATGCCGTTAAGGGAATATTACCCATTAGCATCAAACCACATTCGGATGTAAACTCATTGTTGTCAATAGTTGTTTTGCCACTCTCCAAATAGGACTTTAAAGCAGCTTGTATCTCCGCTGGTTCCTGAAATACGATGGTTTGTATCTCATCGAACACAGTAAAGTCGTGGTTTTTAATGATGCCATTCTGTTGTTTTGACTTATCATAGAACAACTTTGCACGTGTTACCTTACCTCCACTTACCAGCCATCCGTATTTAGACAAATTGCCAAACACATACGATTTACCCGTTCCTTTGGGTGCGAGTTCCACTACATTCAATCTTGGTTCAATGAAAATCAACAATCGGGTTAGAAATTCCAACTTTTGAGTCATTGATACAAACCCATCTGGGTCGTATTCCATTGCCGATAGCAAAGTATCTATCCATTCTTCCGTTGAAAACTGTTTACGGGCTTCACGCAAGAAATCAATATCAACAGACTTGTAAGGTTTAAAAGGATTGAATTCCACCATCTGAACATGGTTCTTCTTGCCATTGTCATCGGGTAACAAACAAAGTTTCACAATACCCCATTTTTCTCCATCAACTAGTTCTCCTGCATGTTTCTTGTAAACGTATTCAGGTATTAGTCCTTCACGGAGTTTTATGCCATAGTCCGGTATGGCAAATTGCTTTTCTCCCTTTACCAAATCAATGTATATAATGAAACGAGTCAATAGAACGACCTCTTCACCAGACAGTATTTTTTCCTTTACCAATTCTCCCTTGGCAGGTATTACCTTGTCAAGGAAAGCACTTAACATCATGGTATCAACTGCCCCCGTATCAATGTCAAGGAACCTCTTCAATAGATAGTCCTTAACAAACGAAGGAAGATTCCTGCCAGCGAACAAACTATTTGTTGCTTTTGGGTCCTTATAAATTGACATATCTTTGAAATATGTCCGTATCTTTTCTTGCAATTCTTGTTTCATTTCTTCATCATTTTAAAAATCAAACAAATCACTCATCGTTGCTCCCATGTTCACAGAGATTCGGTAGGGGCGCATCACATTGTTTACACTAATAGTAAATGTATTATCATCTTCGACCAAAGAAATGGCACTTGATATAAACTCTTCTTTCCCAATCGAAATCATGTCATATTGCTTACCATTATACAAAAGATAAGGGGTATCATTGCTACTCAATCCTGATATATGGAATTTCACAACAGGATTGGCACTTGACACTTCATCTGTTAATGGATAAGCTGTCCAACTGCTTTCATTAGGACTACTTGAAACTATAAAGACTGGCACCAACACCTCTTCTGGCGTACATCCTCCATGTATGCCTTGTCCACGAGGAACTTTTCCGCAAAGCGATTTGTGACTTAAAGAGCATAGCGTCTTTCCGTCTTCAAGCACAATATAGTTCTTATCCGAAGTAATACCCCCAGATTTTGCAAAAGCAAGTCGACCGTAATGATCGCTTTCCATTCCACTCAAATTGAGACCTCCGCAAAGTTGGGACAGGTAGGTTAGACCGTGATCGCTCACAATGGCAACTTTCTTGCCTGCATATGAGTTAATTATCTTATTGATGGAAGATTTGACAACATCAATTTCTTCAACCAGCACTTGTGGATAAACATTAGTAGAACGATGGGCTAAACTGTCAAGGTCTCCCACTTTCATACCCTGTATATCCACATCGGACAGTTTCTGGAGTTCTGTTTTGTTAACAATAGTTGTCGTAGGTAATTGAGCACGGGCAATCATTACGTCATTTAGATAGACGTTTTCATATTCATGTTGCCGTATCAATTCTGATACGAACGGTATCCAATCGACTCCTAGGCCATCAATCCAATAGAACACCTCAATATCAGAGCGTCCACTTAGTAATGTCCTTGTGGTCTTGAATGACTGATACCATGTATCAAAAGTCACACCGTCGGCATTTTTTTCTCTGATTTGGTTTTCTATTTCTTCCGAATACAGATTGGCTATTTTAGCCTGTTTGTAAGTTTGGAAATAATCATCCAGCCACGCTTTTCCACTTGAAATACCCTTTATCCCAGACTGCATATATAATGCCAGTTCTGGGAAGAACGCTTTTACGTCTTTACTGCTTATATGCCCTTTCCCAAGCCAAACTAATGCAATTTCTCTTTCCTTTATGGTGAGTTTCGTGAAATATTGTAAAGCCTGCCTATAGCCCATCTTTTGTGGTATTGCTTCAAGGCGACGACTAAGCAAACTAACGATTTCTTCTGACATAATAACATGGTTATCCGCTGCCATATTCAAAATGTCTCTCCGCTCCTCTACCTCAGTAGAAATTGTGCTCATATCCAAAGCTACTTCCGTGAAAAGAGAACGATTGCTATAATCTGCCATACGTCCAAGACTGCGGCATAATAAATTCTCATTATTATGCACAGATGAATAATACAGAGTTAGAAGCCATCTATCAAACGAGGAACTGTGTGAGAACCAAACCTTCAGGAATGCCATACTATCCTCTATGGTCGTTACGCTGAAATAGTGCTGTACAAATTCATGAAAAGAAAAAGGCTTACTTACATCTATCTGTTGTGCCAACAGTCTCCACTTATCCTCCTCTGTTCCTTTGTATATGATGTTCTCGAATGTCAGTCCAAGTCCTTTTATAAGGAAATCATAGACGTTCTGAGGTGTCATGTAAGTAAAGGCATTATCTGGATTTGCATGAATAGAGTCTGTGTAGATGGTTCTTGAAGTTGTAATGATGGTATGTTTCTTCTGTGCATCATTGTCCTTCCATATGTTGAGCCATTCATATAGATTATGTACAACGTTATATTGGGTGTCCAGTCCTTTCACCCCAAAGCACTCATTATCATTCATGATGACAACTCTATAGCCCATGCTTTCCGTATCCTTAAGATGCCATATCACAATTTGACTCTCATTTTTGAAAGTCTGCATTTTTTCTTCTAATCCTACGATTGGAATATATATACGTTGATGTTTCTCTTGGGCAGTGCCTATACCTTGAATTCCTTTAATTGATTTGATGAGGGCATCAAAAGTCTTATCTTTTGTATTATCATAAAAACGTGCCATTTCTGAGAATGGAGCAACTAAACCATCATTTGATTCCATTCGCTTGACATAGCACTCAATAGCTTCCCCTAATTCCAGATAACTCATCATTAAATCTGGATAACGTGTGTCCATCCATTTGTCAACGCTCTCAACATGGACTTCACGCTCTGTTTGTAACCACTCAATAAGTTTGAAGCAATCATCGAAGCTGTCAGTTAAAATGAAACGTAGTGGAAAACGATTGAGATTAGACGCTTCTACTTCTGTGGAAACAGCCTTATCTGCAACAATCGTTTGCTTCAGTTCTTCTAATGTCAGAAAATCCCTATACATACTTTATAATAATGTCTAGTGTCCTTACATCTGCATTCTCACATAAATCTGTCAACAGTTCCTTCAAGATACCACTAGAAGCCATTGCTAATACACGCTTTGCTCTTTGGCGTTTTTCTTGAACAACAGATTCTTCCACATGGGGAGTGTAAGTAGAATCAGCATCGTCATGCACAGAATTGCCAAAAGAGTTTCTTTCATTTTGCATTTGTCGTTCTCTTTCCCTGCGTTCTAACTCTTCATTCCTACGTCTTAACTCTTCTTCTCTCATGTCACGAAGTGAGTCCTCAACCTGTTCTTCAGACCATAGGCTATTGGTACCAGCCAAATGCTCTTTCAAATAGATATACGCATTGTCAATTTCTTCTGCTTTTAGTGCGATACGATCAAGGGACAGTAGATAAGCAACAAAGCCTTTTCTAAAACTGTCTGCTTGTTGCAGCAACATATTGCCAATATCTGTTCTTCTTTGAGACAAGCCTGTTACAGCAGAGGCCATCAATTGAGGTTTTTTTACGCTTTCTGCCTCATTGATTACCTCAACAATATCAGCTATTACCTTTTTAAGTTCATCATCATCCGTTGCATATTTCAATGACCAAAGAGGGTAACCAACTGCTTGAACATATTCGTGTTGCATAGTCCATCGTGCATCTTTTAGGCTACTTATTTCAATGTCACCTTTCAGCTTCTTAAGGGCAAATACGCTTACTAACAATTTGCTTAATTGACCTGCTTCACGACTTTCAAGTTCAAATTCCAATTTTGAAGATACTTTGTCTTTTGACCAAGCATCAAACAATTCCACAACATCATCTACTAAATGCTGAGATGAACGAGGCTTACCATTCAAATATATTTTATCAATATAGGGACGAAGTGCAAACGCTACCATTGCCATTGGAGCGATTGTCTTAAATAATCCGAATGGAGGTTCGGTAAGCCTATGCAATTTTTCACCAAGATTAAATGACTGATTCTTATTGGTGTGAGAAAAAACAGTTTTCACAAAATCTGAGACAAGTTTCAATGGATGGTTCTCATCACAATCAGTTTTCCAATTAAGATTCTCATCAACACTGTCTTGCAAAAGCAACTCCACATGCTTATACTGCGCATTTAGTTTAGAAAGCACCTCTGACTTTGAGTTGAAATTCAAGATAGCCTGTACGGCTAATTTTGCAGACTGTTCTTTCCAATATGTCGTTGATTTCTTCTCTAATATAGAGGGAAGCGACTCGGGGCCACTTGTAAATATCAATGGAGATACCTCCATGTTGAATGTGCTCGTCAGTCTATTGCCATTTGCGGCAATTTGTTTCCCATTTATGTAAAACATAACATTACCGCTCCTAATACGAGCAAACCATTCAGCAATAATCTCACCAGAATTCTTTGTATATGTCTGCGTTTGGTTTACAAGAGAATGGCGTTGTGCACATGTGGCATTTGCCTGATATTCAATAAAACGTTCATAATTCTTTTCACCCAAAGCAGTGTCTAATACAACAAAACATACACTTTGGAATCGCTCATCTGCAGTATTCTTGGCCGCGATGGCTTTGAGTTCAGCCAGTTCTTGCTCAGCCTTGCCCACAAAATATGCTACACATAATTGATGTCCAGGAGTATGACGACGTAGGTTCTCTATTTTATTAAGGAGAGTGTACTCATTTGACGATAGTGAAAGGAACTCGCTATTCATTGGTCGGAACACTTGCGATGTGAAATAGTTCATCATCGTAAATCCTGTCCTGTTAAATTTTGCCACCTGCTCCGTACTCTGATAAGTAGATGTTCGTAGGTCTTCCTTAATTTTCAGAATCTCATCTGGCGGTAATGCCGTAAACAGAATAGAGAAGTTTCCATTTGGTTGACGTTGAATGATACTCTTGTCATTAAACCAGTCCAATATTTCTATCAGCCTATCATATATGGGAGTTCCCTCAAAAAGTAGGGCAATATTTTCTTGTGATGGGGTTACCGTGTCATCATTGGCTCTGTTGTTCAAGGCATTCAGCAATAGTATTCCTTTGAACACTGCTAAAGTGTCTTCGCCTTCTGCTTCTACAGCAAGGTGATGGCTGTTAAAGCGTTCCGTCACGGCTCCATATTCCTGTGTTCGTTCTTCAAAGAAAGACTGAACGTAATCCCAAAGAAAATCTGCTGTAATTACTCGTTTCTCGGAATATGCTTCCTCACTGTCAAAGAAAGCCTTAACCCCATCACTTGCGAGGAAATCAAATACAGAACGACTACTTGAACCTGCCGCAATTGCAAAATATGTAGCCAAATTTGCGGTGGCTGGATGCAAAGGAAACAGATTCGACAAATCTCTAAATGTTTGTTGCGGATCTGTACTAGTGGAAGAAAAGGCTTCTATTAATTCTCTATGCTGTTCGCAAAATTCGTCTTGACGTCTGTCATACAGTCCATAATGAACAATCTTGAACTTCTTAGACATAATTCGATAAGCCGATACTGGAGCCATGTTATAGACAACATAGTTATATCGTCCCATCGTCTTATTCATTGCCTCATTGTCGAGTTTTGAGAAAACGGATGGATGAGAAATATACAGGAAATAACTATCATTTTCGACTTTATTCAAGGTCTCTTCCACTTCCTGCAAAAGAGTGAAAAGCCGGAGTGCCAAGTCTGATGTTCCAATCTCAGTAAACTCATCCCATATCATCAGTAATCCTGAATATCCAAGATCTTTTGCTCTCAAGTCATTCTGTACTTCTTCCAACCATTGTGGAAGTACATTGTTTTGCAGGTTGATGGTATAACCTCCTTCACTAAGAGCCTCGTTCACTCTACTGAACACCTCAGTATCACACTCGTTAAGCCGTTTTCTGAGCTTCTCAATGTCGGGCGCAACACTCTTCAACAAATCATTCTGAGATATCAACATTTCCCAAAAACCGGGTTGTGCATCTATGTGGCTCACATAGCTTTGAAAATCGGTAGGGACAGTTATGTCGATACCTTCGCGTGACAGGGCATTTTTTACCTCTTTTTGAATTTGTAGCGAAAGGTCTGATTCTCGTGAAATATATTGCTGTCCATAGAGATTTATTGGGAATAGTCTCTTTTCGCGTCTTAACTCTAAAACGCTATTTTTTAGCATGGCATACTTTTCCTCACGATACTCATCGTTGACAAACTCCTCAACATTCTCTATCGGATCGCATAGTAGATGCTTCAGAACGGAACCAGCATGACTTTTCCCTGAGCCGTATGTACCAGCAATCCATATTGAACGGTGCTTATCTTGGTCGTTATTACGAACTGCTGCAACCGTCTTTCTTAAAAGACTGTTGAATAGGTCATTGGCTATAAAAGTTTTCCAGTCATCTGGAGCCTCTTCCTTTATATTGTATGCTGGACGCATTTGTCGAAGCGTCACGATGTCGTTATATTTCGTTGCCATAAAATCTATTAAAATTTAAGGATGTCCATACTTGTAATGTCCTCACGTAGTGTTATGCTATCAAGACCCATATTAAGCTCAGCTGTAAGCAGGCGGTTTTGGGCGGCATTAAGTGCTCGCAGGATTTTAACGAGTGAAGCCTTATCTATTCCAAACTCAAATGCTGGTCCGCCATCACAATTTTCATGATATAAATCTGAAACACGTAACGAATGTACGCCTTTTTGCTCTGAATAGCGATATATTGAATAAGCGATTGACTTAGGAGTTAAACTTGGATTCCCTTCTCTAATAAAATCCTTCATTTTCCCATCTGAAATATCAACGCCTTGTTTTAATTCTCCACCAAAAGGAGCATATTCAGGATTCAGAATTTGCATAAATGCACCAATAGCATATTTAATAGAGGTTTCCGTATATGCACCTCCAAAGTAATCGTTTGCCGAATCTATTAAAAGAATCCTGTCAAATTGCTGTCTTGCACGAATATTCTCAACAAACCATTTTACCAAAGGATTATTGTAACAGAAGTGAGTCCATACAATTTGCCAAATTGTATCACGTTCATCCATAAACATTTCTGAACAGTACTGCCCAAATTGTGTAAGATGATATTTTGAATCAACTATTTCGGAATCTTTTAGCCAAGCTTTAAAACTTGATACTTGCTTGTTTCCAAGAGAGTTGGCATTCCAAAAATCCTCTTTGGAATCAAGAAACTCTTCTACCCATTCTTCATGAATCCCGAAAGTTCCATAACTGGAAATGCTTCCGATTAAATTTCTACTACTCATACTCTTTGCTAAAGAATTCGCCACAATACAGCCTGCGTCATGAAAAACCAGGCATTTGTGACATTGGACACATTTCGTTTTATCTATTTCTAATTTTGGATATACTGACAAAGCACCCGTGGGACATTCTACTTCACATGCTTCGCAACTAATACAATAAGCACTCTTATATACAACTCTCTTTAATAAAGGAATGATATTATTATCTACAATTCCATTTATTAGAAAAGAGTATTCGTTAGAGCCTTTTCTATTTATTTCAAAAGAATGAACATTCTTCCCTATTTTAATATCACCAGTACCTGTCTGTCCCTGTGCATGGTAAGTAAAATCTCCTATTGTCTGAAGCCACTTGGTTACATCATATTTACCATTTATTACCTTAGCTATAAAACAAGACCCTTTTACCATGAATTCTATTGCCGTTTTAGTTGGCATATTATTTCCACTTGCTCTTAATTTCCATTTATGTTCACTTATATACTCGTTAAGATTGGGAATTTTTCTTTTCCTTGCTATATCTACAAGTCTATTCAGAAAAGGAGCTAATTCCTCTGGATAATTTCTATTTACTACCATGTCATCCCACGGTGAAGAAAATGGGCATATAAGACATCCAACTCTTGGTTTTCCAACACGATATGCTGCATTTATGGGCAGTCTATGAAGAAATAGATATAAGAATATCTCTGTGGTGTTCCAATTAAGTATAGGACGTGCGTTGATAACATTATTATGCTTGACACCCCTTCCAATCCTTTCATACCCTTGCCTCTTCACACTTTCTTCTGCCCTTACACCTTCAAAAGCAAGAAATTTATGACTCATGCCATCATCTTGCAAGGCTCTATAAAGAGGAGCTGTTTTCATAACCGCACAACACCATCTATGCTTGTCGCTTGGCGTACCTATTTTGTCCCAATACTCCAAAACTGGCGCGTGATTTTTTGCAGTGCGGAATCGCAAATCAGGAAAACGTTCGTGATAAAGTCTCTGAACTTCCTGATATAATTCAAGGGAGGGAGGTAACTCGTATCCTGTATCACTGTATATTACCTCAAACTCAGTACTTGGCATCGCTCTAGTACACAAATCGAGGACAACTTGCGAGTCTTTACCGCCAGAAAAAGATGCCAGGAAACGGTCAATCTTTGTTGTCTGATAGACCTTTTTCCCCTGTTCTTCTGCGACATCAAGAGGCATTATCTCAAAAGAGTCACAATCCTCTTTAACAATAGCCATTTTCTGTTTTCGTTTAGCCTCTATCCGTTTAGCCAAAGCCTCATAATCTAGTTGATTGGATGCAACTTTCTGTGTACTTTTCCGCGCTTTGGCATATTGATTATATGTTTCATAGATAAACTCAATGGCTTCACTTTCCAGGGTAAATAAGTTCTCTCTATTCCGCTTAAGCATCACATCCATATCCACAGGCTTCAAGTTCATCTTTATATTAGACATACCATCAGCAAAAACAATGGTTGCAGAATCATAGATGTTGGCTCCTTTAGCCTCAAACACAAAATCCCCCCGATAGTAATATTGCTTATTAACTGCCCATAGTAATGGCTCTTGACAATGTGGATATTCCCACCCCATTTTATCAAGTCCCAGCAAGTCCAGCTCTTCATAGAACACAGGACGAGGTGATACACCAAGCGTACCATCAACTATGCGACTGTGCAAAAGCACTCCTCCAGTATCTTTGTCCCACGTTATCTTATACATTCTTTTTTGTCCTTACTAATTCTGTTAGTTCCACATCAAGTAGGTCTGCAATTCTTAGATATGTTTCCATTGTTGGCTGGCAGTCATTGGTACACCATTTTGATACGGTAGTAGGCGCACATTCCAACTGTTCTGCCAACCACTTATTGGTTCTTTGGTATCCCTCCACGAGTCACCCAACAGGCTTGCGGCACATTCCTTCTCTGCAAGCACTACTTTGATGCAAGTGATGTCTTTGTCCATAGTGGATTCCTACAGTTCTTGCTACAAAAATACACTTTTTCACTGAAAGAACACACAAAACGTTCGTATATTTAGTAAATAATCACATTCCTATATTAACGTGAGTTCGACGATTTCACGTTGATTTGTTTATTTAATAATACGATTAAGAAAGAGAAAATCTGTCACCCCAGCCGTTTGAGGCTATGTTCTGACAGGCCTTGGAATTTGTTTCTGCAATTTTTTTTGTTTTGTAGTTTTTTGCGTTTTCCTACATTTCCGGCGTAAGCGGCTGTGGATGTGTGCGTTGTAGAGGTGTAGGTGAACTTTCGCTCATACACATCCTACATAAGTAAAAGTGGAGTTAAGACATTGTGGGTTAGATGATTGCACGGTTTTAGAGTATTTTCAGTCCTCTGTAAAGTATTTTCAAGTGGGGCGTTACACTCGCGTAGCAGCGACCAGTCTGCCAAGGGCACACATTATAATCTCAGTGGTGTTCGGCCACGATAGCGAGGAACAGCAGGTCGTGGTCGGTCTGGTTCTCCACATAGTGCTCGTGGCCCATCGCGCAGTAGTGGCACTGCCCGGCATGGAGCACCTCTTCCTCTCCGTTGTCATAGAAATGACCTTCGCCACTCACCACAAACATGATTTCGCAGTTCTGCTCATGGCGGTGCAGGCCGGTCGAAGCACCTGGCCGAAGGGTTGAGTACATTATCTTTACTCGTGGGTCTTCAAAAATGCGGCGGTCGAAGATGCCGTGTCCTCCGCGGAAATCCACAGCGTGGGTTTCGGATATTTTGTCAAAGTCAATTAGCATAGCTATTATAGTTTAATGATGTTTCAGTTGGTGCTGGCTGGCGTTCACTCCTGACAGTAGAGAGCCATCAGGTCGTAGGGCAGCCCCTCGGTGCGCGTGCCGGGCTGCAGGTGGAAGTCGACGGCTTCGCCCACGCATACCACCCGAGCAAGAAAGCCCCGCAGATAGCCCACTAACCAGTCGCGTGGCGAAGGCTCGCCGTGGGCCGGCAGCTGGTCGGCAGCCATGCCGGTGAGGTGCAGCTCGTCGTTCCGCGCATCCATGCCGAGCAGCTTCCACACGTAGAGCAGGTAGTAGGGCGCATCCTTGATGTTGGGCATCTGGTAGTAGTTGCAGAACTTGAAGCGGTTTTGCGCGAAGGCAAACACCCACATCCGGTCTTCCACGAAGTGTGCGAAGAGCTGGCGGCGGTGGCTTCCGTGGCAGCGGTGGCGCAGGTGCTGCCACACGGGAGCAATCAGAGGCAGGTAGCGCACGTCGCTGAAGTGGTCGTCGACCACCGTCTTCAGGTCTTTGCTCACCGCCGTCACAGCCACTGCTCCGTGCTCGGCAAGCGGAGTGGCAACCACCGTCGACGATGCCGGAGCATAGTTGCCGAAGGTGTGCTGATAGAGAGTCTCGATGCCTTCGGGCTGATATTCGTCGGCAGGCACGAGCATGGTGTCGCCGTCGGTGAGCACCAGTGCGCGGTTGTACCCGCTCATCAGCAGCTCGCTCGAAGCGAAGGCCTGCCTGAGGTTGGCAGCGGCAGAGATGCTCTTGTTCAGCTCGTAAGCCTCGAAGACCATCCTCTGTGCCGACAAGGGGTTGCCTACAGAGAACGACATGCTGCCTCGCGTGATGCGCAGGGTCAGCTGTAGGCGTATGTCGTTGCGGCTAATGGGTCGTGTTGTCATGGCTCTTGCTGTTTGACATGACACGTGTCATGTCCGTGGCATGGGGTAACAGTAGCGAAATAGCTCAATCTGTTTCGCTTTTTTTCTATAGATTAGTATCTTTGCAACTGCAAAAATACAAAATGTTTTGCTTACAGCCATGCTTATCGACGATTTTATCCATCTTGTCACTGTGCAGCTGGGCCACGTGCCCACGCCCTCACAGCAGCGCGCACTCAGCGTGCTGGGCCGCTTTCTGGGCTGCCGCGACGAGCAGGTGGTGATGATAATGCGCGGCTCTGCCGGCACGGGCAAGACCTCCTTGGCGGCTGCCGTGGTGCGCACGATGCTTGCAATCGACCAGAAAGTGGTGCTCATGGCTCCCACGGGGCGAGCCGCCAAGGTGCTGGCACTGAGCTGCCGCATGACACCGCAGCCCCAGACCTTCACCATACACCGCCGCATCTATCGCCAGAAGAGCATGGAGGGCGGCTTCAGCCTGAACTACAACAACGCACGCAACGCGCTCTTCATTGTCGATGAGGCTTCGATGGTGAGCAATGACAGCACCTCGCCCTTGCTCGACAACCTCATCTCGTTTGTCTATGGCGGGCAGAACTGCCGCCTGCTGCTTGTCGGCGATGCCGCACAGCTGCCCCCGGTGGGGCAGAGCGAGGCACCGGCGCTGTCGCGCATGATGCTCGAAGGCTATGGGCTGAGGGTGTTCGAGGCCGATGTTGACCAGGTGCTGCGCCAGGCCGAAAGCTCGGGAATACTCTGGAACGCCAACCGCATACGCCTGCGGCAGCCATTGCGGCTTACAGGCTATCCCGACATACACCTTGTGAGCGGTGCCGAGCTTATCGACCAGCTTGCTTCGAGCTACTCGAAGGTGGGCATCGACGAGACAATGGTGGTCACGCGGTCGAACAAGCGCGCCAACATCTACAACCAAGGCATACGCAATCAGGTGCTCGACCGCGAGGAAGAGCTATCCTCGGGCGACCTGCTCATGGTCGTGAAGAACAAGTATCTCTCTGCCAAAGACTCTCCGATGGACTTCATCGCCAATGGCGACAGAGCCGTGGTGAGGCGCTTGCGCCATGAGCGCGAGCTCTACGGGTTCCGCTTCGTGGATGCGCAGCTGCGCTTTCCCGACTACGACGATGCCGAGCTCACCGCCACGCTGATGCTCGACACGCTGCACTCCGAGGCTCCCGCGCTCACTGCCGACCAGCAACAGCACCTCTTCGAGGCGGTGATGGACGACTACAGCGACCTGCCGCGCAAGGCCGACAGGCTGCAGAAGCTCAAGACCGATACCTACTACAATGCCCTGCAGGTGAAGTTTGCCTATGCCGTGACCTGCCACAAGGCCCAGGGAGGGCAGTGGGCACACGTATATATAGACCAGGGATATATGCCGCCGCAAGCCAAGGACGATGATTACTACCACTGGCTCTATACCGCCTTTACGCGCGCCACGGAGCATTTGTTTCTCGTAAACTGGAATACCGATGACTGACAACCCACACGACTTCGCACTCTATCTGAACGATAACCTCTCGGAAGTGGACCTCGACGAGGCACTGGCTGCCCTTTCGCCTCAGCGCAGGGAGCAGGCCATGAAGTTCAAGCGCCCGCAGGGCAGGCTGCTCTCGGCTGTGGCCTACGGCCTCCTGTGCCGGGGACTGAGGGAGCGGTATGCCGTCAGCGAGCTGCCGGAGCTGGGATATGCCGAGGGAGGCAAGCCTTTCATCGTGGGCCACGAGCATATCCACTTCAACATGAGCCACTGTCGGCAGGCCGCAGTGTGCGTGCTGAGCGACGAGGAGATAGGAGTGGACATCGAGGAGATACGCCGCTTCAAGCCGTCGCTCGTCGACTACACCATGAACGATGCCCAGCGGCAGATGATTGCTGCGGCTGAGCATCCCGAAGTGGAGTTCATAAGGTTGTGGACCATGAAGGAAGCCCTGCTCAAGCTCACCGGTCTGGGGCTGCGCACCGACCTGAAGACGCTCGACCTGAGCGGCTATCGCTTCACTACACGTGTGGAAACACAGAAGGGCTACGTCTGCACGGTGTGCCAGAAGTAGCCCTTCTCCCTGTCAGCCGGCTCTATCGTGTGGCCAGCTCTATAACTTTCTCTACGGCAGCATGGAGTCCGTCGACATCCTTTCCGCCTGCGCTGGCGAAGTGGGGCTGTCCTCCGCCGCCACCCTTTATCAGCTTGGCAGCCTCGCGAACCATCTGGCCGGCATTGAGTCCGTGCTCCTTCACCATGTCGTCGCTGAGCATCACGTTGAGCAGAGGCTTGTCGTCGTAGTTGGTTCCTATGACGCAGAGCAGTCGCTCAGGTATCTGTTCGCGCACCATGAACACCAAGTCCTTGGCTTCAGCGGCGTCGAAATTCATCACAGCCTCTACTATGCGTATGCCGTTCTTCTCGTAGGCACCTTCGACAAGCACCTTGCAGGTGCGTCTCAGGGTCTGAGCGCGGAACTGCTCAACCTCCTTCTTCAAACTGTCGTGCTCGTCGATGTACTTCTCAATCGCGGCAGTCAGGTCCTTGGCGTTGTTGAACATCGACTCCAGCCTGCGCAGAGTGTCCTGCATATAGTATATCACCTCCTCGCACAGGCTGCCTGTCCTGGCCTCGATGCGGCGTATGCCGGCAGCCACGCTGGCCTCGCTGGCAATCTTGAAAATACCGATGCGTCCTGTCGAAGAGGCGTGGATGCCACCGCAGAACTCGCACGACGGGCCGAAGCGCACCACGCGCACCTTGTCGCCGTACTTCTCGCCGAACAGCGCGATGGCTCCCAGCTCCTTGGCTTCTTCGATGGGAGTGTCGCGGAACTCCTCGAGCTTGAAGTCCTGGCGTATCATCGAGTTCACTATACGCTCCACCTGGCGCAGCTCTTCGTCTGTTACCTTCTGGTAATGCGAGAAGTCGAAGCGCAGGCTTTCGGGGCTTACGTATGAGCCTTTCTGCTCTACGTGGTCGCCGAGCACCTGTTTGAGCGCATAGTCGAGCAGGTGGGTGGCCGTGTGGTTGGCTGCGCTCATGTCGCGCTTGTCGGTATCCACGCACGCCATGAAGTCGGCACCGAGGTTCTCGGGCAGCTTCTTCGTGATGTGGATGCTCTGGTTGTTCTCGCGCTTGGTGTCGATGATGTCTACCGTTTCGTCCTCGCTCACGAGCACACCCTTGTCTCCTACCTGTCCTCCCATTTCTCCGTAGAAGGGCGTGTAGTCGAGAATGAGCTCGTAGAAGGTTGACTTCTTCTGCGTCACCTTGCGGTAGCGCAGTATGTGGCACTCGTATTCAGTGTAGTCGTAGCCCACGAACTGCTGTTCGCCTTCGCGCAAAACCTCCCAGTCGCCGTTCTCCACGGCGGCGGCGTTGCGTGCGCGCTGCTTCTGTTTCTGCATCTCTTCCTCGAACTGTTTGCTGTCTACGGTGAACCCGTTTTCGCGGCAGATGAGTTCGGTGAGGTCCAGAGGGAAGCCGTATGTGTCGAAAAGTCGGAAGGCAGCCTTGCCGTCGAGCTGTGTGAGCTGGTGCGCCTTGAGCTCGTCCATGGCTCCGTTGAGCAGGTTGATGCCGCGTTCGAGCGTGCGCAGGAACGAGTCTTCCTCTTCCTTCATCACGCGCGAGATAAGCTCCTGCTGTGCTTTCAGTTCGGGGAAAGCGTCGCCCATCTCGTAGACCAGTGTGGGAAGCAGTCGATAGAGGAAGGCTTCCTTCTGGCCGAGGAAGGTGTAGGCGTAGCGCACTGCGCGGCGCAGTATGCGGCGGATTACGTATCCTGCCTTGGCGTTGCCGGGCAGCTGTCCGTCGGCAATGGAGAAAGCCACTGCACGCAGGTGGTCGGCGCAGACGCGCATGGCCACGTCGGTGTTCTCGTCATGGCCGTATTTCAAGCCCGAGATGCGCTCCTCTTCGTGTATGATGGGCTGGAAGATGTCGGTGTCGTAGTTGGAGTGCTTGCCCTGCATGGCGCGCACGAGGCGCTCGAAGCCCATGCCGGTGTCGATGACGTTCATCGGCAGCTTCTCGAGCGAGCCGTCGGCCTTGCGCTGATACTGCATGAACACCAGGTTCCATATCTCAATCACCTGGGGATCGTCCTTGTTCACCAGCTCGCGACCGGGCACGGCAGCTTTCTGTTCGGTTGTGCGCGAGTCGAGGTGTATCTCCGAGCAGGGGCCGCAGGGACCCGTGTCGCCCATCTCCCAGAAGTTGTCGTGCTTGTTGCCGTTGATGATGTGGTCCTCGGGAACGTGCTTGGCCCAGTACTGTGCGGCCTCGTCGTCGCGCTCGAGACCCTCTTCCTTGCTGCCCTCGAACACGGTGACGTAGAGGTCTTTGGGGTCGAGGTGCAGCACGTCGACAAGATATTCCCATGCCATGTCGATGGCACCCTCCTTGAAGTAGTCGCCAAACGACCAGTTGCCGAGCATCTCGAACATGGTGTGGTGGTAGGTGTCGTGGCCCACTTCCTCAAGGTCGTTGTGCTTGCCGCTCACGCGGAGGCACTTCTGAGTGTCGGCGCGGCGGCGCGGTTCGGGCTGCTTGGTGCCCAGGATAATGTCTTTCCACTGGTTCATGCCTGCGTTGGTGAACATCAGTGTGGGGTCGTCCTTGATTACCATCGGTGCCGACGGTACGATGACGTGCGACTTCGAGGCGAAAAACTCCTTGAAAGAGTCGCGGATTTCTTTTGCGGTCATCATAGTGCTTATCTGTTTTTTATCTGTGCGAAATACTCCAAAAGTTTTGCAAAGGTACGTAGTTTTCACTACTTTTGCAAAAAAATAAGGCTGCTACAGCAGAAAACAACTCTTTTTCTGCCCCGGAGCGGTCTTTTGTGTCACTCTTTTTACTTGATGTATCATGCCCTTGAAGACCGAAAAACCCGGAAAATTGTACTACTCCATTAAGGAAGTGGCTCAGATGTTGGATGTCAGTGAGAGTCTGCTGAGGTATTGGGAGACGGAGTTTCCGCACCTGAAACCGAAGACCACGGGCAACCGAGTGAGGCAATACACGCCGAAGGACATCGAGCAAATCAAGGTGGTGTATAATCTTGTGAAGGTTCGCGGCCACAAGTTGTCTGCTGCGCGCAAGATGCTCAACATGAACCGAGCGGGCGTGGACCGCTCGGCTGAGATACAGAACACGCTTATCGCCGTGCGCGACGAGCTCAAGGAGCTGAAGAAGCAGGTGGATATGCTGGTGTGATGGGCTGTCGGATGCCTGCCTTCTCGTGTGCATGGCAAATGCGGACGATGGCTGATGTAAAGAAAAAGTGCCGATTTTCGCAATCGGCGCAGTTGCTCTTCCAGGAGCGGAAGGGGCTTCCAGGGGCATCGAAGATGCTCTTTTTTTTCCCGTTTTTGTATGCTTTAGATGCAGGAAACAGCTGTCCGGCATCGTTGTTTTTCCCAAAACGGCTGCTGTTTGTTGTAGTCGGTGGGTTTTCTGCGGTGCCTGTGCCGTGGCTGTCTGGCTGTCGTGGCAGTGTGGACGGTTTTCTGCGGCATTGTGACCGCATGGCGACAGCTGTCGGCTAACCGCCTTGTGGTGAGGCGGATAGGTGCCTGCGGAGCTTTACGGACGGCTCCGTAAACTTTCTCCGGCGGCCTTGGAGAAGTGCTCCGGGATAGTTGGAGAGGTGCTCCGGGATAGCTGTAACGATGCTCCGGGGCTGTTGGAGAAACCTTACGGGCAGCTGTGGAAAGTGTTGCCGCAGCCGTGCCGCTCCCTGCTGGGGCTTGCAGGAGGCACATTCAGCCCGTTATAGACGAAAAATACCCGCATATTCGCAGGCAGATAGGTTGCTGCCGACAAATACGCGAGTATTCGGAGGGTTAATGTAAGAATGTTTCGCAAATTCCAAAAACATGGAACCAAGGCTGTCGTTGGTGGCCTGAGGCCGCAGCGTGCGACCGTTCGTCGGGCATGGCCGGAGGGTTGCCGTCGGCAGTGTCAGAGTATCTGCGACACTTCCTGCAAGTCCTTGATTTTCTTGAGCTGGTCAATCACGTGCTGCACCTGTTTGCGGTCGTGTACCTTCACGTCCACCGTGCCGTCGAAGATGCCGTTCTCGCTCGAGATGGTTATGTGGTGGATGTTCAGGCTGAGGTGTCCCGAGAGCACTTCCGATACGTCGAGCAGCATACCCTTGCGGTCGATGCCGCGCAGACGGATGGTTGCGTCGAAGAACAGCTGGTCGTGCATGTTCCACTGCGCGTCGAGTATGCGGTTGCCGAACGAGGTCTTGAGCTTGGCGGCCACCGGGCAGGTGCGGTTGTGTATCTCGATGTGCTTCTTGTTGTCGATGTATCCCAGCGTGTCGTCGCCCGGAATGGGGTGGCAGCACTTGGGGAAGACATACTGGCTGATGTTGTCTTCGGATATGTAGACGGGCTTTTTCTTGTTGAAGTCGTCGCCCACGACATAGAGTCCCGAGGTCTGGGGCATGGGCTTGTCGGGCGTGTTGCCGCTTCGGAGGAACGGCACGTAGCGGCGCCAACCGCCCGAAGAGGAGCTGGTCTTCTTCTTGAGCACCTGCTCTATGTCCTTGTCGCCCAGCTCGATGGTCTTCTTTCCCAAGGCCAGATACAGGTCTTCGTGCTTCTTCTTGTCGTGAATCTCGCAGAGCTTGTCGAGCACCGACATCGATGCTTCTATGTCGTTGGCTTTCAGCCACTCGCTGAGCACCTGCTCGCCCTGCTTCTGCAGCTCGCGGTTGTCGCGTCGGAGGATGGCCTGTATCTTGGTTATAGCCTTGGCTGTGGTGGCGAATTGCAGCCACGACTCGCTTACGTGCTGTGAGTTAGAGGTGAGAATCTCCACCTGGTCGCCGCTGTTGAGGCGGTGACTGATGGGCACGAGCTTGTGGTTTACCTTGGCTCCGATGCAGTGGCTGCCCAGGAAGGTGTGGATGTTGAAGGCAAAGTCGAGTGCCGTGGAGTCCACCGGCATGGTCTTTATCTCGCCCTTTGGTGTGAAGACGATTATCTCCGAGCTGAAGAGGTTGAGCTTTATGGAGTCGAGGAAGTCCATGGCATCGGGCTGTGGGTCGTCGAGTATCTCCTGTATGGTGCGCAGCCAGTCCTCGAGCTCGGTTTCTTCCTCGCTCAGCACGATGGTGTCGTTGTTGTTGCCGTTGTCCTTGTATTTCCAGTGGGCGGCAAATCCCTGCTCGGCAATCTCGTCCATGCGCTCCGAACGTATCTGCACCTCGACCCACTGGCCCGTCTTCGACATGAGCGTGACGTGCAGAGCCATGTAGCCGTTGGCCTTGGGCTTCGTCACCCAGTCGCGGAAGCGGTCGGGGTGGCTGGTGTAGAGCTTGCAGAGAGCAACGTAGATGTCGAAGCAGTCGCTGGCTTCGCGTTCCGGCGAGCTTGGCTCGAAGATGATGCGGACGGCCAGGATGTCGTAGATTTCGTCGAAAGTGAGGTTCTTCGACTTCATTTTCGACCAGATGGAGTAGGGGCTTTTGATCCTCGCCTTTATCTCGTAGCGCAGTCCTTTCTTGTCGAGTATCTGGCGTATGGGCTGCGTGAAGTTGTTGAAGAGGGTCTCGCGCTGCGCCTTTGTCTTTGCGAGCTTGCGCTGGATGAAGTCGTAGGTGTCGGGATATTCGAACTTGAAGCTCAGGTCTTCGAGCTCGTTCTTGATCTTGTTCAGGCCGAGGCGGTTGGCTATCGGGGCGTAGATGTAGAGCGTTTCGCCTGCAATCTTCATCTTCTTGTTGTTGGGCTGCGATGCCAGCGTGCGCATATTGTGGAGCCGGTCGCATATCTTGATGAGGATTACGCGTATGTCGTCGTTCATCGTCAGCAGCAGCTTCTTGAAGTTTTCGGCCTGCGCCGACGAGTGTTCGCCGAAGATGCCGCCGCTGATCTTGGTCAGTCCGTCGACTATCTGGGCTATCTTCTTGCCAAAGAGGTTTTCTATGTCCTCTGTGGTGTAGTCGGTGTCTTCCACTACATCATGCAACAGGGCGGAGCAGATGCTCGTTGAGCCCAGTCCTATCTCCTCGGCTGCGATGCGCGCCACGGCTATGGGGTGCATGATATATGGCTCGCCCGACAGTCGTTGCACGCCGCGGTGGGCTTGCCGGGCAAAGTTGAACGCCTTGGTGATGATGTCTACCTTCTTGCGATGGCGCGAAGCAAGGTATATCTGGAGCAGTTCGTCGAAGGCTTTGTCTACTTCTGCTTCCCAGTCTACGCCCTGGGGCGCAGGCTGAACGGCATCTGTCGGGTCGGCAGCTGATGCTGTCTGCGGGATGGAAAGGTCGGATTGTTTCGGTGCTTTCTCTTTCTTACTGTTGTCGTTCATAAGAGTTCCTCCTTGAGAAAGTGTGTTTGGGGGTGTTGTTGTGTTGCTTATATATATAAATAAGGTGTTGGGGGCAACGCCTCAGGGTTGCCCCCGCAGTGTCATTTCACTTTTATCTGCTTGCCGGCGCGTATGTTGTCGCCGGTGAGCTTGTTGATTTTCTTCAGCTTATCCACCGTGGTGTGGTGCTTGGCGGCCAGCTGCGAGAGGGTCTGCCCTTTCTCTACGGTGACGTTCGAGGGTGCTTCGGCTTTCTTCCTCTTGCCTTTCTTGTCGGGTTGGCTGTAGTTGTCAGCCCGCTTTCCCTTGCCTTTGTGCTTGCCACGGTTCTCGTTCACCGTTTCCTGATAGCTGTTTCTGCTGTGGCGTTCGCTGTATCGTGACCTCGATTTCACCTGCGGCAGCGGCTGATGGGCAGGCTGCGAGATGTTTGGTGCGGCAGGTTTGGAGTGGGCTGAACTGTTGGAATAGCGTGGCGTAGGAGGCGAGTAGGAACGCTCGGACTGTCGTGGGGCTTGGTCTTCGACCTCCACCTCGGAGCGTTTTGCCAGCAGGCGGTTGGAGTGATAGGTGTTGTAGATGGAGTCTTCGGCATCGATAAACTTACCGATATAGGCCGAAGGCAGGCGCAGGGCTGCGTGGCCGCTGCTGCCGTTGACGATGTTGCGTCGGTATTGGGGGTTAAGCTCGCGTAGCTGGCTGCTCTCGATGCCTATCACGCGGGCTATCTGGTCGAAGTGAACGTCCTTCCTAACGTGCACGGTGTCCGAGCGCTGCGGCAGGTCGGTTTCCATCGGGCAGATGTTATGGTCGCAATAGTAGTTCATCACGTAGTTGGCTGCGATGAACGAAGGCACATATCCGCGTGTCTCGCGAGGCAGATAGGGGTAAATTTTCCAGTAGTCGGTCTCGCCTCCGGCGCGGTGGATGGCTTTCTTGATGCGCTCCGGGCCGCAGTTGTAGGCCGCAATGACCAGGTTCCAGTCGCCGAACACGCGGTAGAGGTCGCGCAGCAGCCGCGCCGCAGCATCCGAAGCCTTCAGCGGGTCGCGCCGTTCGTCGACCAGCGAGTTCACTTCCAGACCGTACTGCTTGCCTGCCGAGAGCATGAACTGCCACAGTCCGGAGGCTCCGGCGGGTGATACGGCATTGGGGTTGAGGCCCGACTCAATCACGGGAAGGTATTTCAGCTCGAGCGGAAGGCCGTAGGTCTCGAGTGCTTCCTCGAATATCGGAGTGTAGAAGTTGGCCGCGCCGAGCAGGAAACTCATCTGTCGGCGTCCGCGCTTGGTGTAGCGGTCGATGAACTTGCGCACAACCTCGTTGTAGGGCATCTCCATCACCGTGGGCAAGCGGCGCAAGCGCTCTACATAAACCTCGCGGTCGTATTCCGGGTCGGTGTTCTTCATGTTGCAGCCGTCAACCTCGTGCAGGTAGTTTCGGGCGTGATACGTTTCCAACATGCTGTCTACATTGAAGGTCATAGCCGTTGGAACATCAATCTCTTCGCGGTTTCCATACTCGTCGATAACAACTTCATATTCCTGATAGTTGTTGTTCTGGGCCACTGTGGCAGTGGAAACGGCAAGCAGGGAGATTAGTGTCAGTATGTGATTTCTCATGTTCATAGTCGTAACAGGTATGTTTGGTCAGAATGTGAGGCCGATGCCGAGCCCCACGCCGGCAGGCTGCTGTGGCTTGCCTTGGGCCTGGTTGCCGAAGATGGCAGGCTGAATGTGCAGGCTGAGATTGTCGGAGATGTCGAACTCAGACAGCGACGCGTCGACGTATGCATCCACTATCGACAGCGCATAGACTCCTATCAGCACGAAAACGCTAAGGTCGCGATAGCGGCGGAAGCGGTCCTTGCGCTTTCGGAACACCTCTTCATACTGCTTCTTGTTGGCCTCGGTGATGGTCGTTCCTAAGTGGAGGAAGCTTTTGTAGCTCTCTGTTGAGGGGTCGTTGTCCATGATGTCGATGTAGGCTTGCGAGTAATCGTGGTACATCTGGTTGTTCCACGACAGCGCATAGATACATCCCACGAAGCCTCCATAGAAGATAGGGAGCTTCCAGAACTTGCGGTTGTAGATCTGTCCGCCGCCCGGCAGCACCGCCGCAAGCCACAGAGCTCTCTTCGGGCTGGGCTTCCATGTAGACCAGTCGCGGCCCTTGCGCTTCTCCTTAGGCTGCATACGGTCGATGGCTTTGTCAGAAATCATGGTGTCGGCAGCAGCTATCTCCTCCTCGGGAATGATTAGCGGAGCTGCAATGAACAGCGAGTCGTCGGGATAGTAGACGGCTATCGAGTCGCCCCCGACGGGTTGCTGGGCCCATGCAGCTGGCGTGTCAAAGGCCAGAAGCAGCGTTGCCGAGGCAATGATGTGCAGTATGTGTCGGATGTGGAAGGTCACTTGAGGCTACTGTTTCAGTTTGTCAAAGACGTTCATGATGTGTTCCAGTTCCTCTTCCGAGCCGAAAGGTATGCTTATCTTGCCCTTGCCCTTGTCGTTGTAGCTCATCTGCACCTTCGTGGCAAAGAAGTCGGAGAGTCGGCTTTTCAGGATGTTGAACTCCTCGGGAAGCCTTTTCTTTGCGCTGATGGTTTTCTTGGCAGACTGTATGTCCTCGCCGTTGTTGAGCTGATGACACAGTTCCTCCACCTTTCTCACCGAGTAACCGTTCTTGTGTATCTCCTTGAACAGCTTGAGCTGGAGCGACGGAGAGCTGAGCGAAAGGAGCGCACGGGCGTGTCCCATGTCTATTTCCTTCTTCTGTAGAGCCATCTGCACCTGTGCGGGAAGTTTCAGAAGGCGCAGGTAGTTGGCTATTGCAGCGCGGCTCTTGCCCACTCGTTCCGACACCTTCTCTTGCGTCATGCCGCTCTTTTCCAGCAGATGCTCGTAGGCAAGAGCTATCTCTATGGCGTTGAGATCTTCGCGTTGGATGTTCTCGACGAGTGCCATCTCCATGACGTTCTCGTCCTTTATGGTGCGGATATATGCCGGAATGGCTGTCAGTCCGGCCAGTTGTGATGCGCGCCACCTGCGCTCTCCGGCGATAATCTGGAAGCGTCCGTCTTCCATTTGCCTGAGCGTGATGGGCTGCACGATGCCTATCTGCCTGATGCTTGCTGCCAGTTCCTCAAGTGCCGAGGCATCAAACTCGCGGCGCGGCTGGTTGGGATTGGCATCAATCTGGTCGATAGCGACCTCGTTTATGGTAGAGCTGCCCTGCGTGCTCACCTCGTCGGTGGAGATGAGAGCATCCAGACCGCGGCCCAGTGCCGCAGTCTTCGCAGTGCGGTTGTATTTCTTGTGTACTGCCATTGTTTGTCTTATCTGTTTTCGTTCTTGCTAATAATCTCCTTAGCCAGAGCCAGGTGGTTCTTTGCGCCGGTGGAGTCGGCATCGTAGAGGATTACCGGCAGTCCGTGGCTGGGGCTCTCGCTGAGCTTCACGTTGCGCTGTATGACGGTCTTGAACACCAGTTCCTGGAAGTGGCGCTTCACCTCGTCGTAGATTTGGTTGGCCAGTCTCAGGCGCGAATCATACATCGTAAGCAGGAAGCCTTCAATCTCGAGCTTCGGGTTGAGCTTGGTTTTTATGATCTTGATGGTATTGAGCAGCTTGCTGATTCCTTCCAAAGCGAAGTACTCGCACTGCACGGGAATGATGACGGAGTCGGCTGCTGTGAGTGCGTTCACTGTGATAAGGCCCAGCGAAGGCGAGCAGTCGATGAGTATGTAGTCGTAGTCGTCGCGTATAGGAGCAAGCAGATTGCTCAGCACTTTCTCGCGGTTCTCAAGGTTGAGCATCTCTATTTCCGCTCCCACGAGGTCGATATGGCTGGGCACTATGTCCAGTCCCTCGATGTCGGTAGTGTATATCGCATCGCGCACATCAGCCTTATCGATGATACATTCGTATATGGAGCAGTCCACTTCCTTTATGTCTACGCCCAAGCCGCTTGAGGCATTGGCCTGCGGGTCGGCGTCAACGACGAGCACGCTCTTCTCGAGTGTGGCCAGCGAAGCTGCGAGATTGATTGACGTTGTGGTCTTGCCCACACCGCCTTTCTGGTTTGCCAAAGCTATAATTCGTCCCATTTCTTTTTATCCTTTCTTTTTGCCTTAATGGTTGAAACAAGTTGCCGGTGCGGCTGCCCGGTGGGTTCGCCGCAGACGTATATATTCGGCAAAGTTACATATTTTATTTTATAGTAGAGTGAATTTAATCCTTTTTTAGTAATTTTGCTGATTGAAAACACGGCCAGGGCATCCTTGCCGGGCAGTGGGGAATAGCCGTCGGCAGTGTTCCGGCGACCCTGCAACCGGGTCCTGGGCCTCAATCTCAGATTTATGAGCAAACCATTGATACTCATTTCCAATGATGATGGCTACGACAGTCGTGGCATCAGATACCTTGTTGACTTTGTTTCCGACCTGGGCGAGGTGCTTGTGTGTGCCCCCGACGGCGGTCGCTCAGGCTACTCGCGGTCGTTCTCGGCCACTCCGCCGCTCTATCTGCGCCGTCGCGAGCCTATAGGCGATGCACAGGTGTGGTCGTGCAGCGGCACGCCCGTTGACTGCGTGAAGATGTCTCTCTCGCAAATCATCCCCGACCGGCAGCCCGCGCTCGTCATCGGAGGCATCAACCACGGCGACAACAGCACCGTGAACAACCACTACAGCGGCACTATGGGCGTTGCCATAGAGGGCTGCCTGAAGTACATTCCCTCGATATCCTTTTCCACTTGCGACTACAATCCCAAAGCCGAACTGGAGCATCTGCGTCCCTGGGTGAGGAAAATCACGGCCAAGGTGCTTGCCGATGGCTTGCCCAGGCTCACCTGCCTGAACGTGAACTTCCCCGTGGCCGACAGCTTCAAGGGCGTGCGCCCGTGCCGCATGGGCTTAGGCAGCTGGATAAACGAGGTGAAGAAGTGCCACCATCCGCGCGGTTACGACTACTACTGGATGGTTGGCGACTATCGCGACGACGAGCCATCGGCCACCGACAACGACCGGCAGGCACTGCGCGAAGGCTACATCGCCCTCACGCCTGTTACCATAGACGTGACAAACTACTCCTTCCTGGAAACCATGAACGATTGGGAGAGCCTATGAAATACTATCTTATTGCAGGCGAAGCCAGTGGCGACCTCCACGCTTCGCGACTTATGCAGCAACTCAAGGAGGGCGACACCGAAGCCCAGTTCCGCTTCTTCGGAGGCGACAAGATGCTTGCCGTGGGCGGCACCTGCGTGCGGCACTACAAGCAGCTGGCCTACATGGGCTTCGTTCCCGTGCTGCTCCACCTGCCGCAGATACTCAGCGGCATGAAGCTTTGCCGCGAAGACATAGTCAAGTGGCAGCCCGACGTGGTGATACTCGTTGACTATGCCGGCTTCAATCTTGCCATCGCACGCTTCCTTGGCAAGTATAACCACCAGCCGGGACACAGGAAAATCCCGGTCTACTACTACATCTCGCCAAAGCTTTGGGCGTGGAAGGAATGGCGCGTGAAGACCATTCGCCGCAATGTAGACGAGCTTTTCTCAATCCTTCCATTTGAAAAGGATTTCTATCAGAAGAAGCATCGCTACCCGATATATTACGTAGGCAATCCCACAAAGGAAGAAGTAGACTCGTTCAAGGCATCCTACAGCGAGTCGGCAGAGGCTTTCCGCGAGCGCAACGGCTTGTCTTCCAAACCCATACTGGCACTCCTTGCCGGCAGCCGCAAGCAGGAGATAAAGGACAATCTGCCAGCTATGCTCGAGGCTTCGGCACGCTTCAAGGACTATCAGGTGGTGCTGGCGTGCGCACCTTCGGTCGACGATGCCTACTACGACCGCGTGTTGCAGGGAGCCGAAGTGAGCCGCGTGAGGGGCCTCACCTACGAGCTTCTCAGCCATTCAGCCCTTGCGCTCGTCACCAGCGGCACCGCAACGCTCGAGACTGCACTGTTCGGAGTGCCGCAGGTGGTGTGCTATCGCGTGCCCATGCCCAAGTTCATGCGCTTCGGTTTCAACCATTTCATTCATGTGAAATACATCTCGCTCGTCAATCTTATTGCCGGACGCGAAGTGGTGCCTGAGCTTTTTGCCGACCGCTTCAGCGTCTACGAGATTACCAACCAGCTCTACCGCATCCTGCCGGGCACGCCGCAGCGCGAGAAGATGCTCGAAGGCTACCGGCTCGTAGCCCAGCAGCTGGGCACCAAGGTGGCTCCGCGACAGGCTGCCCACATAATGCTCGACCTGCTCAGCCGCCCAAGGCAAACCGCAGCCGCCGACAAACCAACCAATACGGGAGAAGATGCTGTTCAGAACTGAGGTAGAGGTAGCCAGGGCACCGTTTGCCATCAAGCCCTCCGACAGGCTGTTGTTCGTAGGCAGTTGCTTTGCGGGCAACATCGGAGAGCACTTCCGCAGGGAGCACTTCCGCACCGAGGTGAACCCCTACGGCGTGATGTATAACCCCGTTTCCATACTCCATACCATCGAGAAGCTCTCAGCCGCAGGCCGGCTGAGGGCCGATGTGGCTGTGCTCACCCTCGGCACGAACCACGTCTACCGCCTGAAGGAGACGGGCGAGATAGTAGACAACTGCATGAAGCGCCCCCAGCGCCTCTTCAGCGAGGAGCTGCTGACCGTGGACGAGTGTGCCCAGGCCCTCCGCCAGTCGGTTGAGCTGTTGCGAAAGGCCAATCCCGAGGTGAGCATAGTGCTCACAGTGAGCCCCATCCGCTACCGCAAGTATGGCTACCACGGCAGCCAGCTCTCCAAGGCCACCCTGCTGCTGGCCGTTGACCAAGTGGTTGCTCAGGGTGAGGAAGCCCCTTGTCCGTCAGCATTATACTATTTCCCCGCCTACGAGATAGTGAACGACGAGCTGCGCGACTACCGTTTCTATGCTCCCGATATGCTCCACCCCTCGGAGCAGGCCGTGGAATACATCTGGCAGAAGTTCCGGCAAGCCTGCTTCTCGCCCGAAGCCGACGAGTATCTGGAGCTGTGGCGACCGGTGAGAGAGGCTCTGGCCCATCGCCCGTTCAATCCGGAGTCGGACGAATACAAGGCTTTTGTGGAGCAGACCAACAAGAAGCTGGAAACCCTGAAGCTGCGCTATCCCCATCTCAACGATGTGTGAGGCTCCGCTTTTCGGCTCCCCTCCCTTGGGGAGGGGTAGGGGGTGGGTGAGTAATATGGCCCATATTGGTCGGTAATATGGCCCATATTGGTCAGTAATATGGCCCATATTACTTTCTGTCAAGCTTGGTTTTTCTGGCTAATGGTTGCCTTGTTTCGGAATAAATGTATAATTTTGCGAGTTGTAAACATAATACCTGCGATATGAACTACACAATTGAAGAGGTGACAACGCTTATCGGTGCCCATCGCTACGGCACCGCCGAGGCATCGATAGGTTTCCTTCTCACCGACAGCCGCTCGCTGTGCTTTGCCGAGGAAACGCTGTTTTTCGCACTCACCACAAGCCGCAACGACGGCCATCGCTACATTGCCGACCTGCATAGGCGCGGCGTGCGCAACTTTGTTGTGCAGCACTTGCCTGCCGACTATGCCACCACATACGCCGACAGCAACTTCCTCAAGGTGACGGGCGTGCTCCAGGCACTGCAGCGACTTGCCGAACGCCACCGCGACGACTACTCGATACCCGTAGTGGGCATCACCGGCTCCAACGGAAAGACCATCGTCAAGGAGTGGCTCTACCAGTTGCTCAGCACTCCGTCGTCGGCAGCTGCCGACACAACGGGCTATGCCGACACAGGCAAAGATGCTGAAGGCACTGCCGTTGCCGACTATCGTCGACGCGCCATTACCCGTTCGCCGCGCTCCTACAACTCACAGATAGGCGTGCCGCTGTCGGTCTGGCTGCTGGGCGAACATTCGCGCATCGGCATTTTCGAGGCCGGCATATCGCAGCCCGGCGAGATGGCAGCACTCAGAGCCATCATCCAGCCTACGATAGGCGTGCTGACGAACATCGGACAGGCCCATCAGGAGAACTTCCCCTCGCTCGAAGCCAAATGCAAGGAGAAGTTGCGCCTGTTCCACGACACCGAAGCCGTGGTCTATCCCATGGACGACGAGCTCGTGGTGCGCTGTATGTCGCAGTATGCCTACAAGGGACAGCAGGTGGAATGGTCGCTTCGCAACCCGAAGGCCGCGCTCTACGTGAGCAGCACCGACACCGTGAGCCTCGAGCGCAACGGCAAACAGCAGGCTGCCACCTGCGTGAACTACGTGTGGAACCCCAACCACTCGGCAGCTCCGAAGCTGCAAGGCAGCTACACCATACCCTTTATCGACGAGGCATCGGTAGAGAACTCCATCACAGCCGCAGCCACCTTGCTCCATCTCGGCCTCGATGCCGGCGTGCTGGCAGAGCGCATGAGCCGCCTCGAACCTGTTGCCATGCGCCTCGAAGTGAAGCAGGGGCAGCGCGGATGCACGCTGATCAACGACTCATATAATTCGGACATCAATTCGCTCGACATAGCTCTCGACTTCATCTGCCGCCGTCCCGACAGCAGCGGCAACCACCGCACGCTCATACTGAGCGACATAGAGCAGAGCGGAGAGAGCGACGAGCAGCTCTATAGACGCGTGGCTGAGCTTATCGAGCAGCGCGGAGTGGAACGGTTTGTGGCTGTGGGGCCGCGCATCATGGCTCAGCGGCAGGCGTTCGATGGCTTTGCTAAGGGCGGCAGTGCTGCCGACGGCGGCGCGACGCGCAGCGTGAGCTTCTATGCCACCACCGAGGAGCTTGTAGAGAGCGGCCTGCTCGACACGATAAACCACGAGGTGGTGCTGATAAAGGGCGCACGGCAGTTCGGCTTCGACCGTATCACCGAGCTGATGACGCAGAAGGTGCATGAGACAACGCTCGAGGTGAACCTCTCGGCATTGGTGGCAAACCTGAACTACTATCGCCAGCAGATGCGCCCCGACACCAAACTGGTGTGCATGATCAAGGCCGACGGCTACGGGGCAGGTGCCGTGGAGATAGCCAAGACGCTGCAAGACAATCGTGTGGACTATCTTGCCGTGGCTGTGGCAGACGAGGGCGTGACGCTCAGAAATGCCGGAATAACGTCGAACATAATGGTGATGAACCCCGAGATGACGGCTTTCAAGACCATGTTCGACTACGACCTGGAGCCGGAAGTATACTCCTTCCGCCTGCTCTCGGCTCTCGTGAAAGCTGCGCGCAAAGAGGGCATCACCAACTATCCCGTCCACATAAAGCTCGATACGGGTATGTGCCGCCTCGGCTTCAACCCAACTGAAGACATCGACGAGCTTATCCACCGGCTGAAATCGCAGAACGCGGTCATTCCGCGCTCGGTGTTCTCGCACTTCGTGGGCTCCGACAGCGACGACTTCGACGAGTTCTCGGCCCGCCAGTTCGCACTGTTCGATGCTGCCAGCCGCCGCCTGCAGGAAGCTTTCCCCCATACCATACTGCGGCACATTGACAACTCGGCAGGTATAGAGCACTTCCCGGAGCGGCAACTCGATATGTGCCGCCTCGGAATTGGCCTCTATGGCATCAATCCGCGCAACAACCAGACCATAAATACCGTGTCAACGCTCCGCACAACGATATTGCAGCTGCGCCGCGTGAAAGCCGGCGAGTCGGTGGGATACAGCCGCCGCACGGTGCTCGAGCGCGACAGCATCATTGCCGCCATACCTATAGGCTATGCCGACGGCCTTAACCGTCACCTGGGCAACCGCAAAGGCTATTGTCTGGTGGACGGACAGCGAGCCGACTATGTGGGAAATATCTGCATGGACGTGGCAATGGTCGACGTCACCGACATCCCGTGCAGCGAAGGCGACAGCGTTGAGATATTCGGCAACGGCCTTCCCGTGACGGTGCTTTCCGACTTGCTCGACACCATTCCCTACGAAGTGCTTACGGGTGTGAGCAATAGAGTGAAGCGAGTTTACTATAAAGAGTGAAGCCTATTGGCTTCCGATGTGAGTGGTGAGGCGTATAGGGGGTGAGAAGATAGTTAGGTTCTGACAAGTGTCCAGCTAATAATGACAAGCTGAAAAGACTATCCTCTCACCCCTAACCCTCTCACCTCTAACTGCTGAAAAACTATTCCAAAAATCCCTGACGGCGCAGGGCCTTGAGCAGCGTGGCCGACATGGCTTCGTTGTCGCGGCGCGTGTAGCGGCAGTCGGTGAACACCTGTGCCAGAGTCTGCTTGTTGTTGATTTCCACGAAGTGGCGGTTCTCGGGCAGCTGCTCCTTAGTGGCGTAGTGGCTGTCGATGTCGGCAGGCGTGTAGTCGTGGTATTGCTCTTCGTGAACGATGGCGCTGATGGGCAGTCGGTCGCTCTGTGCAGGCTCTTCGGCAGGCCATCCCAGCGTGATAGTGGCCACGGGCATCACCAGCCGGGGCAGATGGAGGGCATCGATGATGGCCTCGGGCATATAGACGGTGGTTCCGAGGAAGCACGTTCCCAAGCCGCGGGCTTCGGCAAGGTTGCAGAAGGTCTGGCAGTAGAGCAGTGCGTCGGTGGCGGCGTTGATGAACGAGAGGAAGTTGTCGTAGCCCGGAGAAGCCTGCCGCTGCTCAGCCCAGAGCGTTGTGCGCCTGAAGTCGGCACAGAAAGTGAGCACCACGGGTGCTTCCGTCACCATAGGCTGTGAGAAGTGGGCCGGGGCGAGCTGGCGCTTGGCCTCGTCGCTGCGCGTTACCACTACCGAATAGAGCTGCAGGTTGCCCATCGTGGGAGTCTGCTCGGCAACAGAGAGCAGCTGGTTGAGCAGTTGAGGCTCAACGGGAGCCGACGAATATTTCCTTATTGTGCGGCGTTGTTTGATGTACTTTTCCATCTGCTGTAAGGTGTTTAGTTTTCAAAGGTGCAAAATTACCTAAAATAATGCTAATTTCAAACTTTCACATTGCCAAACGGTTGCGTGCTGATTTCTTTTTGTTACCTTTGCCGAAGAAACTTACAATCAAACCGTTCTTACTATGGACTGTAGCAAGACATACGCCGATGGCCGCTTCCAGGTAGTTGAGATAAGGCCAAAGGAGCTGGAGTGCGACGTGGTTCGCTTCCAGAACAACAAAGAGAAATGGGTGGCGTTCGTGGGCCTGCTCGACGGCAGACCATACGAAATATTCACCGGCTTGCAAGACGACGAGGAGGGAATAGTGCTTCCGAAGACCGTCACCAAGGGCAAGATAATCAAGCAGACCAACGATGACGGCTCGCACCGCTACGATTTCCAGTTTGAAAACAAGCGCGGATACAAGACGACCGTTGAGGGACTGAGCGAGAAGTTCAACCCCGAGTGCTGGAACTATGCCAAGCTCATCTCGGGCGTGCTGCGTTATGGTATGCCTATCAACCACGTGATAAAGCTCGTCAGCTCGCTGTCGCTCAAGGACGACGACTTGAACACCTGGAAAACCGGTGTGGAGCGGGCGCTGAAGAAGTATGTCGATGGTGGCAACGACGAAGCCAATGAAGCTCACGAGTAGCCGTGTGGTGCTTGAGAAGGTGCGCCTTCATGCTGCCCACGGTGTCATGCCGCAGGAGCAGAAGGTGGGGGGCGAGTTCGAGGTAAGCCTCAGTGTGGGCTGCGAACTGGCCAAGGCCGTTGAGACCGATGACCTGCGGTACACCATCAACTATGCCCGGCTCTACGAGATTGTGAGGCAGGAGATGCTTATTCCGTCGAAACTGCTCGAGCATGTGGCTGGCAGAATAGCATCAAACATATTCAGAAGCTTCCCCGAAGCGGCTCTGCTCGACCTGAAGATTACCAAGGTCAATCCGCCGATGGGTGCTCATTGCGATGGCGCGAGCGTGGTTATGAGCTTCGAAAGGACTCCCGACGACTCGCTCGCAGAAAGCTGCTGAGATATGCTCGGCTGCTTATTATATATAATAAGGTGTAAAAACAGAAAGGTGAAGACACGACTTTCCATATTACTCATTGCGTTGCTGATGCCTCTTTCGATAGCTTTCGGTGCTGGGAAGAAGTTCACCCTCGTCATTGATGCAGGTCACGGAGGTCACGACATTGGCGCTCCCGGCAGCATGGTCAATGAGAAAAGCATCAATCTGAACGTTGCATTGGCTTTCGGAAGGTACGTAGAGCAGGCTTGTCCCGACGTAAGGGTGGTGTATACTCGCCGTTCCGATGTGTTCATACCGCTTTACGAGCGTGCCGACATTGCCAACCGCGCCAAAGCCGACCTCTTTGTGTCGGTTCATACCAATGCCTTGCCGGGCGGAAGGGTGGCTCGCGGATTGCAGTCATATACCCTGACACTGTCTAAGGCGGGTGCAAACTTAGAGGTGGCGAAGCGCGAGAACTCCGTGATAGAGCTCGAGGGCAACGACCGCCAGCACATGGCGAAGTACGATCCCAGCTCTCCAGAGAACCAGGTGATGTTTGAACTGCTGCAAAGTCAGAACATGGAGCGAAGCGTGGAGTACGCCAAATACGTTCAGCAAGAGACGTGTGCCGTTGCCGGAAGGCTCGACAAGGGTGTGCATCAGGCTAATCTTGCGGTGCTCAGACTCACTTCCATGCCCGCCTGTCTGGTGGAACTGGGCTTCATAACGACCCCCGACGAAGAGCAATTCCTTGCTTCGCCAGAGGGAGCTGAACTCATGGCAAAAGGTATTTTCAACGCTTTTGTGAGATATAAGGCCAAGTACAACGACAAGATAGTCATTCCATACGCAGCCTCAGGCACCCCGTCGGCGCGTGTGCAGGCCGAAACAGCTATGCAGAAGCCCGTGGCAAAGGCAAGCGAGGAACCTCAGCCGACAAGGGTTGTGCGCAAAGTAAAGCCTGCGGAGGCACCTGCGCCTAAGCCTAAGAAGCCTAACAAGCCTGCCGAAGAGCCTGCCGCAAAGGCCAAAGCAGCCAAAGATGATGACGGAAAGCCTGTTTTCAAGGTACAGATATTGGCCGTGAACCGAACTCTTCGCCCCGGAAGCCAGCAGCTCAAGGGCCATAAAGACGTGGACCACTATATGGACGGGCAGACCGTGAAGTACACCAAGGGTGCTTCTACCGACTATAACGAGATGCTGCGTCTGCGTAAGAAGCTGCTCGACGACTTCCCACAGGCTTTCATCATAGCCTTCAAGGACGGTCAGCGGATGGACATCACCAAGGCCATTCAGGAGTTCAGGCTACGTGGTAAATAGCAAACAACAGAACAATATTATATAAACGGACATAACAAAAAAATATAAACGTTAGTGCAATGAAGAAAGAAGTGAAGATAGCCATAGTAGCTATCGTAGGCATAATGCTGCTGTTTTTCGGAATGACATTCCTCAAAGGACTGGATCTTTTCTCGTCGAACAAGCTCTATAAGATACGCTTCAGCGACATATCCGGCCTCTCCACGTCGACTCCCATCTATGCCGACGGCTACAAGGTGGGCGTGATTAAGGACATACACTACGATTTCAGCAAGCAGGGAGAGATTCTTGCCGATGTCGGCATAAACGAAGCAATGCCCATTCCGCAGGGAACGAGGGCCGAGATAGCCAGCGACCTGCTCGGAAACGTGCAGGTGAAGCTCATCCGTCCGGCATTGTCGGCTGCCACACTGGCCGAGGGCGGCATCATCGACGGCACCATCAGCGACAATGCTCTGGGCTCTGTGAAGAGCATGGTGCCCGATATTCAGAAGATGCTTCCTAAGCTCGACTCAATCCTTTACAATGTTAACAGGCTGCTTCAGGACCCAGCCCTGGCCGCATCGCTGCACAACGTGAGCACAATCACTTCCGGACTGACCACATCTACGCGCCAGCTCAACGTGCTGCTGGCACAGCTCAACGGCGAGATGCCTGTGCTCACGCAGAAGGTCAACACCGTTCTCGACAACACAAACGGCACTATGGTGTCGGCAAAAGGTGCCGTGGCCAATGCCGACAAGATGCTTGCCAATCTGAACAGCCAGGTCGAAAAGACCGACATTGCAGCCACGATGCAGAAGCTCGACAAGACGATGGCCAACCTTCAGACCCTCACCGACAAGCTCAACAGCCGCGACGGTTCGCTGGGACTGTTGATGAACGACCGCGCTCTGTACGATAACCTTACCCGGACGATGCGCGATGCCGACTCGCTGATGGTCGACTTGCGGAAGCATCCCAAGCGTTACGTACACTTCTCTGTGTTCGGCAGAAAGGACAAATAGTGCCTGACAGCCCACGTTACAGCCATTGCGGGGTGCCAGAAACAGCCCTGCAATGGCTTGGCAAACGGCAAACAGACAATTTGTAAAGCAACTATTCTATTTAAAAAAAGTCTAAATACTTTTGTTAAAGTTCCACGCTTTAAGCTAATAACGTAAATAGTGAAATGTCAGTAGGTTTGATGCTGCGCGCAGAATGTTTCATTATTTGAGGCGTTTAGGCCGCAGTCAGACTAAAACCGTTTGATAATGAAGAACTTGTAAACAGGCAAACTCTGTTTTTGAATTGTCTTCCGTCGCGCCGCCGCAACCACCTTAAAACGTGATTATTAGGCAACAATACCACAGTTTGGCCTATTCTGGAATGTTTGCCTTGTGGAAAAAGATTGTTAATTTTGCATCTGCAATAATTTAAAACGACGTAAGTCTAACCGTCAATCGTAGATTTAACCGACATGGACGTAAACCCTAATAAGCTCTGGAAGCAGTGTCTGCTCTTAATAAGAGAGAATGTGACAGAGCAGCAATTCAATACTTGGTTCAAGCCCGTTTGCTTTGAGTCGTATGCTGCGGCCTCGAAGACACTCTTGTTGCGGGTTCCCAGTGCTTTTGTATATGAGTATCTGGAGGAGAACTACATTGATTTGCTGAGCAAGGTGCTTACCCGCGTGTTCGGTAAAGGTGTGAAACTGTCTTACCGCATTGTGCAAGACAAGGAGCACGGCATAACCACCGTTGAAGAGTCGGAGCCCGTTGACAACCTCGTGAGCCAGCAGCCAACGCGCCGCGGCAACCAGTCGCCCACACAGCTTGATGCTGCGCCGAGCGACATAGACTCGCAGCTGGATCCCCACAAGACCTTCCAGAACTTCATCGAGGGCGACAGCAACAAGCTTCCGCGCTCAATAGGCTTGTCGATAGCCGAGCATCCCAACACCACACAGTTCAACCCGATGTTCATCTACGGCCCCTCGGGATGCGGAAAGACCCACCTCGTCAATGCCATAGGGATCAAGACAAAGCAGCTCTATCCCCAGAAGAGAGTGCTCTATATCAGTGCGCGCCTCTTCCAAGTGCAGTACACAAACTCCGTCCTGCACAACACCACCAATGATTTCATCAACTTCTACCAGACCATCGACCTGCTTATAGTCGATGACATACAGGAGTGGATGACCGCAACGAAGACTCAGGACACCTTCTTCCATATCTTCAACCACCTCTTCCGCAACGGCAAGCGCATCATTCTGGCCTCCGACCGTCCGCCGGTAGACCTCAAGGGCATGAACGACCGCTTGCTGACGCGTTTCTCCTGCGGCCTTATCGCCGAGCTTGAGAAGCCCAACGTGCAGCTGTGCGTAGACATACTGAACCAGAAGATACGCCGCGACGGACTGCATATCCCCGACGATGTGGTGATGTATATAGCCCAGACAGCCAACGGAAGCGTGCGCGACCTGCAGGGAGTAATCAACTCGCTGCTTGCCTACAGCGTGGTTTACAACAGTCATATCGATATGCGCCTGGCCGAAAGGGTCATCAAGCGTGCCGTGAAAGTTGACGACCGTCCGCTCACGATGGACGATATCATCGAGACTGTGTGCAACCATTTCAACGTGTCGTCAAGCTCGGTGGCTGGCCGTAGCCGCAAAAGGGAGTTCGTGGTGGCCCGTCAGGTGTCGATGTATCTTGCACAGAAGTACACCAAGATGCCTGCTTCGCGAATAGGAAAGCTTGTCGGAGGGCGCGACCACAGCACCGTCATCCACAGCTGTTCGCAGGTGGAGCAGCGACTGAAGACCGACAAAGCCTTCTCGGCAGAGGTCTCGAGCATTGAAAATTCCTTCAAACTTAAACCATAATCTAAGCAAACAAAACTTCCCATGAAAGACTTCTGAAAGAGGAATGTGGACCTGATGGCCCACATTCCTTGTCTTTATGCGTTTGCTTTCTCTGTCGCCGAAGCACTCATTGCTGCTCCGCAGGTAGCGGCAGGGTTCCTCCTATGCCTCGGCAGCCTGCTTAGCCGTCATCATTCGCTTCCACTTGAAGTATCCCATCACTGCAATGACCACATACAGGCCGTAGAGCGATGCCTTGAAAGGTATGTCCTTGTAGAAGTAGAGCGCGCAGGTGACGACGTCTACCACTATCCACACGAACCATTGCTCCAGATACTTGTGTGCCAAAGCCCATATACCGACCAGGCTCAGGGCCGTGGTGAAGCTGTCGGCCAGCGGCACCCGTGAGTCGGTGAGCGTCACGAGCAGCCAGTAGATGGTCGCCCAGAGCACCAGCGCGATGGCCGTCCACATCACCAGGAGCCTCTTGGGGATATGCGTTATAGGCACTTCGGCAGCAGCCTCGGCCTTTGCCGCCTCGCCACTGCCCGTCTGCCGCGGCCTGACAGTCCAGCGATAGAAGCCGTAGATGGTCATGGCAATGTAGTAGAACTCCATGGCGCAGTCGGCATAGAGCCCTTTCTCGTAGTAGAGCACTATGCCGAGCGCCTGCATCAGGAAGCCGGCAAGCCACATCCAGATGCTTGCCCGGTATTCCAGGATGATGTATGCCAGCCCCAGCAGGGTGGTGGTGATGTCGAGCCAGTGGCTCTGCAGAAAGTCAGTCATGGCTTAGAAGCGCAGTGTGAGGCTACCCATGGCAGTCAGTCCTGCCGAGGGAGTGAAGCCGATCTGGTAGTATCGGTTGTCGTTGGTGTGGCCGTAGCTCTCGGCGATGGCCGAGTAGACCCATCCGTAGGAGGCATAGCGGCGGCCCAGGATGTTGTTGAAGCTCAGTCCCAGCTCCACCTCCTTGATGCCGCAGGCTTTAGTCACCTTGGCGACATAGCCAAACTTGAGGTTCGACACCGAGTAGCTGGGCAGCGAGCGGTCGTTGTTCTTGGTATTGTCGAGATACTGTCGGCTGACGAAGTTGGTGTGCCATGTGGCCGAGAAACCCTTGTGGTGGAACGTCACGAAGCCGTTGAGTATGCAGCTGGGCGAGAAAGCCAGTGTGGAGTTGTCGTAGTGGAACTGTCGCAGCTCGTCGCCGTTGCCGTCGCAGTGGTACTTTGCCGCATCGGGATTGTCCTTCCAGTCGTCCCAGTCCTCTACAAACTCGTCGAAGTCGCGTATCTTGTTCAGGCTCAGTGCGGCGTTTCCTTCAAACGTGAGCCACGGCGTGGCATCCCATCCGGCAGTGATTTCCATTCCGGCGCGGTAGCTCTTGTGCACGTTAGTGGTGAGTTTTTCGCCAATGTCGCTCTTCTGTCCGGTCTGCACGAACTGGTCACGGTAGTCCATGTAGTACAGGTTGACGCCTGCCCGCAGCGTTCTGCCCGAGAAGTTGTAGCCTGCCTCGTAGTCGACGAGCTTCTCGGCCTTGGGGAAGGGGTAGTTTCCGTTGTCGGTGAAGTTGTCGCGCTGCGGCTCTCTATGGCTCACGGCCACCGACGCGTAGCCCCTGTGTTGGCCCTGAACGTAGCTCAGTCCGGCCTTCGGGTTCAGGAAGTTGTAGTGCTCGTCGACGTTCAGCGGCTGGTTTACCCATCGTCCGCCGTCTTCGTAGAACTTGTCGTTGATGCCCGTTGTCTTGTAGTCTACGTGGCGATACTGCACGTCGGCAAACACCTGCAGCCCGCGCGTGATGTTGAACGAAGCCTTCACGAACACGCTGGCATCGTTCTTGCGTGCATCGGAGTCGTAGTACTGATAGTCGCCGCCAGCCAGCACCGCCTTGCTCAGCCCCGGATGGGCGATGTAGGTGACGTATCCGAAGTGTGGACTCTTGAACTGCTGTGCTGCGATACCGCCTATAACGTCCCATCGGTCGTCCCTGTACGACGTGTTCCACACCAGTCCGTAGCAGTCCTGCTTCATGCCCTTGCGACGCACGAAGTCCGTTCTCTCCACCTTGTTGCCATCCAGGTCCACGTTGCTGAGGCCGAACTTCTTAGGCTTTGTGTCGGGTTTCAGCTCGCGGTAGTAGCCGTAGCCGTGGGTGTAGTGCAGCGAAGCCGTTGTCTTCCAGTGCTCGCCCATGTCCCACACGAGCGACAGTATGTTGTGGTTCTGCCAGAAGTTATCGGTTGTCTTGCGCCAGATGGAGCCGTCGCTCATGGTGTAGGGCTCGGTGTGGAACGTTCCGTCGGGGTTGAACACGAGCCTGTCCACGAGGCTGTTGTACTGTCCCAGCCCGGCATCGTAGAGGTCTTTGTAGGTGTGTATGCCCGTATGCTTGCCGTATGTGCCGTCCATGATGCTCTTGTCGTCGTTGCCGGCAGTCACGCCGTTCCACGCCTGTCCTGTCTTCTCGAAGTTGCCGAAGTTCTTGTACGACAGCACGAAGCGGTTGGCCTTGTATGTGAGCCTGCCCAGATAGCTTCCCGAGCGTCCGTCGGTGCCGTGGATGAAGCCGTCGGTGATGGTTTCGTGGTACATTCCGTCGAATATCAGCCTGCCCCAGAGCAGTCCGGTCGAGAAGCTGGCACCGTAGTGGTAGGTGTTATACGAGCCTATGGAGCCTGTCAGCTCAGCCGTGGCCTTCTCCGAGGGCGCTTTCATTCCTAAGGAGAGCGTTCCGCCGAAGGCTCCGTCGCCGTTGGTCGACGTGCCCACGCCGCGCTGCACCTGCAGGCTGCCCAGCATGTGGGCGTAGCCGTTCATGTTGGCCCAGAACACCTGCTGGTCCTCGGGCGAGTTGAGCGGCACTCCGTCGATGGTGACGTTGATGCGCGAGTCGCCCGCGCCGCGTATGCGCAGGAAGGAGGTGCCCGTACCCACGCCGTTGTCGCCCCAGGCCATCACGCCCGGAGTCTTGCTGAGCAGGAAGGGCAGCTCCTGTCCGCTCTGTGCGAACTCGCGGAGCTCGGCTTTCTTGATGTTGGCCACTGCGAAGGGTGCGTTCTTCTGCACCCTGACACCCTGCACCACAACCTCCTCAATCTGCTGGTCGTTGAGTGTCGACACCGAGTCGCCCTCGGCAACGAAAGCATTTGCTGCCACACTCGCAGGCAGCAGCATCACAGTAAGTAGCAAATTCTTCATTGTTTCCTTTATAATTATAGGAATATAACATAAAGGGGGTGGAGTTATCCTTGGGTTATCCCTACGTCGGCATTATCCGTATCAGGTCAGAGGGTATAATCTCAGCCGCCTCAAACAGGGCAGCACCCCTTTAACTGGCAGTTTGCCAATCGCTTGCAAAGGTAGTAAGAATATGTGAGAAATGAGCAATTCCGTTGGAAAATGCTTCCTTCAGCCGCATTTCGAGCCGTCGGTGAGGCGACAGCCGCCCTTCGGTTGTAAAATAAATTGGCCGAAAATCGCGTGCCTGAGAATTGCCGTTGCAGAGTTGAAATCGGTCTGAAACCGAGCCTCGAGCCATCTTTTTCGGCTCTGCGAGGATGGTTTGGGGCAGTTTTTGGGCTGTTTTGGTGTTTTTTCTGATGCTATTTGGCTCGACCTGCCCGTTTTTTGCAGTTTGTTTTTCTGGGGTGATGGGGCTGTGGCTGCTCCACGCTTGCTTCGCCGTTGCAGGCTTGGAGATGCGGTCGGGCAGGTAGCCCGACTTACGTGACAGTCTTTCTATCGTTGCATAAAGCTCTTTGTTTCAGGGTTTTATGTCGTTCCGTTCGCTCTTGCGAGGGCCGGAAGACGGTTTACGGCGGTGCCCGTAATGTTTCTCCGGGGGCCTTGGAGCAGTGTTACAGGAGCCTTGGAGCAGTGTTACGGGAGCCTTGGAGCAATGCTACGGGGCAGTTGGAGAAAGTTTACCAGCCCTCTTGGGAAACATCATCTCCACCGTCCTGAGCGGCTCCAACAGTGCCGAAGGCCGGCTACGGGCCTTTTAGCGATGCCCGAAACTCGCATATCCGGCAGCGATGGCAGCTTTTCGGGCAAACAACAGATTATTCAGAGTAATGGTGTCAGGATTTTTCGGACTTTCAGCAATTAAGTTTCTATTTCCAGCCGGTAAAAGTGCGCGATTATTGATTTATTTTGCCTACCTTTGCCGAGTAAGTTTTAACCAAACAGCAACTTATGGCCAAGAAGATTTGCAAAGAGTGTCTGACGGAGTTCGACGGACGCATGAAATACTGCCCCTCGTGCGGAGCGCCCGCATCAGAGGCTATGGACATAGTGGAAGAGCCACAGGCCGCCGCACCCACGGCACAGCCATCCGCCGGCAGCGATGCCGAGCACGACCCCGACGACGACCTTCGCCTCGGCAAGGGCATGAAGGTGTTTATCGTGGTAGGCTTGCTGCTGCTTGCCTGCATAGGCATCTTTCAGTATATGGCCCACCGCAACGACCCGGAATACACGCGCACGCTGATAGACCCCGACTCAACGCTTGCCGACAGGGACCTGCTGATACTCGACACCACATCCGTGGACACTGCCGAGGCCAAGAAGGCCGAACAGGAAGAGCGCAAGGAGGCCGAGAGAGTCTACAACAACATACGCCGCCACGCCGAGCCTCAGGCCGAGGACATCGTTCCGCAGGGCGAAGAGGGTGAGGGCGGCGAGGCACCGTCAGCCGGAGAGCCGTCGGCATCGCCCGAACCGAAGAGCGAGCCTGCTCCGGCTCCGGCTCAGCCAGCCGCTCCGAAGGTTGAAGCAATAGAGTGATGAAGATTATACGCTCACGTCTGGTGCCCTTCAAAGGCTACAATGCCATCAATCTGCTGGGCATACTGTTCTGCCGCAAGGGGGTGGAGCTGACTCCCTCGCTGCTGAACCACGAGTGCATACACACCCGGCAGATGGTTGAGATGCTTGTCGTGGGTTTCTATCTGTGGTATGTTGTGGAGTGGCTCGTGCGCCTGCCGATGAAGGGCAGCGCCTACTTCAACATCTCATTCGAGCGCGAAGCATACGCCAATCAGTGGGATGAACACTATCTCGAGCATCGGCGGCCATACTCATGGACGAAATATCTGCGAAGCAAAAAAGGCGTCTCCTGATTAGGAAACGCCTTTTTCGGTTCTTACTTCCACCACTTCCACGCAGCCCAGGGCCACTCGGAAGCGCACGTCGCGACCGCAGAAAGCCATGCCGTAGATGCGTTCGGGCGAGTCGTGATAGTGAGGTCGAGGGTCGAGGGCAAGCACATCGGTGAGAGCCGCCGCGTCTTCGTCGCTGAAGCAGGCGCGCCACTTATCGGGGAAAACCACCCGAAGCGGCTGCCACACGGTGCTGTCGGTGAAGCCGCCGCGTGCCTGCGGATGGCTGTCGGCGTAGGGCAGGTAGGGCTTGATGTCGTAGATGGGAGTCCCGTCCATGAGGTCGGCTCCGGCAACTTCAATCTCTCCGTCGCCCACACTCACAATCTTCACCGACGAAAGACCCAGTCCGTTGGGGCGGAAAGGGCTGCGCGTGGCAAACACCCCGAGCCGCTTGTTGCCGCCGAGGCGTGGCGGGCGCACCGTGAGACCCACCGCTAACCCTTCCCCAAGGGTTGAAGGCTCAGGCGAACCCACCCCTAACCCCTCCCCAAGGGAG
>ONLG01000005.1 GCA_900318625.1 uncultured Prevotella sp.
CGTTAAATCTTCGTCTTTTTCATCCTCCATTAAATCCACATAATCACTTTTCTACCGTTTTAATCAAAACAAATTGGTACACAACAAGTTGCAAATACTATAATTGCAGCGGCCTTAGCTCCGTTATACTCCCCGATAATATAACGTCAATTTATCAATCTTCGTTCTCCTCTTCGACAAAGTTCTATGTAAATATTGGAACTAAAACACTCTTGGAATTATGGAGCAGTGGATGTTCCAATATATATAATAAAGAAACAAAACAGGAGATAACTAAACCAACATTGTCGGCGAGTGCTACTCAGACTACATTGAAAGTTTTCATCAATGAAATGCTTGATTGCTACGAGTATAGCTGTGATGGGGAGATAATTACCGATAATTTTTTTGAAAAGAAAGGCCTGAGGCCTGGAAGGGAGGAGTGGATTAGTGTAAAAATTTCATTGGGTGACTTTTCTCGTTCCATTGGTCAAAGTTTCTCAACAAAAGGTCTCAACCCAGTCGTCAAAGGTGCCGCGAGCGCATCATCAATAAATGCGACAGGTTCCTATGACACTGGTGATGCAAAAGTAATTAAGCATGAATTAAGTTGTAATGGCAAAAATGTAGAGGGAACAAATATATCAGTTAGCGGTCTTAATCCCAATACATCTTATAAGGTGATATACACTATTACGGCGGCTTACGGTGAGAATAACAAAGATACTTGGTCTTATACTGGAGAAGGCGAGATAAAGACCAGTGAGCTAACAATGACCACCGAGCAGCCGAAGGTAGTGTCGGTAGGTAACGTAATTGTCTCGGCGAAGGCCAATGTAGACGACGCGGAAACCAATGTGGGCTTCGAGTGGCGGCGCACGGACTGGACGGATGACTTCAAGTCGAACACCGGCACGGCATATATGTATGAGGGCACGATGGAGGGATATATCCGCAACCTCTATGCGGAGAAGTTGTGGAAATTCCGCCCGTACTACCTTGCTGACGACGGCACATACTACTATGGCGACTGGATGGGCATCGACCCGACGAACACCTCTTACTTCGAGCCGACGCTACACACATACGCCAATATCAACGTTGAGGGCAACACGGCTCTGGTGAAGGGTTATGCGCTCGGCGGCACGGATAAGATAACCGTGCAGGGCTTCAAGTACTGGAAGGTTGCCAACCTCGCCCCCTCTGGCGACTTAGCACTTGAGGCACGAAAGGCATCTCCTACCATCCCAGTCGATGCACAGACCATAGAGGCAGAAGGCCGCGTGATGGAGGCTAAGCTCTCTGACCTGGACTACGAGTGTACATACAGCTACGTGGCTTTCGCCAAGACAGATGAAGGTACGTTCTACGGTGAAGTGAAGACATTCACCACCGGCCCTGTCGCCACCGGAATAGAGGTTGTCCGCGTTGCAAGCTCAGAGGCGAAAGCTGTTGACGACAAGGTGAAGGGCATCTATACGCTCACTGGCGTGAAGCTAAGCGACGATGCAGCAGACCTGAAGACGCTGAAGCGCGGCATCTACATCGTTAACGGACGGAAGGTAGCCGTGAAGTAAGCGCCTCACTTGAGATAATCACCTCCCCACGATGGGAAAACAAACGCTCCCTGCAACCGCAAGATTGCAGGGAGCGTGTCAGTTAGTTTAGATACAATATTGGAGATTATATCTTCTTCAACAGGTAGCCCAGTCCCTCATACTGCTGTTTCCAGAGCTCTATTTTCTTGTTTATCTTCAGCGTGTCGATGTTTTGGTTGAGCCTCGGATCGGTCAGCTGTTGCTCAAGAAGCTCTATATAGTGCTTCACAGCCTCCATTTTCGCCCTCACGGTTTTCTTTTTCGGATAGCCGCGACGGTCTACTTCCTTCTGGTAAGTTTCCGAAATCTCGTTGATTTTGGTGCCTGTCTCCTCATAGTCAGCCAGCCACTCCTGATAGTAGGCATCCACTTTCAGGTTCTCCACAGGCTCCATCTCCTGGGCATCAGCCACAGCAGGCGCACCCGAAAGAGCCAGCACGCAGAGCAGCGATGTGATGTTTCGTTTCATAATTGTTTTGTTTTATGTGTGTTGATGTGTTTTATAATTTCACAAAGGTAAGAAAAACGAATGGAAAAAGTGGCTGAGGTAGGCTGAAAAATCGTAAATTTGCATTTTCAACAGTTACTTATCATGGCAGATTTCATAGATATTCGCGGTGCGCGGGTAAACAATCTGAAGAATGTTTCGCTCAGAATACCCCGCGACAAATTTGTTGTCGTGGCAGGAGTGAGCGGTTCGGGCAAGTCGTCGCTGGCTTTCGACACCCTCTATGCCGAGGGACAGCGGCGCTATGTGGAAAGTCTCTCGTCGTATGCACGGCAGTTTCTCGGGCGAATGTCAAAGCCCGAGTGCGACTTCATCGAAGGTCTGCCGCCGGCGATAGCCATCGAGCAGAAGACCATCTCGCGCAACCCGCGCTCCACAGTGGGCACACAGACCGAGATCTACGAATATCTGCGCCTGCTCTACGCCCGCATAGGCCGCACCTACTCGCCCGTGAGCGGACAGGAGGTGAAGAAACACACCGTAGACGACGTGGTAGAGTGCATGAAAGGCTTCTCCGACGGCACTCGCTTCGCTGTCATGGCTCCGCTCCATGCCCACCGCGACCGCTCACCGTACAGTCAGCTCGAGATGATGGTGCAGCAGGGCTACGCGCGCGTATATTATAAAGGTGACTTCCACCGCATCGACGACCTGTTCGACGATGCCGACATAAAGGCGCTCGATGCCGAGGGCAGCGATTTCCCCGAAGAGAATCCCGTGTATCTTGTTGTCGACCGTATGTCGGCTGCCACCGACAAAGGCACCCTCTCGCGACTTGCCGACTCGTGCGAGACGGCTTTCTATGAGGGCCACGGCGAGTGCCGGCTTATGTTTCTGCCCTCGAAGCTGGTCTACGACTTCTCAACACGCTTCGAAGCCGACGGCATGACCTTCGAGGAACCTACCGAACAGATGTTTGCCTTCAACTCTCCCGTTGGAGCCTGCCCCACCTGCGAGGGCTTCGGCTCGGTCATAGGCATCGACGAAAAGCTCGTGGTGCCCAACACGTCGCTGAGCGTCTACGAGGGATGCGTGCAGTGCTGGCACGGCGAGAAGATGAAGATATGGCAGCAGGAGTTCTGCCGCCGGGCAGCCAAAGACAACTTCCCCATCTTCAAACCCTACTACGAGCTGTCGCAGAAGGAGAAGGATATGCTCTGGCACGGCCTCCCCTCCGACCGCAACAGGCCCGACGAGCAGAAGGTGTCTATCGACTCGTTCTTCAAGATGGTGACGGATAATATGTATAAGATACAATACCGTGTGATGATGAGCCGCTACCGTGGGCGCACGGTATGCCCTACGTGCCGCGGTATGCGCCTGAAGCCCGAGGCAGAATACGTGAAGATATGCGGAAAAAGCATCACCGACCTCGTAGCAATGCCCGTGAGCAATCTCCATGAGTGGTTTGCCGACTTGCAGCTCACCGACCACGAGCGCATGATTGGCAAACGCCTGCTGGCAGAAATAAACAGCCGCCTGCACTTCCTGGTTGAAGTGGGACTGGGCTACCTCACCCTGAACCGCATGGCCAACACCCTGTCGGGTGGAGAAAGTCAGCGCATCAACCTGACAACACAGCTGGGCAGCTCGCTCGTGGGGTCGCTCTACGTGCTCGACGAGCCGTCGATAGGCTTGCACTCGCGCGACACCGACCGGCTCATCAGTGTGCTACGGCAACTCCGCGACGTGGGAAACACAGTGGTGGTTGTGGAGCACGACGAGGAGATAATGCGCTCAGCCGACTACCTTATAGACGTTGGACCGGATGCCGGACGCCACGGAGGCGAGATTGTTTACGAGGGTTGCCCTCCTCCCGCCCTAAAAGAAAAACCAGGAACACAAGCTCCACTCCCTTGGGGAGGGACTGGGGGTGGGTCTCGCTCCCATTCGGTTGCCTATCTCACTGGCCGCGACACCTTAGAGGTGCCCGGCAGCCGACGACCGTGGAACATGAGCATCGTGGTGAAGGGCGCAAGAATGAACAATCTGAAAGGCATCGACGTGAGATTTCCGCTGAACGTGCTCACCGTGGTCACGGGAGTGAGCGGCTCCGGCAAGTCGTCGCTCGTCAGGGGAATACTCTATCCGGCCCTGAAACGCCATCTCGACGAGGTGGCGGAGGCTCCCGGCGAATACAAGGAGCTGGCTGGCGACTGGCAGCAGATAAGTCATGTGGAGATGGTAGACCAGAATCCTATCGGCAAGAGCACCCGTTCAAATGCGGCCACATACGTGAAAGCCTACGATGCAATACGCCAGCTGTATGCGCAACAGCCGCTGGCGAAGCAGATGGGCTTCACGGCACAGTACTTCTCGTTCAATGCCGAGGGCGGACGATGCGAAGAATGTAAGGGTGCAGGCACCATAACGGTGGAGATGCAGTTCATGGCCGACCTCGTGCTTGAGTGCGACGAGTGCCACGGCAAGCGTTTCAAGAAAGACATTCTCGACGTGCGCTTCCACGAAAAGAACGTCAACGACGTGCTCGACATGACTGTTGCCGAGGCTATCGAGTTCTTCGACAAATGGGGTGAGCGAGCCATTGCCGACCGCCTGCGGCCATTGCAGCAGGTTGGACTGGGCTACATAAAGCTCGGCCAGAGCTCATCGACACTCTCAGGAGGCGAGAACCAGCGAGTGAAGCTGGCCTACTTCATCGGTCAGGAACGCCAGCAGCCCACCCTGTTCATCTTCGACGAGCCGACAACAGGTCTCCACTTCCACGACATACGCCGACTGCTGAGTGCCTTCGACGCACTGATTGAGCGCGGCCACACCGTGCTGGTGATTGAGCACAACCTTGATGTGGTGAAAGCTGCCGACTACGTGATAGACCTTGGCCCCGAAGGTGGCGACAAGGGTGGCGAGATAGTGTGTGTGGGAACACCCGAAGAGGTGGCTGCGGCAAACAAAGGATACACAGGGAAGTATCTTCTCGAGAAGCTGAAGGGCTGACGCAGCGGAGGATTTACTTCTCCACCGTCTTTCTGATAGTAAGCTGAAGCAAGTCGTAGTAGCTTCCGTTGTAGATGTCAAGGTCCACATTGCCACGAATACCGGGCAGTCTGCCGGCATCGGTATGCTGCCAGAACTTCCACGGGCCGTCGTATTCCATGCGGTCAACATAGTAGTGGGCTATCCAATAAGGGTAGCGGTCGAAGCGTTCGTCGTCGAGGAACTGCTGCTTGAAGCGATAATAGGTGTAGATGATGGGTTTGGTGTGATAGTGTTGCTCCATTATCTGCAACCATTCAAGTATCTGTTCCTGGAACTCGGCAATCGTCTTGTCCTGCGGTTTGTGCTCTACGTCGAGTATCGGAGGCAGGTCGCCCTCCTCAAGATGAACCTGCTCGATGAAGAAGCGAGCCTGTTTCTTGGCCGGAGTCTTGTTGCTCCAGAAGTGGTAAGCCCCCCTGAGGAACCCTGTTTCGCGTGCGAAATGGAAGTTCTCGCGGAAGTTTTCGTCCACATGGTCGGCTCCTTCGGTCGACTTAACGATTACAAACCTCAATGGGCAACGCGTAATCATGGCGTTGCGAAGCAGGTCCCAGTCAATCTTTCCTTGGTAATGGCTAATGTCTATGCCGTGAATCTCGTATCCCTCAGGATATTTTGCATCGCCATAGAGAGCTCTCCAGCGGAAGCCCGTGGGACTGACGAAGAATGTATAGAAGCCCCACACATATACGCAGACCATAACCACAGCTATAATCCACTTCAACCAACCCGGCATACGGTGCCTGTCGCCCGGTTGCAGTGATGTTATGTGTCGTTCGTTAAGCATCTGCCGTGTCGGAGTTATTCTGTTATAGCGATACATAAAACCGCGAGCCGGACTTGAAAACCGATGTTCAAGGCCGGTTCGCGGTATATAGTTCAGTCAGGAATTACTTCTGCTGCTCAAGCTGCAGAGTCTTCGTGGGCTGGTCGCAGACCTCTGACGGTCCCCAGTACTGTATCGGTCCGGGATAGACATAGGCTGTTTCGTGTGCCCAAGTGTCGCGAACGGCAGCGAAAGCCTGGAACGGTTTGCCGTCGAGTTCAACGAGAGCCTTGCGGATAACGGGCTTCATCTCACCATTACGACGCTCCATGTTCATCATCATAGTGATGGGCACGCCACCTGCTACCCACTGGTCAGAAGGTGCAGTGGTGTTCTTCACGATAGCCATATAGCCCGTCTTGCCACTGGCAATGAGCTGTGCGGCACTTGTTCCGAGGGCATAGCAGTAGTCGGCATCGAAGTTAGACGGCGCAGCGCAGCGTCCCTCGTAACCGAAGAAGTGGTGCTGGGCAGCGAAGTTGCCTACAAACTTGCCCTTTCTCTTCCAGCGCTCGAGCTTGGCAGCTACCATAGACGAGAGCAGTTTCTCTGTTTCGATGAGCGAAACCTGTACGTTTCCGTGCGGGTCGCGGTTCAGAGCGAGCTGACGCGACACTGCTGTTGGCAGCGAAGCAAACACGGCGAGGTTCTCGTCGCTGAGGTTCAGCTTCACGTAGTCAATCTGGGCAGAGCGGTCGAGGCTCAGAACCTCGGGCTTGGCGAGTATGTCGTTGAGCTCGGCAATGAGCTTCTTGATAGCCGGGATGAACTCGATAAGACCCTCCGGGATGATAACAGTTCCGAAGTTGTTGCCGTCGGCAGCACGTGCAGCCACGATTTCGGCGATGTACTCAACGATGTCGTTCAGGCTCTTCTCCTCTTTCTCGATTTCCTCGCTCACGAGGCAGATGTTAGGCTGCACCTGCAGGGCGCACTCCAGGGCGATATGGCTTGCCGAACGGCCCATAACCTTGATGAAGTGCCAGTACTTGCGTGCCGAGTTACAGTCGCGCTCGATGTTGCCGATAAGCTCGGAGTAGACCTTAGTGGCAGTGTCGAAGCCGAAGCTTGTCTCGATCTGGTCGTTCTTCAGGTCGCCGTCGATGGTCTTCGGACAGCCGATTACCTGCACGCCATAGTTCTTTGCGGCATAGTACTCAGCCAGAACGCAGGCATTAGTGTTAGAATCGTCACCACCGATGATAACGAGAGCCTTGATGTCGAGCTGGCGGATAATCTCCAGTCCCTTCTCAAACTGCTCCTCTTTCTCGAGCTTTGTGCGGCCAGAACCAATCATGTCGAAACCGCCGGTGTTGCGATACTCGTCGATGATGTCGGCTGTAAGCTCCATGTAGTCGTGGTCAACCAATCCGCCGGGGCCGAGAATGAAACCGTAGAGGCGGTTCTCGGGGTTCAGACTCTTGAGAGTGTCAAACAGACCGGTAATAACGTTGTGGCCACCAGGAGCCTGTCCACCACTGAGGATGACACCCACGTTCATGCGGGCAGTGTTCTTTTCCTCGCCCTCAACAAACTCCACGAGGGGCATCCCGTAGGTGTTGGGGAAGAGTTTCTTGATTTCTTCCTGATTGTCTACGCTCTGAGTGGGAGCTCCTTCCTTTACCTTAACGGCACCTTTCAGGCCTGCCGGGAGCTTAGGCTGATAGGCAGCTCTGGCAATTTGCAATGCACTTTTTTTCATAATACTTATTAAATGTTATCTGTTGTGTTGAATATCACACATTAGTTAATATGTTGCAAATTTACGTTTTTTCGCCGACACTGGAAAGATTTGGAAGAAAATATTGCCGCTTTGGACGCATTTGGCAAACTAAAGAGCACCAATCACCTGGCCACAGGGCTGCCGACGGAAAGTAATATGGGCCATATTACCGTCCAATATGGGCCATATTACTGACCAATATGGGCCATATTACTTAACCCCCACGCCCGTCCCAAGGCGAGGGGGAGAGCATACAACCCACCATAAAGTTATTCTTCCCCCATTGGGGGGATTGAGGGGGGCTACCAATATGGGCCATATTACTTTGTCGGCAGGCATGAATGGTGTGCGGTAACTAAGCCCCGGCACCGCTGCATGCCAGTGCTGCCACTTTGCACAAAACGAAAAAAAACATGGTATGGAGCTATTTTTTCGACCTTTTTGCTTGCGGAACGTTTTTTTTCCGTATCTTTGGCTTGATAATAAAACTACACAGCAATGGCAAACAAACGAATCTTGAAGAAGACCATAAACAACATCTGCGACGAGCTGATTGCAGAAATCATAGCAACATCGTTCTACAGCGGCCAGCAAGAAGCCGAACAGGGCAACTCGCTTCTCGCCGCCGTGATAGCTCTCCACGACAACTACGTGAGCCGCATATCACACCCGGAGCCGGGCATGAAGCCGAAAGCATACTTCAAAGACCTTGCCGAGAAGTTCAACCAGGAAACGTTTGAACTCATAGACCGCATCTACAACATCGAACAAGCATAGAGGCAACAATGCTGCAACGTTTTGCTAAATGGCTGTTGTACCGCAGAATGGGCTGGACAAAGAACATCACTGTGGTACATCCGGACAAGTGTATCATCTGTCTGGCACCCCACACAAGCAACTGGGACTTCATCATAGGTCAGCTATACAGCCTGGCCGAAGGCATGAAAAGCAACTTCCTGATGAAGAAGGAATGGTTTTTCTGGCCGCTTGGACCGCTGTTCAGGCGGCTGGGCGGCATACCCGTGTACCGCAAGAAGAACATGAGCATGACCGATTCGCTGGCCGAAGCAGCCCGCAACGAGAAGCACTTTCTGCTCTGCATCACTCCCGAAGGCACCCGTTCGCTCAATCCTGACTGGAAGATGGGCTTCTACTTCATTGCCCTGAAAGCTGAAATACCCATTCTTCTATACGCACTCGACTACGAAAAGCATCTCATCAGCTGCACACAAAGCATCATGCCAACCGGCGATGTGGAAGCACAGATGAAGCAGATAAAACTATATTTCAAGGATACAAAAGGCAAGAAACCTCACAAATTCTCTATAGGAGACATCGACGAATGAAAAACCAGTTAATCACATTATTCCTTTTACTGAGCTTAACCACAACTATATGTTCGCAAAACCACCTGCCGCAATATAAGGGACAACCCTGGGTGAGCAACGTCTCGCAGCCAAACACCGTGAGCCAGGGACTCCACAACCGCCACCTCTCGGTGACATCAAGCCACGGTCGCTACTACGACATTGGCCGCGGCGTGTGGAAGTGGCAACGGCCAAACCTGTTCTGCACCACCGAAGACCTGTTCACGCAGACCATCGTGGTGCCTTACCTCATACCGATGCTCGAGAAAGCCGGTGCTGTGGTGTTCACTTCGCGCGAGCGCGACTGGCAACGCGAGGAGATAATAGTCGACAACGACCTCAGCAACGCAGCCCTCTCCTACCGCGAGAGCAACGGGCGCAATGCCTGGACCACCAGTCCGCGCACCGGTTTTGCGTTCCATCAGGGCAGGTATGCCGACGGTGAGAACCCCTTTACTCAGGGAACGGCACGCATGGTTGCCGCCACATCGTCGGCCAAGAACGTAAGCACGGCAAGCTATCAGCCTTATTTCATGCAGGAAGGCCGCTATGCCGTCTACGTGAGCTACCAGTCGCTGCAGGGAAGCGTCGACGATGCCCACTACACGGTGTACCACAAGGGGCAGCAAACGGAGTTCCGGGTGAACCAGCAGATGGGCGGAGGCACGTGGGTGTACCTCGGCACCTTTGAGTTTGACAAGGGATACAACGCCTTCAACCGCGTGGTGCTGACCAACGAGTCGGACCACAAGGGTGTGGTGACAGCCGATGCGGTGCGCTTCGGCGGAGGAATGGGCAACATCGAACGTGGCGGCCAGCTCAGCGGACTGCCTCGCTGCCTTGAGGGTTCGCGCTACATGACCCAGTGGTCGGGTGCTCCCTACAGCGTGGTAAGTGCCAGCGGTGGCAAGAACGACTACAATGACGACATCAATTCGCGGTCGCTCATGACCAACTGGCTGGCTGGCGGCTCGTGCTTCGTGCCCAACAGCGACGGCCTGAAGGTGCCCATCGAACTGTCGCTTGCCGTCCACAGCGATGCTGGAGCAAAGGACAATGACATCGTCGGTTCGCTCGCCATCTGCACAACCGACAACCAGGGCACCACGGTCTATCCCTCGGGGCTGCCACGAACCGACTCGCGCGACTTCGCTCAGACAATGCTTGACAACCTCGACAGCGACATACGGCGCAGCTACGGCACGTGGAACAAGCGCTCGCTCTACGACAAGAACTACAGCGAATCGCGCCGTCCAGACATGACCTCGGCAATTCTCGAAACCATGTCGCACCAGAACTTCACCGACATGAAGTTCGGGCTGGACCCCAATTTCCGCTTCACTGTGGCGCGTTCGATATATAAGACCATTCTGCGCCACGTGGCTTCGGCCCACGGAACGAAAGCAACGGTGGCACCGCTTCAGCCGCGCAACTTCAGCATCGAGATGAAGTCGAAAAACAAGGCAGTGCTGAAATGGGAGCCTACAGCCGACACCAGTGAGCCAACGGCCAAGCCTACATCTTATATAGTGTATATGGCGACAGGCACGAGCGGCTTCGACAACGGCACGCAGACCAAGAAAACGCAGATGAAAATCAAGTTTGAACCGGGAGTTCTCTACCGCTTCAAGGTGTCGGCGTGCAACAACGGCGGCGAGAGTTTCACCACCGAAGAGCTGGCCGCGCTGTATCAGAAAGACGCAAAGGGAACCATTCTGATTGTCAACGGCTTCGACCGTCTGGCTCCACCAGCGATTAAAGACGACGGCATGAGCCAGGGCTTCGACCTCGATGCCGACTTCGGACTGACACTCGGTGCCACAGCAGGCTGGTGCGGACGCCAGATCAACTACAACCGACAGGGCATTGGCAAGGAGGGACCCGACGCATTGGGCTACAGCGGCAACGAACTTGCCGGCTACTTCGTGCCCGGCAACGACTTCAACTACGTCACCGACCATGCACGCGCCATACAGTCGGCCAGACAATACAGCATCGTCAGCTGCTCGGCCAAGGCTTTAGAGAGCAGCGAGATGAAGCTCAAGAAATACAGCTGCATAGACTTGCTGCTGGGATTGCAGAAGCAGGACTTCACTCAGCTGCGCAACTTCAAGGCCATCACGCCTCGAATGCAGCAACAGCTGAGCAACTACCTGCGCCAGAACGGTGCGCTGCTGGTGAGCGGAAGCTACGTGGGCAGCGATATGCGCAGTGGCAGCGACCAGGTGTTCATGCAGCAATCGCTCAGGGCTGTGTGGGGAGGAAGCGACCCAAATGGAGCAGACAACAGCGTGAGCGGACTCGGAACGACGTTCAACTTCTACCGCACACTGAACGAGAAACACTATTTCGCATCTTCACCCGACGTGCTCATGCCTGTCGACGGGGCTTTCTGTGCCATGCGCTACAGCGACGGACGCGAGGCTGCCGTGGCCTATAGGGGCAGCGACTGCCGCACCTTCGTCATGGGCTTCCCGTTCGAGTGCATCACCGACAGCAACGCGAAGGGAGCCATCATGCGCGGAATAATGAGCTTCCTGATTAGGTGACGTATCGTCATAACGTTTTATCTTTTAACACTTTAACGTTTTAATTTTTAAACACTTCAACGTTTTAACATTTCAAATAGCTATTCCCAATGACACATAAGATTAAAGCCAACGCTTCGGGAACACGGAGCATCGACATAAGCGACACGCATTTAGAGACCCTCAAGAGGTATTCGCTGCTCGACAACCTCGTCGGCAGCAATGGCATAGTTGACGAAGACGTGCTCTATAAGCTCAAGCTCAACATCCGCTCACTGCTCAGCGGCGAAAGCGGAACCGACAAAGACCTGCTCGACCTGTGCCTCGACGTGGTCTATCACCGCGACATGAAAGCCCTGGGACTGCAAAACCTCATCACGCTCTACAACTCGCAATGCCTCAGCTGACCGACTTTCTCCCCACCACAAAGAAGGAGATGGAACTGCGCGGGTGGTCCGAAGTCGACATCATTCTGTTTTCGGGTGATGCCTACGTAGACCATCCATCGTTTGGCGCGGCTGTCATCGGGCGCACGCTCGAGGCTGCAGGCTTTCGTGTGGCTATCGTTCCGCAGCCCGACTGGCACGGCGACTTCCGCGATTTCCGCAAGCTGGGTCGTCCACGGCTGTTCTTCGGCATTGCTCCGGGGTGCATGGACTCAATGGTGAACAAGTACACAGCCAACCGCCGGCTGCGTTCCGAGGATGCCTACAGCCCCGACGGACGGCACGACTGCCGCCCGGAATATCCCACTATAGTCTACACGCAGATACTGAAGAATCTCTATCCCGACGTGCCTGTTGTGCTCGGAGGCATCGAAGCATCAATGCGCCGCCTCTCCCACTACGACTACTGGCAGGACAAGCTGCGCAAATGTATTCTCTGCGACTCGGGCGGAGACATTATTATATATGGTATGGGCGAGAAACAAATCGTGGAAATAGCGCGAAGACTCGCCCGGCAAGACAGCCTCGACAGCCTGCACGACATACCGCAGATAGCTTATCTGTCAAAGAAAGAGGACATTCCGGGAGGCATCACAGCCGACGACATAGTGCTGCACTCCCATGCCGAATGTCTGAAAGACAAGAAAGCCCATGCCGAAAACTTCCGCCACATTGAGGAGGAAGCCAACAGCGTTCACGCCCGACGGCTGCTGCAAGCGGTAGACGGGCTCTACACGGTGGTCAATCCTCCCTATCCGCAGATGACCACCGAGGAACTCGACGCTTCGTTTGCCCTGCCTTACACGCGTCTGCCCCACCCCAAGTACAAGAACAAGCGTATTCCGGCTTACGAAATGATACGCCACTCGGTGAACATCCACCGCGGATGCTTCGGCGGATGCTCGTTCTGCACCATCTCAGCCCATCAGGGCAAGTTCATTACCTGCCGCTCAAAGGAGAGCATACTAAAGGAGGTGGAGCAGATTGCAGCCATGCCAGACTTCAAGGGCTACCTCTCCGACCTCGGCGGACCGTCGGCCAATATGTACGGCATGGGCGGCAAAAACACCAAAGCGTGCGAGCGGTGCAAGCGTCCGTCGTGCATCAACCCGAAGATATGCCCCAACCTCAACACCGACCACACGAAGCTGCTCGACATTTATCATGCCGTCGACTCACTGCCTTATATCAAGAAGAGCTTCATCGGCAGCGGAGTGCGCTACGACTTGCTTCTGCACAAGAGCGGTGACGAAGCCGTTGACAAGGCTGCGCGCCAGTACACCCGCGAACTGATATGCAATCACGTCAGCGGACGGCTGAAAGTGGCGCCCGAACACACCTCTGACCGCGTGCTCAACCTGATGCGCAAGCCGTCGTTCAGACTCTTCGAGGAGTTCAAGCGCGTGTTCGACCGCATCAACCGCGAAGAAAACCTGAAGCAACAGATTATTCCCTACTTCATGAGTTCGCACCCGGGATGTCGCGAAGAGGACATGGCAGAGCTGGCGGTGCAGACAAAGCGTCTCGACTTCCACCTCGAACAGGTTCAGGATTTCACCCCTACGCCGATGACAGTGTCCACAGAAACGTGGTACACAGGCTACGACCCGTACACCCTTGAGCCCGTCTACTGCGCCAAGACACCTCACGACAAGCTTGCGCAGAGACAGTTCTTCTTCTGGTACAAGCCTTCGGAGCGCAACAACATCGAGCGCGAACTGAGGCGTATAGGTCGCACCGACCTTATCAAGGAACTGTTTTCGAGAAATGCCGACAATGCCCGGGCACCGCAAAAGCAGCCTACATCGAAGCCCGAAAGACCGCAACCCGTAGGAAAAAACAAAAGAAACAAGCAGAAACCACCACGGAAAGGCAGACTCTAACCTATACGCCAAAACTGGCGCAAGGCATCTGCTGTAATACGGTTCTGGCAGTTTCAGTGGAAAGTTGAGCTCGATTTACAATATAATTAGTATTTTTGCAACGTAAATTTTCTTCTCAAACCAGAATGAAAGAAGTAACAGTTAGCGACAAGAAACTGCAAGAGGCTGCTGCCGAAGGTATGGATGCGTTCGTCGGAGTGTTCGTCGACGCCATCAATAATGCCATCGGCAATGAGATAACCACCGACACAATGTCACAGCTCAACAGCCACCAGATCACGCTTCTGGCATGGAACGTGCTCCATGAAGAGGTGATGGACGGCGGCTACATACAGCTCATACACAACGGTTACGGAGGTTTCATCTTCCGCAACCCCTTTGCTGCCGCCGTGAAAGAATGGGGCTTGGTTGATTTGTGCCGCCACATAAGGAAAGCCGGCAAGCTTTTCAACACCTATCACACCGAGATTGAAGCCGACTACAGCGACGACGAGTTCATGGCTCTGTTTGAACGGTATCCTCAATTCGACGATTTCGACGACGATTTTGTGGAGAACGAGGAGCTGTGGACTGGGCAGATAGCCCATTATATAGACGAGCACATCGACCAATTTGCTAAAGTTGTGAAGCCATGAACAAAGATCAGATAGAGCTGCGGCGCAAGAGTCCGGTTCAGATACGTAACAAGAAAGCATCGTTCGAGTACTTCTTTGTTGAGGAGTTCACGGCTGGCATTGTGCTCACCGGCACCGAGATAAAGTCTATCCGCGCCGGAAAAGCATCACTCGTAGACAGCTACTGCTACATCATCAACGGCGAAATATGGGTCAAGGGCATGAATATCTCGCCCTATTTCTACGGTTCCTATGCCAACCATGAGGCCAAACGCGAGCGCAAGCTGCTCCTGACAAAGCGCGAGATACGCAAGCTCAGCGACGCAGAAAAGCAGCCGGGCTACACCATCGTGCCCACACTTGTCTTCATCGACGATAACGGAAGGGCAAAGGTTGACATTGCACTGTGCCGCGGAAAGAAGAGTTACGACAAGCGCCAGACCCTCAAGGAGAAGGAAGATCGCCGTGAAATGGACCGCGCAATAAAACACTACTGACAATGACACTAAACGAACTGGCCCGCAAAAGGATTATTATCCTCGACGGAGCACTGGGCACTATGGTGCAGAGCTATGCTCTTTCGGAAGACGATTTCCGTGGAGAGAGGTTCCGAGAGAGCACCGTAGAACTCAAGGGCAACAACGACTTGCTCAACATTACGCGCCCCGACGTGGTGAGCGACATACATCGCCGCTACCTTGAAGCAGGGGCCGACATCATCGAAACCAACACTTTCTCCTCGCAACGCATATCCCAAGCCGACTATAAACTCGAAGACCACTGCTACGAGATGGCCTTCGAGGGTGCCCGTCTGGCCCGCTGCGCCGTGGAAGCACACGGCCACGGCTTCGTGGCAGGAAGCATAGGCCCTACCAACAAGACCTGCTCCATGTCGCCCGACGTGGAAAATCCAGCTTTCCGCGACATCAGCTACGACGAGCTGCGTGCCGCATACGCCGAACAAGTGGAAGCACTTGTCGACGGCGGGGTTGATGCGTTGCTCATAGAGACCATCTTCGACACCCTCAACGCCAAGGCTGCTATCGATGCTTCGCTATCGGTGATGGAGCAAAAAGGCCGACAGCTGCCCATAATGCTCAGCATAACAATCAGCGACAAAGCTGGTCGCACGCTGAGCGGACAGACTCCCGAGGCGTTCCTTGCATCGGTGTCGTCCTACCCCATCTTCTCCGTCGGACTCAACTGCTCGCTTGGAGCAGCCGACATGATGCCATTCCTTCGCACACTGGCTGCTAAAGCACCGTGCCTTGTCAGCGTTTATCCCAACGCCGGACTGCCCAACGAACTGGGACAATACGACGAAACCGTTGAGGCAATGACTGCCGCCATGAGCCGTTTCGTCGACGAGGGACTCGTGAACATCATCGGCGGCTGCTGCGGCACTACCGATGAATTTATTGCCAGCTTTGCAGCCATGGCTCACGGCAAGGTTCCCAGAGAGCTCCCTGCTCCTCGCGACGAGATGCTGCTCAGCGGACTGGAGGCGCTCAGCGTGAAAGCACCGATGACTCCGCCACGGGAACATGGCACCGAGCCCTCGTTCACCAACGTGGGCGAACGCTGCAACGTGGCAGGCAGCCGCAAGTTCCTGCGACTTATCAACGAGAAGAACTACGAAGAGGCCGTGGCCATAGCCCGCAAACAGGTGGCCGACGGCGCACTGGTCATCGACGTGAACATGGACGACGGCCTTCTGGATGCCGAAAAGGAAATGACCACCTTCCTCAACACCATTGCCGCCGAGCCCGACATATCCCGCGTGCCGCTGATGATTGACTCGTCATCGTGGCCTGTGATACTCGCTGCACTGAAATGCGTGCAGGGCAAGAGCATCGTCAACTCCATTTCGCTCAAGGAAGGCGAGCAGACATTCCTCAGCCACGCCCGCGACGTGATGCGCTATGGTGCCGCCGTGGTGGTGATGTGCTTCGACGAACAGGGACAAGCCACTTCCTACGAGCGCCGGATTGAGATAGCTGCACGCGCCTACCGCCTGCTCACCGAACAGGTGGGCATGAACCCACGCGACATAATATTCGACCCGAACGTCCTGGCGATAGCCACCGGCATGGAAGAACACGACAACTATGCCGTCGATTTTATACGCGCAGCCCACTGGATACGCCAAAATCTGCCCGGAGCTCACGTCAGCGGCGGAGTGAGCAACCTCTCTTTCTCGCTGCGCGGCCACAACTACCTGCGCGAAGCCATGCACGCTGTGTTCCTCTATCATGCCATACAGAACGGAATGGACTTCGGCATCGTCAATCCGGCTACCAAAGTGGCATACGACGACATACCGAAGGACTACCTTGAAGTGATTGAGGACGTGGTGCTCAACCGCCGCAAAGGTGCTGCCGACGACCTTATAGCCCTCGCCATGAAGCTGAAGGAGCAACAGCAGGCAGCCGGTGCCAAAGGCTCTGTAGCTCCCAGCCAGACAGAAGACGCGTGGCGCAAGGAGCCGCTGGACTCCCGTCTGCGCTACTCGCTGCGCAAAGGTCTGTCGCAATACCTCGAAGAAGACCTCCGCGAAGCCCTTGCCCAATATCCCCGGGCCGTAGACGTAATCGAAGGACCGCTCATGGACGGCATGAACGAGGTGGGAGAGCTCTTCGGCCAAGGCAAGATGTTCCTGCCGCAGGTGGTAAAGACCGCCCGCACCATGAAGCAGGCAGTAGCCATCCTGCAACCTTTCATCGAGGCCGGAAAACAGGAAGGCAGCACCAAAGCAGGCCGAGTGGTCATGGCTACGGTGAAAGGTGACGTACACGACATAGGCAAGAACATCGTCTCTGTGGTGATGACGTGCAACAACTACGAAGTTATCGACCTCGGGGTGATGGTTCCGCCCGAACAGATTGTGCAGGCCGTGATAGACAACAAGGCCGACATGGTGGGTCTGTCTGGCCTTATCACACCGAGCCTCGACGAGATGGTTGAAGTGGCTAAGGCCCTGAAGAAAGCCGGACTGAGTGTCCCGATAATGGTAGGAGGAGCCACCACGAGCCGTATGCACGTAGCCCTGAAGATAGCTCCGATATACGACGGCCCCGTGGTCTGGGTGAAAGATGCCGCCCAAAATCCGCAGGTGGCTTCGCGCCTTGCCACTGCCGAAGCCGCCGAAGCCTATCAGGAAGAGCTCAAGAGTCTCTATGCCGATATGCGCAAAGAGTATTCGCAGAAGCAGGAACAGATACTCTCGCTCAGCGAGGCACGCAAAAGGAAACCCAACTTGTTCTGATGCAACGTTACTTTATATACTTTAGCTACGACGGCACGGCCTACCACGGATGGCAGGTGCAGCCCGGCAGCAATTCTGTGCAGCACGAAATGCAGCGCGCCCTGTCGCTTCTGATGGGCCGCGACATGAGCGTGGTAGGTGCCGGACGCACCGACGCAGGTGTCCATGCCCACATGATGGTGGCACATTTCGATACCGAGGAGCCTATAGCCGACTGCCAGCAGCTGGCCTATAAGCTCAACCGCGTGCTGCCGCGCGACATTGCCGTCGACCGCATAGTAAGCGTACCGTCCGACTGCCATGCCCGTTTCTCTGCCGTCGCGCGCACGTACCATTATTATATACATACGCACAAGGCACCTTTCCTGCGCCATTACTCCAACGAAATGACCTATCGCCTTGATTTCCAAGCCATGAACAACGCAGCAGCCCACCTGCTTAGCGTGAGCGACTTCGCCGCCTTCTGTAAGTCAGGAGGCGACCAGAAGACCACCATTTGTCATGTGAGCGAAGCTCGATGGACTGAGATGGACGAGCCCGGACGGTGGTGTTTCGTCATCACGGCCAACCGCTTTCTGCGCAACATGGTGCGCGCAGTGGTCGGAACACTCATTCTTGTGGGACGGGGAAAGATTACGGTCGACGAGTTCCGCTCCATAGTTGCAAGCGGCAAGCGCACTCTTGCCGGCGACTCCATGCCCGGCCACGCCCTGTTTTTGTGGGATGTGAGCTACGATATGCCCTCCGACGAAGCATAAAATCAAAAAAATAACAGCCACATAAGCAGGGTATCTAAACTTTTTACTATCTTTGCGGCGGTTTTATAAGTAACATCTTTGTAAAGCAAAACAGCGTTTGCGGTAGCGTTTGGATATTCTTTGCGCACTTTTGCAAACAAAATTATATTCATTTATGGCACAAAACATATTCAAAGGTTTAGGTATTGCCCTCATTACTCCATTCAAAAGCGACAGCTCTGTTGACTGGGAAGCACTCGAAGAGATAGTAAAGTTCCAGATTAAGAGTGGTGCCGACTTCTTCTGCATCCTTGCCACGACAGGCGAAGCACCCTGTCTGAGCGCAGAAGAGAAGGTCCGCATCAAGGAAACCGTTGTGCGTCTGGTCGACGGCAAGCTGCCAATCCTCATGGGATGCGGCGGCAACAACACCATGGCCGTGGTCGAAGAGATACGCAACACTGACTGGAGCGGCATCGACGGCATACTGAGCGTATGCCCATACTACAACAAACCGTCACAGGAAGGACTCTACCAGCACTTCAAGAAGATAGCCGAGGCCAGCCCGCTGCCCATTGTGCTCTACAACGTTCCGGGCCGCACGGGCATCAACCTGCGCCCACAGACCACCATCCGACTGGCCAACGACTGCCCCAACATCGTCGCAATAAAAGAAGCCAGCGGCTCTCTCGAACAGGTAGACGAGATCATCAAGGGCAAGCCAGCCGACTTCGACGTGCTCAGCGGCGACGATGCACTGACGTTCTCGATGGTTGCCAGCGGTGCCGTAGGTGTGATTTCGGTCATCGGAAACGCACTGCCAAAGGAGTTCTCGCGCATGATACGCTACGAGTTCCGTGGCGAATATGGCCCCGCACGCCGCCTACACCACCGCTTCACCGAGCTCTACAGCCTGCTCTTCGTCGACGGAAGCCCTGCCGGAGTGAAAGCACTGCTCTCCGAGATGGGCATGATTGAAAACGAACTGAGGCTTCCGCTCGTTCCAACCAAGGTGACAACGAAGCAGAAGATGGCTCAGATACTGAAAGAGCTGCAACTCTAACAATGACAGAACAGACTCTTTGGTTCATATTCATCGGCGGAGAGTTGCTGCTTGAGCAACACGCCGATGAAACTTTTTCGGTTCCAGAAGGCAATGAGCCACCCCTGACACTGCCCTCCGAAACCACCATCCACACCGTGACAGCCATGGATGACGGGCGCGAAGTGCGCACTCTGAGCCTGCCGGAAACATCTCTGCAAGAGCCTGCACAGCATCGGTCGTGGAAGCTCTGCCCCCTCCGCAAGTCTTATTACAAGCTTAAACCCGAACTCTATCGGAAGGCCGGAAAGTGTTGGGAGATAGTTTATTGGGACTCTCACAACAAGTATTGCGGTGTGTGTGGGCACCCACTGACTCCCCAAACAGACATTTCAAAAACCTGCAAGCATTGCGGAAACGAGGTATGGGCACAGGTGGTGCCAGCAGTTATAGTGCGCATCAACCGCGGCGACGAGCTGTTGCTCGTCAGGGCACGCAACTTCCGAAGCCACTTCTTCGGCCTTGTGGCAGGCTTCGTGGAAACAGGCGAGAAGCTCGAAGAAACCGTGATGCGCGAGGTGAAGGAAGAGACGGGCATAGCAATCAAGAACCTTCGCTACTTCGACAGCCAGCCCTGGCCCTTCCCATGCGGCATGATGGTGGGCTTCACTGCCGAATATGCCAGCGGCGAACTCCACTTGCAAAGCTCCGAACTGGCCGAAGGCGGATGGTTCGACTACCGCAACCTGCCCACGCTGCCCGAGAAACTGTCGATAGCACGTATGCTCATCGACGACTTCACAGCCCGCATGGAACAGTATTAGCCACACCAAGGCCAGCCCCCAGCACCTTCCCTGACAGAGCTGAAGCCTGCACAACATTAAGCCCACGCAGCAAGCTCAAAGTAATATGACTCATATTGCTCGGTAATATGACTCATATTGCTCGGTAATATGGCCCATATTGGTCAGTAATATGGCCCATATTGGTCGGCGGCTACAGCCCCCGGGTGGGCAGCCACATAGTCGGGCAGCCACAGATGTTTAATTTTAAGGACACCAACAACCCCAAAATATTTTGCGGTAAAGAAAAAAATACCTATTTTTGCAAACGTGATTGAACTTGGAAGACATATCGAAATACTGCTGCTCGGCAACGACTGTGTGATAGTTCCCGGTCTGGGAGCTTTTGTTGCCCATCATGTTGCGGCACGCTACGACGAGCACGACGGGGTGTATCTGCCGCCGTTGCGCACCGTCGGGTTCAATCCCAAGTACGTGATGAACGACTCTCTGCTGGCGCAGTCATACGTAGAGGCCAACGACACAAGCTATCCCGAAGCCGTGGCAATGGTCGAAAGCGACGTAAGAGCACTGCGGCGGCAACTCACCGACGAGGGTTTTGTTGAGCTGAACGGCGTAGGCACGCTGACAGTCAACAAGGAAGGCAACCTTGAGTTCCTGCCCAACGAGGCCGGAATACTCACTCCCGACTTCTACGCACTCGGCGGTCTGGACATTCAGCCGCTGGCCGCAATACGCTCAAAGCACAATGTCGCCCCAGCATCAGCCCCAGAGAGCACCGCTGCCCCATTCCATCTGCAGCAAGAGGCAACCGCCAAAGCAGCAGAACCACAGACAAAGCCCATCACCATCAGCCCTCGCACGCAGGTTATAGGCATTGCCAGCGACCGCAACACAGGCAAGCGGTTTGTTGCCATCAGCCTCAGTGCCATCCGCAACACAGCCGTGGCAGCACTGCTGGCCACAGCCTTCTTCCTACTGGCTTCGCCGCTCGACCTGAACAAGGGCGGACACCACATCGAGCAGCTCCAGTGCGGCTTCCTCTGCAACGTGTTCGACGTAGGCAAACCCATAAAACCCGATTTTCTCTTCAAGCCTATCATAACCACAGCAGGCAAGTCGGACAAAGCCACCAGCCCCGTTGCCAAGCCTGCCAGCAAGCCCGCCAAGGCCAAGGCTGCACCGAAGCCTAAACCCGTAGCAGCTGCTCCGCAGCCCAAAGAGTACTGGAGCATAGTGCTCTGCAGCCGCGTGGGACTGAAGAATGCCGAGATTTATGCCGAGATGATACACAAGGACGGCTTCTCCGAGGCTGTCGTCATAGACAAGGAAACCAACGCAAAGGTTGTCTACGGGAAATATCCATCGAAGGAAGAGGCCCAGAACGCACTTCGCCAACTGAGAGACAACAAGTATTTCAAAATAGGATGGCTTCTTAAAATAACAGAATGAAACGAGTAAGATGCCCCAAATGCGACAGCTTCATCACCTTTGACGAAACGAAATACGAAGCCGGCCAGTCGCTGATTTTCACTTGCCCTAATTGCAGCAAACAGTTCGGAGTGCGCATAGGAACGCCCAAAGTGCTCGACAAAGAGCAGCGCACCATGCACCCCGACAACGTCTCGGCAACAGCCGAGGACAGCGACGGTGCTGCAACAGCCGAGCGACAGCCCGTTGGCGAGCTCGTGGTGATAGAAAATGTGTTCCACTACAAGCAGGTCATCCCCCTCTACATGGGCGTGAACACCATTGGCCGCTACCAGAAAGGCAATCCGATAAACTGCCCTATAGAAACCGTAGACCCGAGCATGGACATGACCCACTGCCGCATAAGCGTTGGCCGCGACAAGAAAGGACGGCTAAGGTTCACCCTGAGCGACGGGCCGAGCAACACCGGCACCTTCGTTGACAACGAAATACTGGGCGACAAGGAGCGCAGGATTATACACAACGACACTCTTTTCACCATCGGTGCAACAAGCATCATACTGAAAGTGGCCGACTGAGGCCAGCTTTCCACTCCATAAAACAACCTGAATATTAACGAAAACATACAAAGCATTATGAAAGCATTAGCAGGAACCAAAACCGAAAAGAACCTGCAGGAAGCCTTTGCAGGCGAGTCGCAGGCCAGAAACAAGTACTCATACTGGGCATCGAAGGCCAAGAAAGACGGCTATGTGCAGATAGCTGCCATCTTCGAGGAAACAGCAAACAACGAGAAAGAGCACGCCAAGATGTGGTTCAAGCTGCTCGAGGGCGGCAAAATCAAAGATACGACAGAGAACCTTAAGGCTGCTGCCGAGGGCGAAAACTTTGAATGGACCGACATGTACGAGCGTATGGCACGCGAGGCCGACGAGGAAGGCTTCACCGAGATAGCCGAGAAGTTCCGTGGTGTGGCTGCAATCGAGAAGCACCACGAGGCCCGCTATCGCAAACTTTTAGACAACATAGAGCAGAAGAAGGTTTTCTCGCGCGACGGAGATGCCATCTGGCAGTGCCGCAACTGTGGCCACATCGTAATCGGAAAGCAGGCTCCTGAGGTATGCCCGGTATGCGACCATCCGCAGGCTTACTTCGAGCTGCAGGCCAACAACTTCTAAGACATCCTCTGTCGAGATACATACAGCAAGGGGACAAGTGGCAAGAGAGTAGTTCTGCCGCTTGTCCTCTTGTTTGTGTAAGGCACCGAAGGAACTGACAGGAAACAAAAAGGGCAATCTTTTTGATAATTAGTCGTTTATTAGTAATTTTGCAAGGATTTTCGTTTGAACACAAAATGCAATAATACAAATATGGAATTAGCAACAAAGTACGATCCGAAAGAAGTGGAGTCGAAGTGGTATCAATACTGGCTCGACAACAAACTGTTCAGTAGCAAACCCGATGGGCGCGAGCCCTACACCGTGGTGATACCGCCACCAAACGTTACTGGCGTGCTCCACATGGGTCATATGCTCAACAACACCATACAAGACATCCTCGTTCGCCGCGCCCGCATGGAGGGAAAGAATGCCTGCTGGGTGCCCGGAACCGACCATGCCTCGATAGCAACCGAGGCTAAGGTGGTGAAGAAACTGGCCGAGCAGGGCATCAAGAAGAGCGACCTCACACGTGAGAAGTTCCTCAAGCACGCATGGGACTGGACCCACGAGCACGGCGGCATCATCCTGAAGCAGCTCCGCAAGCTCGGTGCTTCGTGCGACTGGGACCGCACGGCGTTCACTATGGACGAGAAACGCTCGAAGAGCGTGATACACGTGTTCGTTGATTTATACAACAAAGGACTCATCTACCGCGGCCTGCGAATGGTCAACTGGGACCCGAAGGCACTCACTGCGCTGTCTACCGAGGAAGTAATCTACAGGGAAGAGCAGAGCCATCTGTTCCATCTGAAATACTATGTCGACGGCCTTGACAGCCTCGACAACGAGCAGCAGCTCATAGACGAGGGCAACATAATCCACCACGACGAGCGCGGCTACTATGCCGTTGTGGCCACCACACGTCCCGAAACCATCATGGGCGACACGGCAATGTGTATCAATCCCAAGGACCCGAAGAACCAATGGCTCAAGGGCCGCAAGGTAATCGTGCCACTCGTTGGCCGCGTCATTCCGGTGATTGAGGACCGATATGTTGACATCGAGTTCGGTACAGGCTGTCTGAAAGTCACTCCAGCCCACGACACCAACGACTATATGCTGGGCAAAACCCACAACCTTGAGACGATTGACATATTCAACGCCGACGGCACAATATCCGAAGCCAGTCCGCTCTACGTGGGAATGGACCGCTTCGACTGCCGCACACAGATAGCAAACGACCTCAAGGAGGCCGGACTGATGGAGCGCATAGAGGACTATGTGAACAAGGTGGGCTACTCGGAACGCAACCCCGACACGGCCATTGAGCCGCGCCTGTCGCTTCAGTGGTTCCTCCGGATGCAGCACTTTGCCGACATTGCGCTGCCACCGGTGATGAACGGCGAGATGAACTTCTATCCGGCGAAGTACAAGACCACATATAAGAACTGGCTTGAGAACATCCAGGACTGGTGCATCAGCCGCCAGCTGTGGTGGGGACACCGTATTCCGGCCTACTACTACAATGCCGAAGGCGACTTTGTGGTGGCCGAAACAGCCGAGGAAGCACTTGAGCTGGCACGCCAGAAAAGCGGCAACAGCAACCTTCAGGCTGCCGACCTGCGACAGGACGAGGATGCTCTCGACACGTGGTTCTCGTCGTGGCTGTGGCCAATATCCCTCTTCGACGGCATCAACAACCCCGGAAACGAAGAGATAAACTACTACTACCCCACCGCTGACCTCGTCACCGCACCCGACATTATCTTCTTCTGGGTAGCCCGAATGATTATGGCCGGCGAGGAATACATGGGCAAGTACCCCTTCAAGAACGTTTATTTCACGGGCATCGTGCGCGACAAGCTTGGCCGCAAGATGTCAAAGTCGCTCGGAAACTCGCCCGATCCGCTCATGCTTATCGACAAGTTCGGTGCCGACGGCGTGCGTATGGGAATGATGTTGTCGGCTCCGGCAGGCAACGACATACTCTTCGACGAGGCTCTTTGCGAACAAGGACGCAACTTCAACAACAAGATATGGAACGCTTTCCGCCTTGTCAAGGGATGGACTGTTGACCCGACAGGCGGCAGCCAGCCCGATGCCAGCAAGACGGCAGTGGCTTGGTTCGAAGCGAAACTCAAGGAAGCAAGTGCCGAAATGGACGACCTCTTCAGCAAATACCGCCTCAGCGAAGCACTTATGGTGGTCTACAAGCTGTTCTGGGACGAGTTCTCGAGCTGGTATCTCGAGATGATCAAGCCGGCATACGTTGACGGCAAGCCGCAGCCAATAGACCAGACAACCTACGATGCGACGCTGGGCTTCTTCGACAAGCTGCTGAAGCTGCTCCATCCCTTCATGCCGTTTATCACTGAGGAGCTGTGGCAGGCACTCTATGAACGCAGTGCAGGCGACTCAATTATGCGCGACTGCCTCCACCTCAGCTTGCCTACCGAGGAGGAGCGAGAGCTTATGGGCGACATCGAAAGCGTGAAACAGATAGTAGCCGGGGTGCGTACCGTGAGAAACCAGAAGAACATTGCCCCCAAGGAAGCACTCACATTGCAGGCCATTGGCAGCAATGTCTTCGAGCAATACAACAGCGTGCTGTCCAAAATGGCTAACCTTCAGGCTATTGAAGTGGTGAAGGAAAAGAGCGCAGACGGCACCGCCTTCATGGTTGGAGTACACGAATTTGCCGTTCCTTTAGGCTCGATGATTGACATAGAAGCCGAGATTGCCAAGGCTGAAGCTCAGCTGAAGCACCTTGAAGGCTTCCTTGCCGGAGTGAGAAAGAAGCTCCAGAACGAGCGTTTCGTAGCCAATGCGCCGGAAGCCGTGGTTGCTCTGGAACGCAAGAAGGAAAGCGACTCGCTCGAGAAGATTGCCTCGCTGAAAGATACGATAGCCGAGCTGAGCAAGGCTAAGAAGTAAGAAAGAAACAAGCAACTGCTGAACCAAAAAGAGATTGCCCGCAAAGGACAATCTCTTTTTTTGTTATTCGTAGTCTGCTATCACTGAGTTCAGGAAGTGATTGACCGGCATTGCCAGGCGGAAAATCTGCAAAACTTGGTCCATCCAGTCGGCTTTGCTGAAGAATTTGTCGTCAAGACGATGCCAGAAAGCATAGTCCTTCATGCGCAGATAGTGCATGAACTCATAGTCGCGGGGAAAGTCTTTGGGACAGGTTTTCAGGTGGACGATGCCAAATCCCTTGTCCGACGGCCCATCATCGGTGAGCGTTCCGCAGCCGGGAGTGCCGAAAAGGTCGACAAACGGCTTGGCTTCCACCATCTTGCGCCACTCGTCGATGTTTGCCATAATCTCGTTGCGGCAAGCCGTCAGTATGTTGGTTGGCAGATAGTATGCCCCTCCGCACACGAAGCTCTGCCCCGGTTGCAGGTGCAGGTAGTAGCCGGCACGCAGGCTTTTGCGTCCAGCCTCACAGATGTAGGCACCATAGTGGCGCTTGTAGGGCGACTTGTCGGAGGAGAAGCGCACGTCACGGTAGAACCGATAGCAGCAGTCGCGCGAGGTGAGATGGGCCACGGCAGGGTCAAACTCGGCTATGCGCGAGATAAGACAGTCTACCGCCTGCTCGAAGTCGGCCTTCGTTTGCTGGTATTCCTCCTTATGTTCGGCAAACCACTGGCGGTTGTTGTTGGCTGCTATAGCCTTGAGAAACGAGAATATCTGTTTGGATTTCATAGTCAGATGATGCTTTTAGTTGTGTATGAAAAGATGCTGAGGGCAACTCATTCAAGCTTGCTGCCCTCGATAAGTCTGGGGCAGATGTCGGCGAAAGCACACTCGCTGCATCGCGGATGCTGGCTCCGGCACACATATCTGCCATGGAGCAGCAGCCAGTGATGGGCATCGGGAATATCGTCGGCAGGTATATGAGCCATGAGATACTTTTCTACCTTCAGCGGATTGTCGGCTGTCTTGGGCACGAGTCCCATGCGATGGCTCACTCGATAGACGTGGGTGTCTACCGCCATTGCCGCCTTTCCGAACCACACGGCTTGCATGACGTTGGCCGTCTTGCGCCCCACTCCGGGCAGCTTGACCAGTTCTTCGACCATCGAAGGCACCTCGCCGCCAAACTGTTCCACTATCATCCGCGAGAGTTCGGCCAGATGGCGCGCCTTGCTGTTGGGATAGGAAACGCTGGAAACGTATGCGAGCAGGTCGTCGGCAGTGGCCTGCGACATAGCCTGCGCCGTGGGATAAGCAGCAAAAAGGGCCGGCGTGACCATGTTCACACGCTTGTCGGTGCACTGTGCGCTGAGCACCGTGGCACAAAGAAGCTGGAAAGCACTGCCAAAATGCAGTTCAGTGGTGACGTGCGGCATCTGTCGGCGAAAGTATTCGAGCAGATACTGATAGCGTTGCTGGCGTGTCATGGCTGTTGTTTAAGCAAAAAAGGCAGAGCCAGCTACGCACCACGCGCAACTGGCCCCTATGAATTACTAAACTTGTTTTTACTTCTTCATTCCTTTATATGCCTTGTTCAGACCCTTCACCACGTCGTCGGTGATGTCGAGCGACTTGTCGGAATAGAGGATGTTGTCGCCCTGCTTGGCAAGAATCATGGTGTACTTCTTGTCCTTGTTGAAGCTTTCGAGGAAGTGATGCAGGCTGTCGGCCAGTGCCTTGTTGTAGTCGGCAACCAGCTTCTGGTATTCATTGCCTAACCTCTGCTGCAATCCCTCGGCATCCTGAGCCTGCTTCTGTATCGAGGCCTGCACCTGCTGAGCCTGCTGCTGAGTGTATTTGTTGGCCTGAATGTCCTGCTGGAACTTGGCAGCTGCCTGCTGCAACGACTGCTGTTTGGTTGCAAGCGTCTTCTGGATGTTCTGCTCCTTCTGCTCCATGAGCTTGGTTACTTCCTTCCAATAGGTGTACTGGCTCATAATGGAGTCAACCTCCACGTATGCAATCTTCACATCGCTGCTCTCCTTCGAGGGCGCCTTGGTTTCCTTGGTGTCGTTCTGCTGCGGCTGGTTGTTGCACGAAGCGAGTCCCAGCAATGCTGCAAATGCAAAAATAAATGTTTTTTTCATCAGATTATTCTTTTAGTTTTCTTAATCACTATTGGCCGTGGCAGCCAGGCTCATGCCTCGCCGCGCATCTCCCGGTCTTGGTCGAGCACACAGTGTATGCCCCTCTGCTTCATGGCTTCGCTGTCGTGGATGTGCATCGAAGAGAACTTGCCGTCGCGCTTCAGGATAAGTTTCACGCTGAGCAAAGCCAATGCTATTCCAACAATAATTATGCTTAAAAGCAGTATTTTCGCCATTTTTTCCTAATTTTGCAGTTGAATAATCAACCGACAACGTCCTCAGACCTTGCCTAATTGCCTGCAAAGGTAGTGGAATTAGTTGGAAGTTGCAAAATAAAAACCTATAAAGCTGAGTCTTTTATACAAAAAACACAAAGTATGACAAACACAAATTTGAAACCTGCTCGCGTTTTCGAGCAGTTTGCCAAAATCAATTCAATCCCTCGCCCATCTAAGAAAGAGGAACAGATGATTGAGTATCTGAAGTCATTCGGACAGCAGCGTGGACTCGAAACCGTGACCGACGAAACGGGCAACGTGCTCATACGCAAGCCTGCCACACCGGGAATGGAGCAGCGACCCACCGTTATACTGCAGAGCCACATGGATATGGTGTGCGAAAAGCTGCCCGAGGTGGACATCGATTTCGAGAAAGACCCCATACAGACATACGTTGACGGCGAATGGATGCGCGCAAAAGGCACCACACTGGGTGCCGACGACGGCATCGGCTGCGCCATAGAGCTGGCCATCCTCGACTCCGACGACATAGAGCACGGCCCAATAGAGTGCGTGTTCACGCGCGACGAGGAAACCGGACTGACCGGAGCTGAAGGCATGAAGCCCGGCTTCATGACCGGACAGATGCTCATAAACCTCGACTCCGAGGACGAAGGTCAGATCTTTGTGTCGTGTGCAGGCGGAAGAAACACCACTGCCACCTTCCGCTTCGAGAAGGAAACAGCTCCCGAGGGATGGTTCTTCGTGAAGGCTTCGCTAAAGGGACTCATCGGCGGACACTCCGGCGACGACATCAACAAGAAGCGAGCCAATGCTCTGAAGGTGCTCACACGCTTCCTCTACCAGACCCAGGAACGATACGGACTGCGCCTGGCAAGCTTCACTGCTGGCCGACTGCACAACGCCATACCGCGCGACGGCATCGCCGTGTTTGCCGTACCGACTGACAAGAAGGAGAACGTGCGTGCCGACTGGAACGTGTTTGCCGTGCAGGTAGAGGAGGAATATCACGTAACGGAGAAGACCATGCAGTTCCACATGGAAAGTGCTGAGCCGCAGAAGGTTATCCCCGAGCAGGTGAGCACACGCATGGTGCAGGCTCTGCAGGCCGTTGACAACGGAGTGTTTGCCATGTGCCAGGACGAGGAGATAGCCTGGCTGGTAGAGACATCGAACAATGTGGCAAGCATCACAACGACCGACTGCGAGGCCGTAGTGGTGGCTTCGCAACGCTCCAACGTGATGAGCGCGCTTGACAACCAGGCTGCCACGGTGAAGGCTGCGTTCCAGCTGGCCGGTGCCGAGGTGGTTCAGGGCGACGGCTACCCTGCATGGAAGATGAATCCCGACAGCAAGCTCACCAAGGTGGCTGTCGACTCGTATCGCCGACTCTTCGGAAAAGACCCGCTGGTGCTGGGCATCCACGCCGGACTGGAGTGCGGACTGTTCTCGGCAAAGTACCCAGAGCTCGACATGGTGTCGTTCGGTCCCACCCTGCGAGGCGTTCACTCGCCCGACGAACGACTGCTCATACCCACCGTGCAGATGGTTTGGGACCACTTGCTGGATATTCTGAAGAACATCTGAGACTGAATAGCCCGGCTAAGGCAGAGCCTCAGGCGATGCTTTAACTGAGCATATATAATAAGGTGTCACCTAAACTGACACCGAATAGCAAACTAATTTGGCTCTGGACAAGCCGCCTGCTACTGTCTTCCCACACTGGGAGCAGTAGTGGCGGCACCCATTCTGCAAAGTAATATGGGCCATATTGCTCGGTAATATGGGCCATATTGGTCGGTAATATGGGCCATATTGGTGGCCCCCCTCAGTCCCCCCATAGGGGGAGGAGAAGCCCCCCTCAATCCCCCCAAAGGGGGGAAGACGACTTATAGGTCTTATAAGACTTATAGGTCTTATAAGACTTATAGGACTCATAGGTCTTATGACAAAGAACGAAAACTAAAGACAACGAAAATGAAGACAGTTCGCAACATCATGATTATGGTGCTTCTGGCCGTGGCTGCTGCCGGCTGCACCGACAAACAGAAGGCAGAGAGCGCCGTCAAGGACTTCCTGAACGAGAACCTGGCAGAGAAAGACTTCTCGATAGTGAGCTTCGGACGGCTCGACTCCACACGCTACATCAACGACGACGTGATAGCCTCTCTGCGCAAGCAGGCATCAACGGACAAGGCTTTCAACATAACGACAGCCTATGCCGACCGCGACAACCCGAAACAGCTGATCTATCTGCCTGTGAAAATAAAGGTCTACGACCGGCAGGAGAGCTATACATTCTACCTGACAATGGACTTCAAGAAAGTGGTGTGCTTCAAGTAAGCCGCCACTTTCTTTGTTTTGGCACGCTATTTGCAGCATTGTTGGCAGATTGTAGAACTTAAAACAAAGATAAAAACATGACACAAGGCAACATCGGGGTTACTACAGAGAACATCTTCCCCGTAATTAAAAAGTTCCTGTATTCTGATCACGAGATATTCCTCCGCGAGATGGTGTCGAACGCTACGGATGCTACGCAGAAGCTGAAGACCCTCGCCCAGAAAGGCGACTTCACAGGAGAGCTGGGCGACCTGTCGGTAAGAATAAGCCTGGACAAGGATGCCGGCACGCTGACCATCAGCGACCGAGGCATCGGAATGACCGAGGAGGAGATAGACAAGTATATCAACCAGATTGCCTTCTCGGGCGTCAACGACTTCCTCGACAAATACAAGGACAATGCCAATGCCATCATAGGCCACTTCGGACTGGGCTTCTACTCGTCGTTCATGGTGAGCGACAAGGTGGACATCATCACCCGCAGCTACAAGGAGGGTGCCGAGGCTGTGAAGTGGACCTGCGACGGAAGCCCGCAGTTCACCATCGAGGCTGCTGAGAAAGCCGACCGGGGAACCGACATCGTGCTCCACATAGCCGACGACTGCAAGGAATTCCTCGAGAAACAGAAGATAGAGGAACTGCTCTCGAAGTACTGCAAGTTCATGGCCGTGCCTGTTGTGTTCGGCAAGAAGCAGGAATGGAAAGACGGCAAGATGCAGGACACCGACGAGGACAACATTATAAATAATGTGGAACCGCTGTGGACAAAAGCTCCGAGCACACTCAAGGACGAAGACTACAAGAGCTTCTACCGCACGCTCTACCCCATGCAGGACGAGCCGCTGTTCTGGATTCACCTCAACGTAGACTATCCCTTCAACCTCACGGGTATTCTCTACTTCCCAAGAATCAAGTCGAACATCGAGCTGCAACGCAACAAGATACAGCTCTACTGTAACCAGGTGTTCGTAACCGACCAGGTGGAGGGCATCGTGCCGGAGTTCCTCACACTGCTCCACGGAGTAATCGACTCGCCGGACATTCCTCTGAACGTAAGCCGCTCATACCTGCAGAGCGATGCCAACGTTAAGAAGATTTCAACATACATCACAAAGAAAGTGGCCGACCGCCTGTCGAGCATCTTCAAGGATAACCGCAAGGAGTACGAGGAGAAGTGGGACAGCCTTAAGATATTCATCGAGTACGGTATGCTTTCCAACGAGAGCTTCTACGACAAGGCCAAGGACTTTGCACTCGTGAAGGACATCGAGGGCAAATACTTCACCCTTGACGAGTATCGCACACTGATTAAGGACAACCAGACCGACAAGGACAGCCAGCTCATTTACCTCTGCACCACCAATGCCGAGGAGCAGTATTCCTACATAGAGGCTGCCAAGGCCAAGGGCTACAGCGTGCTCGTGATGGACGGCGAGCTTGATGCGCCGACGGTGTCGATGCTCGAGCAGAAACTTGAGAAGAGCCGCTTCAGCCGCGTGGATGCCGACATCATCGACCGACTGATTGTCAAGGACGACGTGAAGAAGGCTGAGCTGACCGACGACGAGCGCGAAAACCTGCAGCAGACCTTCCGTTCGCAGCTGCCCAGACTGGACAAGACGGAGTTCAACGTGGAGGTGGAAGCTATGGGCGAGCAGGCTCAGCCCGTGATGATTACGCAGAGCGAGTATATGCGCCGTATGAAGGAGATGAGCCGCTTCCAGGCTGGCATGAGCTTCTATGGTGAGATGCCCGACAGCTACAACATCGTGCTCAACACCGACCACAAGCTCGTTAAGAAGATTCTCGACGACGAAAAAACCAACACCGAGGAAGCTCTCAAGCCGATACTGAGTGAGCTCAAGGGGCTCAACGCAAGGCTGCAGGTACTTAACCAGGAGCAGTCGAAGAAGAAATACGACGAGCTGACTCAGGAGGAAAAGGACGACAAGGCCAACACCCAGAAGGCTATCGACGAGCAGAAGCAGAAGCGCGATGCCCTGATTGCCGACTATGCCAAGGACAACAACATCGTTCACCAGCTCATAGACCTCGCCCTGCTGCAAAACGGTATGCTCAAAGGCGAAGCTCTCGACCGCTTCCTCCGCCGCTCAGTGGAGATGATCTAAGCTGTAGTCGCGCCTGACAATCCTTCGGTTGCATCGCTTGCGAAGCCACCGAAAGCAGAGTTGGCTTGACAATACCATAATAAATAACGTGAGTTCGACGAATTGTCTTACATAATAATTGATTGTCTATTTGTGTAAGATAATTCATCGAACTCACTTTAATTTATAGAAGCCCTCACTCTCAGCAGTAACGCCCCACTTGAAAATACTTTACAGAGGACTGAAAACCCGCCCAATCCCCGCAACAATCTAATCCCCAACGCCTTATCCCCATTTCCGCTTATGTAGGAAGTGTATGAGCATAAATTCACATACACTGCTGCAACAAACTGCGCCACACCAACTTACATCGAAAAAAACTACAAAATAAAAATTGCAGAAACAAACTCCATGGGCTGTGTGAAACTATCTCAATAGCTTACATTGCATTAATTATCTCTTTGGCGACAATTTTTAGAACACCCCATAACAGAAAAAGCAAGAAACCGAGCTGACAAAGTCACAGCGACTTGTCGGCTCGGTTCACTTTTTCAAGAAATGGAAACGTCCTGACCAACCATAACAATCACATTAGGACGGAACGCTATTACATACGTGCCTTCTGCTTCTCGCCGGCACCGGAGCCGCGGTACTTGGAGCGGGCCTCGTTGAACTTCCACGTGAGGTCAACCATGAACGTGCGGCGGGCAGGATTGGCTGTCGACAATTCGCGGATGCCATAGATGACGGCCCCAGTCTTGTTGGTATTCAGTACATCGAAGCAGCGGAGGTCGGCAGACAGCCTACCCAGGCGGCGCAGGTTGAAGTCGCGTTGCACTCCGATACTGAGGTTGAAACGCTGGGTCGTGACGTGGAAGTTGTTGTAGTCGCCCCGCATGGCCCACTGGAGGCTGACACCCAGGCGGAAAGCATGAGGCAGTTCGAAGTCGTTGTTCCATGCAAGCGTGGCGTATGGCTTGTTGAGGGTTTTGAAACTGCCGTCAGCCGTTGGTGTCTTATAGTTCTGGAAGACGGTGAAGAGATTCCACATGGGATGCCAACAGCCGATAACGGGGCGAGCCGAGAGCCCCAGAGAAAGCTGATTGTAGTCCTCGGTGCTGTTGATGAGACGTACGAGGCTGATGAGCGGATCCGTACTACCGGGGAATGGCTCGGTGGAAACGGTCTCGCTGTTCTTCATGCGGCCATAGGCTACGGTGAGGTTTGCCCACTGATAGGCCGCGTTCAGCACCAGACTGTGGGTATAGGTCGGTTTCAGATAGGGATTGCCGCTCTGATAGGTGTATCGGTTGACATAAATCGTCGAACTGGTCAGGCTTGAGTAATTCGGGCGCTTGATGTCGCGGCGATACGACAGGCTCAGTTGCATCTTTCCTATGGGAACTGATATGGTTGCGGTGGGGAACCAGTCGCCGTAGTTGCGGCACATCTCGTCCTGACGTTTGCCGAAATCGAAGTAGTCGTTAGTCAGGTGTTCATAGCGCAGACCTGCCTGGACAAACACCTTGCCGAACTGTCGACCGTACTCAACGAAGGCCGCTGCCGACTTCTCGTTAATCTCCGTGTCTGTGGCTTTCACCGGCACATAGTCGGAAGCTTGGTATGAATAGGCATCCGTGCGGTGGTTGTAACTATATTCGCCGCCAACAGAGAGGTTGCCTTTCAGTACGGGATAGCTGAAGACAAGCTTCGAGGCCCAGAAATTATTGGTGCTGTTGGTATTGTTCTCAATGGTGCGGACGGTTCCAGTATCGTCCGATGCAGGGGTCGTCGTTTCGATGGTGCTACCGGGAGTCTTGGTGTTGTCGAAGAGGCCGTCAACGTTCAGGTCGATGCCCAACTGTCCTATCTTTCCGTTGTAATAGGCGTTGAAGATGTGCTTCTTGATACTTTCATCCTGCCAGAGACTGCTCACGGAGCGCTCTGTCAGGATGTCGTTCTCGAACACATCAGTCAGCAAGTCACCTTTAGTCTTACCGCTTGGCATACGGTCGAATTTGTAGTATGCACCGAAGGTATGGTTCTCGTCCACCATATAGTTCACCTGCAACTGCGGCGACAGGTCGTGCCTGGGATGTTTCATCTCCTGGACTGAGTGACTCGTAATGCGGTCTTGACCTACATAGTATAGCAGGTCGCGGTCCTGCAATCCCTTATAGTGATTATAGGTGCTCACCCAGAACGAGCCCGTCACGTCGAATCCGCCCGTGCGGTAGTTGGCGGTGAGATTGTTGCTCAGCGAGCCCCCGTACTGGTAAATAAACTGTGTGCTGTTATTGAAACTCAGGCCCTCGCCCTGGGCCTTCTTCAGCGTTATGCGAACGACGGCTTTTACCGAGGCGGCATATCGGGCACCGGGGTTCTGCACCACATCTACGTGCTGAATCTGGTCGGAACGAAGGCGAGAGAGTTCCTTCATGTCCTGCACGCGCCGTCCGTTGATATACACTTCGGCATCGCCACGGCCCAAAACCTTCACACCACCGTCGCGCTCACACTCCAACGACGGCAGCTTGGAGAGTGCGTCGCTGACCGTTCCGGCTTTCTCAAGTATCGTACCTGCAACCGTCGTCCGCATGGCATCGCCCTTCACAAACGTCTTTGGCAACTGCCCTTTCACCACGACCTCGCTGAGCAGTTGCGCGTCCTCCTTCATCTGGATGGTTAAGCCATCGCCTGCGTTTATATATAAGGTCTGATAGCCCACGCAAGTTAACTTGAACAAGCCATCGGGGACATTCGTCTCAATCCTGAACACTCCCTGCTCGTCGGTCATTGCACCTTGCACGAATATCGAATCGGGCAGCGACAGCAGCACCACATTCACAAAGGGGATTGGGTCGCCTTTCTCGTTAATCACCAGTCCGCCCCACTCCTGTGCCTTAGCCTGGGCTGCCAAAGTCATCAACATTGCTGCCATAAGTGTTGCGAACCTTAAATACATTCTTTTCATATCAATCATCATTTAAGTTTATCTATTGACTTATTGTCGTATTGGCTTCGCCTTAGTCCATCGCAACAATCTCATCATCGAGCTTGCTCAGATGGTTTTGCCCTGCCTATTTGACACTGCAATATTACAGATTGTTGCTAAATTCTCCATAGGTTAGGGATATTCTGCGGAGAAATGTGACGAATGGTGTGACAAACGGCAATCTGTGACAAGCGGTAAACTAAATGGCATGGAAAAAGGAGCCTCTTAGGACTCCTTAATCTATGCTGTTCGTAATACGACGACTGAAGTTGTGCATGGCAATGACATTGCAGCCCAAGGACTTGCGCTCCACTAAGATGCTAAAGAATCAACGACATACGCAACTATCTCATTGCATACATATCATAAAGTCAAGTCATTCAACAGAATTATTGGTAATTATTTAGTAATTTTGCCCCCAGTATGAACAAGAGGCAAAAAGAAACTATCAACATTCGTTTCACGAGTACTGCTTTCATGATTATGGCGATTGCCATCTTCAAGCCCTTCGGACTCGAAGGAGGCCAATGGCAGTCCTATCTTCATCTGATATGCCTTTTTGTGCTGGGCTTGTTCAGCTGTTTCACAACAGAGGTAATTCTGCGATACATGTTACATATGCCTCGCTCCTATGAACGTGGCATCAACTATATCATCAGTCGCAACCTGCGCTTTCAGATCATCAATACTCCCTTAGTGGCACTGTTTATCTGTCTGTATCGCCACTTTATGATGAGTCATCTTTTGAAAAGCAATCAGCTCTCGCTGAGCAACTATCTTGAAACGCTGGCAATTATTGCCTTCCTCTCCTTCGCTATCGGACTCTACTGGCGCTTCAAGTTCCGCAACAAGTATCTGACGATGGAATTGGAAGAGACAATGCTGCTGAACGAAGAACTGAAGAAGATGCAAGAATCGGAGCATTTATTGCCGGACGAAGTAGAGAAAGCTGACGAGAAGTGCCTACAGCAGGAGCTAATTCTCACCGGCACAACCAATGAATCTGTGACTCTTCAGATTTCCCACCTATTATTTATTGAGTCCGTTGGCAACTATGTCAAGGTCCGCCACCTGCGCAAAGGACAAGTGCATACCGACATGCTGCGTGCAACGATGAAACAGATGGGAGAAACGCTGAAGGGATATCCGATGATTGTCCGCTGCCATCGCGCCTTTCTGGTTAACCTTGGTCAGGTAGAACAAATCATCTCACATTCCAACTCCACCCAGCTGCTCATAAAGTACTGCCACGAATCACTCCCAGTCTCGCGTAGCAACATGGCACTGGTCAAGGCTGCTATTAAGCGAGCGTAACAATAGCAGCATCGATATTTGCTATATCTGCCTCAGATGGGTTCTTCACAAACTTGTCTTCTTTTGAGAACGTGAAACTTTTTCACGTCAAAAAAACAACTAAATCCTTGCCTGTTTCCCAAATTCATTCTACCTTATGGAAACATAGCTTCCATGCCGAAGTGAGAGGTGAGACTTTGCCTGTATTAGTAGGAAAGGCTCCCCTACTCCTTCACCGTCACCTTGATACGGCTGATGCGGCGGCCCTCAATGCCTACAACCTCGAAAACGTATTGCTTGTATTCTATCTTTTCGTGCATACTGGGGAAGTCGCCTTTCAGCTCTAAGAGCAAGCCGGCAAGGCTGTCGGCATCGCCTTCCACCTCGCTGAACTCCTCGTCGTCGATCTGCAATATCTTCACAAAGTCGCTCAGCAGGGTCTTTCCCTCGAAGACGTATGTGTTGTAGTTTATCTTGACATAGGGGTGTTCTTCCTCATCGAACTCGTCGTTTATCTCGCCTACTATTTCTTCCAGAATATCCTCGAGGGTTACAAGCCCGCTCGTACCGCCAAACTCGTCAACCACAATGGCAATGTGTACCTTGTTGTCCTGGAACTCGCGCAGCAGGTCGTCAATCTTCTTGGTTTCAGGAACGAAGTAAGGCGGTCGTATCAAACTCTGCCAACGGAAGGTTGAAGGCTTGGAGAGATAAGGCAGCAGGTCCTTGATATACAGCACACCGCGTATGTTGTCGTCGTTGACCTGATATACTGGGATGCGTGAATAGTTATTCTCAACAACGCACTTCAGCACATCGGCAAAGCTGCTGTTGATGTCGAGGTCTACAATATCCTGCCGCGAAGTCATAATCTCCTTAGCCGTCTCGTCGCCGAAACGTATTATTCCCTTGAGCATACTCTGCTCGTCCTTGAGTTCTTCCTTGTCGGTAAGCTCAAGAGCCTGCTCCAAGTCGTCGACACTAAGCTGGCGCGACTCCTTCTGAACGACCTTCTCGGCAAAGTTTCCACTTCGCAAGAGCACATTCTCCAACGGCCAGAACAGCTTGCGCATCATCAAGAGAGGGCCTACAACACGGCGGCAGAACTTCAGCGGGTTCTGTCTGCTGTAGACTTTCGGCATTATCTCTCCGAACAACAGCAGCAGAAACGTCAGCAGAACCGTTATGCAGAGAAACTCAAGCCACGCCACCTTGAACTTCACAACCGAGCCAAAGACATAGTTGCAGAGCATGATTATCGTGACGTTGACAAAGTTGTTGGTAATCAGTATGGTTGCAAGCGTGCGCTCACTGTCTTCGCGCAACATCCTTATCTGCTTGTCTTCTTCAGATTTTTCCTCCTCAAGCTCGTTGATGTCGCTTGGCGACAAACTGAAGAAAGCGATCTCGGAACCACTTGCGAAGCCCGAGACAAATAGCAAAAAAGCAGCAATCAGTGCTGCAACAATCACCCCCACAGTGGGGGGCACAAACTCAATCATGTCCGAAAGCAAAACGTTCATTTCCATCAGAAGGGCGGCATATCGCTATTTGACACATTGGCTGCTGTCGTCTGTGAAGGCTGCGGATTGCCTTCGGCAGGTTTTCTGGGACTGAGCAACTCCATGTTTTCCGCATAAATCTCTGTAATCATGCGCCTCATACCGCGCTTGTCGTCGTAGGCACGATAGCGTATGCGGCCTTCCACATAGATTTTGTCACCTTTCCTGACATACTTCTCCACTACCTTAGCCAAGCCACGATAGAATATCACGTTGTGCCAGTCGGTATGATCGGGCACCTGCGTACCGTTCTGCAGGGTATAGCCTCGCTCGGTAGTAGCCAGACTAACCTGCGCAACAGCCTGATCCTGATCATAATAGCGGACGTCGGGATCTTTGCCGACATTGCCAATAAGCATCACTTTGTTCATTGCAAATAAGATTTCCAGCCACACGAAGCCCACAAAGAGGCTCCGGGTGCCCTATTTCCACATACCGAGATACTTAAACTTGAAGTTCTTTCCCTTAGCCGAGGGGAACTGGCTGCGACCATCGACACGCGAACGCAGATGCTCCACAATGCGGTTATAGCAGTCTAAACCCGACTGAGCCTTGCAGTTTGCAACAAAAAGCGTGTCGCGATACTCATGCTTTCCAGTAGACGGAATCATCACCACGCGCTTGAAGTTGAGCGTTCCCTCATACCATCCGGGGTTTTCCTCGTTCAGCTTCTGCACGGCATTGTCGGCAGCCGAGGCTGGAGTGCGAAGCGCCTTCTTCTGCTTGAAGTCGGTCATTGTGGCAGCTTCGGTCTTGATAATAATGAAATACACTCTCGAACGCACCTTGTAGCGCTTGGGATAGAACACATTGCTGGCCACATAGTCGCGGATATCGGCTTCCATGTCTTCGTCCATGTCAATGTCAGGAATAGAGTTCAAGAAATCAAGAGCTTCGTCAACAGTGGAAACTAATATCTCATTATCGAAGTATCTTAAATACAAATTCATAAGGTAAGATAATGTTTTATAAAAAAAGAGGGGAAAGAGCGGAAAACGGGACTCGGACCCGCGACCCCAACCTTGGCAAGGTTGTGCTCTACCAACTGAGCTATTTCCGCAAGATGGTGAAGAGGAGGAGACTCGAACTCCCACGTCGCAATTGACACTACCCCCTCAAAGTAGCGCGTCTACCAATTCCGCCACCTCTCCAACATTTAAACATTCCGAACAAATGCTTGTGCCCAGAACAGGACTCGAACCTGCACACCTTTCGGCACACGCACCTGAAACGTGCGCGTCTACCAATTCCGCCACCTGGGCATGGGTAAAACAATCTGTTTTACATTGGCATTGTTCAGAATGTTGAGCGGAAAACGGGACTCGGACCCGCGACCCCAACCTTGGCAAGGTTGTGCTCTACCAACTGAGCTATTTCCGCATCACCACAGCTTTTGGCCGTGAGCATTTCTCTAAATGCGGTGCAAAGGTAGTGTTTTTTTTCTTTACTGCAAACTTTTCGGAGTTTTTTTTCATCTTTTTGCGCATTTCCAGCCATCAAAAACGGGGCAAACCTTTCGGTCTGCCCCGCTTCCACATTATATATATTGAGTTGCAAAAGCCGTAAGAAACTGTGTTTCAATTCTTCAGATGATTGCCTCCCAATTCCCTTCGGCACAAGCCTACAGTCCGAGCGACTTCTTGATAGCTTCTATCTTCTCCTCTGCGGCAGCAGTGCAACGCTCGTAGCATCCTGCACAGCGGAATGACGGGTCTTTCACCTCGATATAGAACTTGATCTTGGGCTCGGTTCCCGAAGGACGGACGCTCACTTTCGTGTCATCGTCGCAGAACCACTGCAGCACGTTGCTCGTGTCGGGCATGTCGATTTTCTCCACAGTACCGTCGGCTTTGCGTGCCTCCAGAGTCTGATAGTCTTTCCAGAGCACCACCTTCGAGCCTCCAAGGTCGGCAGGCGGAGTGGCGCGGAAGTCGGCCATCATCTGCTTAATCTCGTCGGCACCAGTCTTTCCGGGGCGCACTACGTTCACCGTGAACTCCTTCGAGAAACCATACTCGGCATAGATATCCATCAAGAGGTCGTAGAGAGTCTTGCCGTTGTCCTTAGCCCAGGCAGCAATCTCGCAGATAAGGCATATCGAAGCTGGTGAGTCTTTGTCGCGAACCTTGTCGAACGGAAGGAAGCCGAAGCTCTCTTCGCCGCCGCCAATGTACTTCTGCTTGCCCTCCGAGATGCGTATCTCGTTGGCAATCCACTTGAAGCCAGTGTAGCAGTCGCGCAGCTCAACGCCGTTTTTCTCGGCTATCTTGCGTATCACCTCAGTGGTGACAATGGTCTTAACGAGGAACTCATTGCCCTTGAGCTGTCCGAGCTTCTTCTTGTTTGCGATGATATACCAGCAGAACATCATGCACGTCTGGTTGCCGTTGATGATTTCCCACTCGCCCTTGTTGTTCCTGCACACTATGGCGAGGCGGTCGGCATCGGGGTCACTGGCTATAACGAGGTCGGCATCCAGTCTTGTGCCGAGCTTCATTCCGAGAGTCATGGCCTCGGCATTCTCGGGGTTGGGCGATACCACCGTGGGGAAGTTTCCGTCGATAGTCATCTGCTCGGGCACCACATGGATGTTCTGGAAGCCCCACGAACGCAGAGCCTCGGGTATGATTACGCGACCCGTTCCGTGCATCGGAGAGTAGACGATGTTGAGGTCTTTCTGGCGCAGAATCACGTCCTGGTCAACCATTGCCTCCTTTACGGCCTGCAGGTAGTCCCAGTCCATCTCGCCACCGATTATGTCAATGAGCTCAGGATTGCCCTCGAACTTCACGTCGTCGATAGTCACCTTGCCCACTTCCTCGATGATTCCCTTGTCGTGGGGAGCCAGAACCTGAGCACCGTCGTCCCAGTATGCCTTGTATCCGTTGTACTCCTTGGGGTTGTGCGAAGCCGTCACGTTCACTCCGGCCTGCGCTCCGAGCTGGCGTATGGCAAACGAGATCTCCGGCGTCGGCCTCAGACTCTCGAAGAGATACACCTTGATGCCATTGGCCGAGAAGATGTTGGCTACGGTCTCGGCAAACAGACGTCCGTTGTTGCGGCAGTCGTGACCCACTACCACAGCCAGGTCGCTGCGTCCCGGGAAAGCTTTCAGTATGTAGTTGGCAAAGCCCTGCGTGGCCATACCTACTATATATACGTTCATTCTGTTGGTTCCGGCACCCATGATGCCGCGCAGACCGCCTGTTCCAAACTCCAAGTCGCGATAGAAAGCATCTATCAGTTCGGTCTTGTCGTCGTTGTCGAGCATGGCCTGAACAGCCTTGCGGGTAGCCTCGTCGAACGATGGAGAGAGCCATTTGCGTGCTCGCTCCTCGCACTGAGCAATAAGTGTTGCGTTATTTTCCATAATGATGTTGTTAGGTTTATTGATATTCTTAGTATTAGTCGCCTGCGTGAAACCTCCCCAGCTCCTTCGTCGCAGGGCTGTTTTTAGGGAAATCCACACAGCAAAGTTAGTAAAAACCACATATAATGCAAAATTAAAATTCCGTATTTAGCATTTTTTATGTACCTTCGCGGCGCAAAATCCAAATAAACTGACACTTATCATGGAACTACACTTCACCGGAGTATTGATAGCCGTATGCACATTCTTAATCATTGGCTTGTTTCATCCGCTCGTAATCAAGACAGAATACTACACTGGAACTCGCCTGTGGTGGGTCTTTCTCGTGCTGGGCTTGGCAGTGGTAGGCGTGGCTTTCATGGTCGAAAACGTGTTCTGGTCGTCTGTGCTCGGCGTGCTGGGAGCCTCTCTGCTGTGGTCGATAGGCGAACTGTTCAGCCAGAAGAAGCGCGTAGAGAAGGGATGGTTCCCCATGAACCCCAGACGCAAGGACGAATACGAGGTTCTGGGCGAGGAAGACTCTATCTGCCCCATCCCGGGAGTGAAGCGAAACAAGTACAATCAGACGATTACACATTCGTCTGCTGACAATTCCAAAGCATGAAAACCGAGCTTATACTCGTAGGTAAGACCACCGACAGCCTCTTTGCAAAGGCCATTGCCGACTATGCCGGGCGCATAGCCCACTACATTCCATTCGCCATCACCACCCTACCCGAGCTGAAAAACACGCGAAAGCTCTCTGCCGAACAGCAATGCACCATGGAAGGCGAGCTGATACTGCGTCAGCTGCAACCGTCTGACACCGTGGTGCTCCTCGACGAGCACGGGCGCGAGCTGCGCAGCACCGAGTTTGCATCGTGGACTGAGAAGAAGCAGCAGACCGCCCGCCGTCTGGTGTTTGTCATTGGCGGCCCCTACGGCTTCTCGCCTGCCGTCTACCAGCGGGCAAACGAGCAGCTGTCGCTCTCACGCATGACGTTCTCACACCAGATGGTGCGCCTCATCTTCGTCGAACAGCTCTACAGAGCCTGCACCATAATTAAAGGAGAGCCTTATCACCACGAATAAAAGGTAGACCCATCTCCACCCCATCTCTAATGGTGGGGAGCCGAAAGGAAAGTAATATGGGCCATATTACCGACCAATATGGGCCATATTACCGACCAATATGGGCCATATTACTTTCTCATAGGGCTTATAAGTCCCATAAGCCCTATAAAAACCTATAAGCCCCATAAGCCCTATTGTCATAAAGAAAAGTCAAGGTGCAGCCCCCGCTTCCCCTTTTCTGGGGAAACCGAAGGGCTGTCTTATTAGTAGCTTTCCTGTTCGTTGGGGAAAGAACCGTCTTTCACGGCGCGCACATAGTCGCCCACACCGTCTGTCATGACCTCTGCCACGTTAGCAAACCTGCGCAGGAACTTGGGCTGGAAGCCTTGCGTCATGCCGAGAGCATCGGCATAGACGAGCACCTGACCGTCGCAGCCTGGTCCGGCACCTATTCCGATAGTTGCGCAACTAACAGCTGCCGTCACCTCAGCAGCCAGTTTGGCAGGCACTTTCTCTAATGTGATGGCAAAGCAGCCAGCCACGTCGAGTGCCTTTGCGTCCGAGATGAGCTTCTGTGCCTCGGCTTCCTCCTTGGCGCGGATGCCGTAGCCGCCAAATTTGTTCACGCTCTGCGGCGTAAGTCCCAAGTGTCCGCATACGGGTATGCCAGCCGCAATGATTGCTTTCACGGTGTCGATAATCTCTATACCGCCTTCGAGCTTCAGTCCGTTGGCTCCGCTCTCCTTCATCATGCGGCAGGCGTTGCGCACACCCTCCTCTTTCGATGCCTGATAGCTGCCGAAAGGCATATCGCACAACACCATTGCTCGCTTCACGGCGCGTGCCACCGAGCGTGCGTGGTATATCATCTGGTCAACCGTAATAGGCAGAGTGTCGTCATTGCCGGCCATTACGTTCGATGCCGAGTCGCCAATGAGTATGCAGTCTACGCCGGCCCGGTCGAGTATGCCGGCTGTGGTGAAGTCGTAAGCGGTGAGCATCGAAATCTTCTCGCCGCGCTGCTTCATCTCGATAAAGTTCTTTGCTGTGATCTTCTTCTGGTCTGTTGTTAAATATCCTGCCATAATTCTTACCTTAATTTTTATGTTATCAAATAGTCTTCAGTTTACTGATATGGCTCAGAACAGCTCTTGCAGCAGTGCGTGTTCGGGCCTTTGGGCATCGAAATCGGGCACCACCACATCGGCAAACGGTGCCACGGCTTCGGGGCTATTGGTGGTTGAGAGTGCCACGACGTGGCCTCCTGCACTGCGCCCGCTGCGCAGTCCGTTGAAGCTGTCTTCAAAAACCACGCACTCCTGCGGCTCAAGGCCGAACCTCTTGGCAGCCTCGAGGTAGCAGTCGGGCTCGGGCTTGCCTCGACGGAAGTCCTCCGAGGTCAGTATCTGGTCGAAAATCTGCCTGAACTCGGGATGTTGCGCATAGACGTTTGCCATCTTCTTGCGGTTGCTGCTCGTCACGATGGCTGTCTTTACGCCCAATGTCCTGAGATGTTCTACGTACTCGCGCGCCCCATTTATATATATATAAGGTATGCGTTGCTCCTCGCGGTCGAGCCATTCGGTGATGGCCCGGTGCTCGTCGGGGCCTCCCGTGAAATAGTTTTTCAGTATCTCGTCGAGCGGTGTGCCCTTTATTATGTGCTCCAAGTTGGGTATGTCGGGGCGATAACGTCCGCAGATGCCGGCCCAAATCTCTGTGTATCGGGGCTCGGTGTCGAATATCACCCCGTCGAGATCGAACAAAGCTGCACGATGTTTCATCTGTTTCATATTCTTATCATATTGTTTTGGCTGTTTGTAAAGCCTGCATTTCCACTTCGGGCACACAGCACCATCGGCCCACTTTCAGTGCTACAGCCATGCCCGGCACCTCCTTCAGCAGGTAGTATTTCTTGCTTATGCGCACCAAACGGCCCGAAAGGCCCTTCAGCGGCCCGAATTTCACGAATACCCTGCTGCCCGGCTTCATCCTGGCTTCCTGGTCGCTGAGATACTGTTTGAGCTCTATCTCGGGATTGCACATTATTCGGAACTCCTTCATCTGGCGCGCCGGTATTTCGTAATAGTCGTTGGAGTCGAGCTTCCGAATGACAGACAGCTTGAAGTTAGAGTCATACAGATAGCCCGCCAAGGTGTGGGTGTCTACCGTTTTCTTCACGAAAATAATGTTGTGGACCACTGGGCGCAGCTCGTGGTGAACCTTTCCCTTGCGGTCTTCGTAGTCGACCCACTGCCGGGGAATGAAGGTTTCCAGACCGCACTGCTTCAGATAGTCGTCGACAGCGGTTTGCCTGAGCGCAAACAGGCGTATGGCAAACCACGGTGCGCGGTCTGTGTCGGACGATGGAGTGGTAATAGAGTCTGTTGTCATTACCTTTTTTAATTCTATTGCGGATGCAAAGGTACTATTTAACGTTTGGAAAAGCAAAAAATATTTGCTTTTCCAAACGTCATCTGCTGTTATGACAACAATCTTTAGGCACCGAAACCTATGCCGGTCAGTGCTCTATCCAGTTGCGGAGCATGGTCTTTCCGTCGGGTGTCAGTATGCTTTCCGGGTGGAACTGTATGCCTCTGATGTCGTGCTGCCTGTGGCGCAAGGCCATCACCTGTCCCTCGTCGCTGCGTGCGGTTATCTCTAAACAGTCGGGAATGGTGTCGCCGTCGACCACCCACGAGTGATAGCGGCCCACGGTGACGGTTTCGGGCAGACCGCCGAACAGGTAGTCGCCGCCCGTGAGGTGGCAGGGAGTGGCTACTCCGTGGTAGACCGTAGCGAGGTTGACAAGCTGCGAACCGAACACCTGGCCTATGGCCTGATGGCCCAGACACACTCCGAGGATGGGCTTGCGCCCGGCGTAGGTGCGGATAACATCGAGCAAGAGGCCAGCCTCTTCGGGTATGCCCGGTCCGGGGCTGAGCACAATCTTGTCGAAAGGCTCCAGTTCGGCGAGCTGGAATTTGTCGTTGCGCACCACACTGCACTCTGCTCCCAGCTCGCGGAGCAGGTGAGCAAGGTTGTAGGTAAAGCTGTCGTAGTTGTCCACTATGACTATGCGTGTTGTTTTCTTGTTCATTTGCTTGGTTTTTGTGATTGTCAACATTCCTGGTTCTGCGCCATCTCGATGGCTTTGACGAGTGCTCCGAGCTTGTGGCCCACTTCGCGTAGCTCATACTGGTCGTTGCTCTTTGCCACAACGCCACATCCTGCCTGCATCCACAGCTCGTTGTTGCGGCTGATGAAGGTGCGGATTACTATTGCCTGGTTCACGTCGCCGTTCATTCCGACAAATCCGATGCAGCCTCCGTAGGCTCCGCGGTTGTGGGGTTCAAGCTCCGAGATAATCTGCAATGCCCTCACCTTTGGCGCACCAGACAGTGTTCCGGCTGGGAACGTGTCGAAGAAGGCGCGTATCTTGTCGGCTCCGGCATTGAGCTTTCCGCTCACCCGGCTCACAAGATGTATCACATGACTGTAGTATTGCATATCTTTGTAGAAGTCCACCTGCACCTCATGGCAGTTGCGCGAGAGGTCGTTGCGTGCCAGGTCGACCAGCATCACGTGCTCGGCGTTCTCCTTCGGGTCGTTGCGCAGGAACTCGGCACCACGGCGGTCGGCCTCGGCATTGCCCGTGCGGGGTGTTGTTCCGGCAATGGGATCGATATATGCTTTCTCGCCTTCTATGCGGCAGTGGGTCTCGGGCGAAGAGCCGAAGATGCGGAAACCGCCGAAATCGAAATAGAACAGGTAGGGGCTTGGGTTCACGCTGCGCAGTGTGCGATAGAGAGTGAAGTCGTCGCCCTCGTAGTGTTGGCAGAAACGGCGCGACGGAACAATCTGGAACACGTCGCCCCTGAGGCAGTGGCCCACGCAGCGGCGCACCGTTGCGCGGAATTCTTCGTCGCTCGTCGTGGAGCTCGGACTGCCTACAGCCTTGAAGCCAAAGGTCTGCACACTCTGGCGCAGCAGTGCTTTGCGCAGCTCGTCCATGCCTGCCTGTCCGCCAAGGGTGATGATTGTGAGCTTGTTATTGAAGTGGTCGAACACCAGAATGTCGCGGAACAGAGTGTAGACAATGTCGGGCGCGTCGTTCTTCGACAGTGTTTCGTCCTTTACCTCTATCTGTTCAAAATAGCGAACGGCATTGAACGACGTGTAGCCGTAGAGTCCGCAGTGGTTGCTTTGCTCGCCAGTGATGTCGAACCGCTGCAAGAACGCATTGAACGCATCGGCTATGTAGCTGCTGTCGAGTTGCTCGTCGGGGCTGCTCACAGTCCTCGTGCCATCGGGATAGCTACATTCAATGCGCCCGTGGGCAACAGCTATGCTGGCCAGAGGGTTTACTCCGATAAACGAACGGCTGTTGTCCTTGTCATGATAGTCGCTGCTCTCCATGAGCACGCTTACTGCTCCGAGGTCGCGAAGCCGCAGATATACCCCCACCGGAGTGTGGAGGTCGGCCAGCATAGAGCTGACCGTGGTTGTGTATGCGAATGTGTTGGTCTTAGAATTGTCCATACTCTTTTGCCATTTGTTTGTTGTTAAGATATGTCTGCACGTCTTTGTCGCCTCGTCCGCTCACCGTGAGCACCACGATGTCGTCTTTGCTGAAACTGATTTTGCTCAGTGCTGCAATGGCGTGGGCACTCTCTATAGCCGGGATGATGCCCTCCATGCGAGTCAGCTCGTAGCCGGCATAGATGGCTTCGTCGTCGTTCACGGCCAGTATCTCAGTCCTTCCGCGCTGCGCCAGATCGGCGTGCATGGGTCCGATACCTGGATAGTCGAGTCCTGCCGATATGGTGAAAGCTTCCTCTATCTGCCCGTCTGCGGTCTGCATCACCAATGAGCGTGCGCCGTGGATTATCCCGACCGTGCCACGGTGCATGGTGGCTGCCGTGCGGTCGGTGTCGATGCCGCTGCCACCAGCCTCGGCCAGCACTATCCTCACTCGCTCGTCGTCGATGTAATGGTATATCGTACCAGCTGCGTTCGACCCTCCGCCAACGCAGGCAACAAGGCAGTCGGGATAGTCGCGCCCCGTCTTTTCCATCAGTTGCTGCTTAATCTCTTCGGAGATAATGCTCTGCATACGTGCCACGATGTCGGGATAAGGGTGTGGGCCCATGGTGGAGCCAACGAGATAGTAGGTATCTTGCGGATGGCAGCACCAGTCGCGTATGGCTTCCGAGCAGGCATCGCTGAGCGTCATGTTGCCCGTTGTCACTGGATGCACCTCTGCGCCGAGCATCTTCATGCGCTCCACGTTGGTCTTCTGGCGCTCCACGTCGGTCTTGCCCATGAAAACCTCGCAGCGCATACCCATCAGAGCACACACCGTGGCTGTTGCCACACCGTGCTGACCGGCTCCTGTCTCGGCAATGATGCGCGTCTTGCCCATCTTCCGGGCCATAAGTATCTGGCCTATGGTGTTGTTTATCTTGTGCGCACCGGTGTGGTTGAGGTCTTCGCGCTTGAGAAAGAGACGGCATCCGTACTTCTCGCTCATGCGGCGAGCCTCATACAGCGGCGACGGACGGCCCACATAGTCGCGCAGCAGGGCGCGGTATTCCTGTTGGAAGCTGTCGCTTTCGATTATTGGAAGGTAGGCTTGCTGCAGGTCGGTGACGCATTTGTATAGTATCTCGGGCACGTAGGCTCCGCCAAACTCGCCATAGAAGCCTTTGGAATCTATGGAGTATTTAGTCTTGTTGCTCATAATTGTGTTGTTTTCGGTATGTTGCAGTTTAGTTCTGAAGTGCTTGCATAAGGCTGTCGATGGCCTTTTCGGGGTTGCAAGTTTCGTTGAGAAGGGTCACAAACTTCGAGCCTATGATGGCTCCGGCGGCATTCTGCTGCGCACTCTCAAGGGTCTGGCGGTTGCTTATGCCGAAACCTATCATGCGGGGATTGCGCAGCTGCATGGCATTGATGCGGCGGAAGTACTCCAGCTTGGCATCGCCGAAGCTCTGCTGCGCCCCGGTGATGCTCGCCGAACTGACCATGTAGATGAAGCCGTCGGTGTGTTGGTCGATGAAACGTATGCGTTCGTCGCTCGTCTCGGGAGTAATCATCATCACTACGCGTATGTCGTAACGGTCGGCAATGGGCTTCACCTGCGACAGGTAGTCGTCGAAGGGCAAGTCGGGAATGATTACTCCGGAGATGCCTGCCTCCCTACAGTCGCTGAAGAAGGCCTCAAAGCCGTAGTGCATCACCACGTTGAGATAGCCCATCCATACCAGAGGTATCGTGACTTGGTCTTTCACGGCTCGCAGCTGCGAGAAGAGCAGACTGGTGGTCATGCCGTTTCGCAGTGCCACAGTGCCCGCACTCTGTATCACAGGGCCGTCGGCAAGAGGGTCGCTGAAGGGCATACCCACCTCAATCATGTCTATGCCGCGTTGCTGCAGGGTCAGTATAACGTCGGCAGTAAGGTCGGCTGAGGGGCATCCGGCGCAGAAATAAATCGACAACAGCTTGCGTCCAGTGGCTCGCTGGTCGTCAAATAGTTGGTTTATCTTATTCATTTTGTGTTGGTTATTGGTTCTTGTTACTTACTTTAACTCGGCTATAAATCGCTTCACGAGTGCCGCGTCCTTCATTGCCGGTTCGGTTTCAAAGCGCGAATTTACGTCTACTCCCAGCAGCTGTGGATGGTTCAGGGCCTTAATCCGTACCGCATCATCGGGACCTATGCCGCCGCTGAGAATGAAAGGCACGTCAAACTTATAGTTGCTGAGCATCTGCCAGTCAAACTGTCTGCCGCTTCCGCCCTTGCCATCACACTTGGTATCGAACAGGAAATAGTCCGCATGACCGATATACGGCTCGCATTTTGCAAAGTCAGATGCCTCTCCGATGCTGATGGTTTTCATTATTTCAATGCCCGGACGGATGTCGGGATCAAGCGTGCGGCGCAGGTTATCAATCATCACTGGGCTCTCGTCACCGTGGAGCTGCACCACATCGAGCTTGTAATTAACCACTCGCGTCAGGATGGTCTGCGGCATATCGTCGACAAAAACGCCCACTCTCTTGACAGGCTTTGGCCTATTTGCAGCCACTTCCCCACTCTCATCACCGCCTGACTCGGCTTTGCCAAACGAAGAATAATCAGGCAATAGTCCGCCACGACCACGTATCTGGCTAACAAAACGTTTGCTCTCACTCCAGAAGATGAGGCCTATCCAGTCGGCTCCGGCCTCCACCACGTCGCGAATATTCTGGGCATCGCGCATACCACATACCTTTACTATCATAGTTTGCTTATAGTTTGTTGCTCTTCTATTTCCGTAATAAGCTGCTTCAGGGCCTGTCCGGGGTTGTCGCTGCTCATAAGGCTTTCGCCGATCAGGAAGCCGCGGTAGCCCACCCGACGCAGTTCTGCTATCGTGGCGGCTGTCTTCAGACCGCTCTCACTCACCTTCACGCTCTCTGCCGGCAGCAGTTCGGCCATGCGAAACGAGTTTTCGACATCTGTTACGAACGAACCCAGGTTGCGGTTGTTCACTCCGCACACCACGCCATCGGTCGAAAGATGCGCATATTCGGCCTCTTCTGGAGAGTGCATCTCCAGCAGCACCTCCATGCCAAGCTCCCGGGCTGTCGCCATGAGCTGCCGACAGTGGTCCTTGTCAAGGCAGGCTGCTATGAGCAAAACGGCTGAAGCTCCGCACTGGCGCGCCATGAAGAGCTGGTATTCGTCGACTATGAAGTTCTTGTAGAGTATTGGGATGGTTACACCAGAGGCTCTGGCCACCCGTATGAACTCGTCGTGTCCGGCGAAATATTCGCGGTCGGTGAGTATGCTCACAGCCGCTGCACCGGCCTGCTGATAGCTCAGCGGAACGATGTCGGCACGCGCCTGCTCGCTGATCCAGCCCTTCGAGGGTGAGCGGCGCTTGAATTCGGAGATGATGCCGGTAGCCGACTGCCTCAATGCTTCAGCCAGCGAACCTACGGCTTCGCCCATCAGCGGCTCCACCATAGCGTGTAGTTGCGATTCGGGAAGCAACTTCTTGAACTGCTCCACCTCCTTTAGTTTGGTCTGAACGATGTCTGACAATATATCTTTCATTTCTTTTCGTTGACGTGTTGACAAGTTAATGGGTTGACAAGCTGACGTTTCTGACGAGCCAGCTGTGTGGCTGACGGGGCATCAACTGTTTATTTCGACAAACCTGCGGAACGTAGCCAGGGCACGTCCGCTGTCTATCGATTCTCTGGCTATGTCGATACACTCCTCCACCGACTTGTTGCCTTTCTCCAGCACCTGTATTCCGAAAGCGGCATTGGCCAGCACAATGTTCTTCTGAGCAGGCAGCGCGCGGTTCTCCAGCACACTGTCGAAAATAGCTGCAGCCTCTTCCTCGGTGGCTCCGCCTACCAGTTCCTCGGGCTTTGCTATCTGGAAGCCGAGGTCGCCGGGGCTGAACACGCGCTCGTAGTCGTTGGTATGCACCTTGAAATCGCCCGTGAGCGAAATCTCGTCGTAGCCGTCGATTGAGTGAACGATGCCATAGTCGATGCCTATCTTCTCGTAAACGCTGCTGTAGAGGCGCATCTGCTGAAGCGTTGCCACGCCCAGCAGCTGGCACTTGGGCTGAGACGGGTTTACAATCGGCCCCAGAAGGTTGAACACCGTGGGGAATTGCAGTGCCTTGCGGATAGGGCCTACAAACTTCATTGCCTTGGCAAAGAGCTGCGCATGGAGGTAAACGATGCCTGCTTCGTCCATCGAGCGGTTGAGCCTGTCGAGGTCGTCAGTGAACCTTACGCCGTGATTGGCAATCACATTGGATGCTCCCGAGGTCGACGTGGCTGCATAGTTGCCATGCTTGGCCACCTTGTAGCCAGCGCCGGCTATCACGAAGCACGCCGTGGTGGAGATGTTGAAGGTGTTTTTGCGGTCGCCACCGGTACCTACAACGTCTATGTATCGCTCGTGGTGCAGCGGTGCTGCCACTCCCGTTTCGAGAATACCGTCGCGGAAGCCCAGCAGCTCGTCCACACTGACACCGCGCATCTGCAAGCCAGTGAGCAGGGCGGTGATCTGTTCGTCGGGATACTCACTGCGAGTGATGCCCAGCAGTATCTGCTTAGTTTCCTCGCGAGTGAGCTGTTCGTGGTTCAGGATTCTGTTTAAAAAGTCTTTCATTGTGTAGTTATTTGTATTGATTGAATGTTGTCAAACTTAAAAGAGGCCTGCCGTAAGAACGACAGACCTCTTGTTTGTTATGCTATTCACTATTATCAACACGGCTGCGGCTCACGACTAATCATAATCTTGAGTTCTGCCACCACCATGCTGTAAATGTGAAATGTGTCATTTTGATTGCTATTTGTATGTTACGCTTGCAAAAGTACTAACATTTTTCTTTTCTGCAAATTATTTATCAGTTTTTTATCTCATACGTTTCAAATTCGTTTCAGACAGCTCCCACCCCACTGTCAGGCTGCTCTCTCAGAGCCTTATGCCGAACGAGGCATTGACAAACCAGTCGTTCAGGTAGCCGCGACTGTCGTCGTGGTGATAGCGGAAGTTGTAGAACTGCCCGTAGGCATTGGCAAAGAACCTTCCGAAATTGTAGGTAAGCGACAGCCGCGCATCAAAGTTCACGGCCAAGCCGCTGTTGTAAGACTCCTTGCCCGCAGGCGTTATGCGCAGGCTTGAGTACCACCACTCCTCCCTTTCAGCGTCGCTGATAGTTGGGTCGTCGAACTTGGGGTCATCCATAAGCTGCTCTACGTTTGTCGAATAGTTATATCTTTTCTCCCTGTTCACTACCGTGAGCATCGGCATGGCCATAGCACTGACAAGCAGTCCGCGCGCGGGAACCCAGTTGAAAGCATAGCCCACGCCCAAGCTTCCCTGCCACATCTTCATACGGCCAAGGCCATGCATCATATAGATAAGGTCGCCGTTCTTGTCCTTTGCATAGTCGGTGTGGGCGTAGTAGAACATTGCACCGACCATGAGCGACCCTGCCGAGTGCTTCTGCACCACCGACTGGTCGTAGGCCGCAGCGTATGAGAAGCGCTTACCGTTGAACATATAGTAGGCATCGGCTATCACTGTCTTGCATCGGATGGCTTCCATGAGCTTCACGCGCTTGTCTTTATCAACGTCGCTACCATCGCCGAGGTCGCCGCTGACGTCGAACTCTGGATTGTCGTTCTCAAACGAGTGTATGCGCAAGTTCACTCCATAGGCTCCGCCCGTTGCTCCGATGGTGAAGTAGCTGCCTTTGTCGCCGCCAACATTGACGGTGTAGCCGATGCCGTAGCCGCGGTAGCCGGCCCACACGCCCACATAGCTCGCCGGTTCGGTGGTGAGCTTAGGCGAAGCCTTGTATTTCACGCCTAATATTTCGCCCGAGGTTTCCATCTTCAGCACGCTTTGGTTCACGTTGCCCTTCACTATTATCTGCCAGGGCTTCTCTGGAGCATCTATATAGTTGCTGTCTAATCCTTTCACCGACATGGTGTCGATGAAAGCGCCCACCTTTTTAAAGAAGCCTGCCACCCCTCCCTGTGCAGCACACTGCCCACATACGGCAAGCGACATCAGTATTATTAAGTATCGTTTCATAATTGTATATATTATATAAAAAGGTGAGGGGTGAGACATACCGCTTCTTTCTCCTATTACTCGTTAAGGAACTGCTCCACGTCGGCAGGATGATAGGGTATGCGTTTCTCGCCAATGAAGCGGCATCCGTCTGCTGTTATCAGCACATCGTCCTCTATCCTTATGCCGCCAAAGTCCTTATAGGTCTCCAAAAGGTCGAAGTTGAGGAAATCCTTGCAGTGTCCCGAAGCCTTCCAATCGTCGATAAGGGCCGGTATGAAGTAGATTCCCGGCTCGTCGGTGACGACAAAACCTTCTTCCAGACGGCGTCCCATGCGCAGCGCATTGGTGCCGAACTGCTCGAGGTTGGGGCGCACCTCATCGTCGAAACCTACATAGATTTGTCCCAGCCCCTCCATGTCGTGGACATCCATGCCCATCATGTGGCCCAGTCCGTGGGGCAAAAACATGGCATGGGCACCTGCTCTGACGGCATCATCTGTGTTGCCGCGCATCAGCCCGAGCTCCTTGAGCCGCTCGGTCATAAGGCGGCACACGCCGAAATGCACATCGCGATAGCACACTCCGGGGCGTGCCACGGTGAGCACATAGTCGTGACATTCCTCCACAATGCGGTAGATGTCCAGCTGCCGCTCGGTGAATCGTCCGCTCACGGGGAAAGTGCGAGTGTTGTCGCTGCAATAGTGGCTCATTGTCTCTGCTCCGGCATCGCACAGCGCAAGCCTGCCCTCCTCGAGCAGAGCCATCGACGGATTGCCGTGCATTATCTCTCCGTGCTGCGAGAATATCGTGGCAAAGCTCACCTGGGCACCCAGCGACCGCGCTATGCCGTCGACCTGTCCGCCCACGTACTTCTCTGTCACTCCCGGACGCGCCAGGCGCATGGCCGTGGTGTGCATCTGGTAGCCTATCGCGGCAGCCTTCTCAAGCTCGGCAACCTCCTCGGCAGTCTTGCTGGAGCGCATCTTCACCACGGCGCGTATCAGTGTGAGCGAGGCTTCGTCGCGCTGGCGCGAATGATGGATGCCCAGCAGGTCGGTGATGGTGAGCATAGTGTCGTGGCGATAGGGCGGCAGGAAGTGCAGGGTGCGCCCTGCTGCACGCGCCTGGCTGCAAAACTGGCTCAGGGCCGACATCGGAGCCGTCTGCGCAACGCCCACGCTGGCTGCCATCTGGCTAACGCTGTCAACTGAACCGTACCAAACTATGTCTTCTATGTCAATGTCGTCGCCGAAGAGCAGCTCGCTGTCGTTGTCTACGTCGATAACTCCCACGAGGCCCGGCTGAGCCAGTCCGAAGTAGTAGAGGAACGAAGAGTCCTGACGGAAGGGGCTATAGGCGTTAGAGGGATAGTTACATGGCGACTCGTTGTTGCCGAAAAGGATTATTACACCGCTGCCGACAAGGCGCTTCAGCTCGTTGCGGCGGCTCAGATATGTCTGTTTGCTGAACATTGTTGATGTTGGTTTTTAATTATTGGGTGCAAAGATAAGAGTTAAGAAACAAACAGGCAAATGATTATGTAGTTTTAATCATTTGCCTGCCAGATGTTTGTCTGTATGTCAATGCACTGATGTCGGGGAAAAACAGTTTATCTAACGACAAACTTCTTGCCGCTGCAGAGATATATTCCGGGCCTCAGTGCCGAGCGATTGAAATGCTCTGCCACCTTCCTGCCTTGCATATCATAGACTGCGCCGGTCGTTTGCAGAGGTTCCAAGGTTGTCTGCGCTACGCCTGTATTGTCGAAGATGGGTTCAAGATGGTAGGTCATGTCCTCCACATTCATGGTTAAGGCATAGGCAACAGCCGCTTCGGGCTGCCACGGCAGATAGAAGAACTCGCCGGCAAGCGACAACTTGTCGGTGCTATTGTTGCCTTTGAAGACGATTATCTTGCTGCTTCTGGAGCTGAAACAGTCGTATTCCGAGTTGACTCCGGGCACAACGACAAAGTGGTCGTACCATCCGTCGTCCTGCACAGGTATCTCGGCATAGAAGTTAACGCCATCGACGGTGGTCATGGGCAGCGACTTGTCATCAAAATCCATCTCTTGCTGCTGGCCGGACAATAGTGACTCTAATCCTATGACATAGAAACCGCACTCGGCAAAGTATGGAATATCGGCATCTGCATATATTCTGAACGTCGCTGAGCGTGCCAGATACTCGGTGCCATCGTTGTTGTAGCAGCCATCAACAAAGGCATCAACATACTTTCTCTTAGTTCCCGGAGCCTGTCGTGGGGCTGAATTGTCAGGCATGGCTTCTTTTCCAAAGACAGAAATGACTTTAGGAATATCTGCAGAATAGAGTGTCAGGTCGTTATATAGATCTAATCTGGTTGAGCTGCCGAAGTTTATGTAAGCACTCGACAAGTCTGCATTGGGCTGTTTCAGGTCGAAGAGTCTCACACTGCTGTCGTCACCTGCCATCGCCACTTCGTATTCATTCGCCGTCAGCTCTATCGGAGCTTGCTCTTCGTTGAGCGTCAGGTTCTGGCTATAGGGAGATGTCTCTTCGTCAGCCAACTTATGGAACACATAAATGATGTTTCCCATATCGTTGATGTTGAACGTCACTGAGTAGTTTCCTGCCGGAACGGTAATCTTACTATCCTCTCCGGCAGCGCACCGAACGGCTGAGCCAAAGCGACTATACACCTTGTCGCCAACGACAGTATGGTCGCCTGTGTTTAGCGAGAACGCCACACTGCCGCCATTGGCCGTAAATGCCACTTCGGTATCTTCCTCAAAGGTCTGCAGCATATACCAATGACGGTTGTTGGTCATATCGGTTGCTGTCATCTTGGTGCCATTCAGCTCCACACTTTCAAAGCCGAAGCCGGGCTCTTCCACTTTCTCTACCGTCAGGCGGCCTCCCTTTCCGCTCTCGGCTGTGGCAACATGAAGGCGATACCATCCGCTTTCGGCTACTACCACCTTGCCGCCGTCGCCCATGACAGTCGTTACGCCCTGCCCGGAAGCATTGACATCCAGCGTTGCCGCCGTTTGCTCAAAGTAATTGAGCTTGTCAACCACACTCAGCTCGGTATTTTTGTCAATATAGAGCGTGGCCGTTGCATCGCTCACCAGCCCGTTACGTCGGTCGGGCATTGTGCCGTTGCGCGGATTCATGGGTATGACGTATTTGCCTAAACACCAGGCTTCGCTCAGCCATTCGCCAAAAGAGCCTACGACATACCATGAAGAGGGATTGTAGGGGTGCTTGAACGAATACAGCTGAAGATGTAACACGTTTGACACCGCTGCCGGCTCGGCGTTGGCAGGGGTGGTATTGTCGATGGCTTCGCAGCGGAAATACACGTCGACGGGGTCGTCGGTCAGCTGCTTGCCTGATTCCGACAGCTGCCGGTTGATTTCTGAGGCCATGAGTGAGCTATTCCAGCTATACGACTTGCCGTCGCTGGGCCGTGGCGAAGGCTGCGGTATATCCTCGATGCCCTTGCGCGGTGCAGCATTTGCACTGCTTGCAAACTCCGAAAGGGTTACGTCGTCGCTGCCGTCGAAGCTGCCAGTGAGCGAGAAAGCCATCCTGTAGCGCAGAGAGGACTGCCCATCGGCTTTTTCCCACCTGAAACCGATGGACTTCAGGTTGTCCAGATGAATGGGCTTAGATGCGTCTACTGATGTGGTAAGCTTGAAATCTCCCTGTCCAAAGGCAGCTGTGGCCAACATGAACAGCAGTAGAGTGAGTCTGATTTGTTTTCCTAATAACATTTTAATGATTATTTGTTAGTTAATTTCCGTTATCTCACAGGTCGTGCAAAGGTACTACTTAACGGGCAACTTGCAAAATAAAATCACCTTTTTCGGGGCAAAAAGGATACTTGTGCAGCTGCGATTGCTTTATCATAAGACCTATAACATATATAAGGCACATAGGTATTATAAGGCGAATATGCCATTCCCAACTATGGGGAGATTGAGATGAGTCACCAATATGGGCCATATTACCGACCAATATGGGCCATATTACCGACCAATATGGGCCATATTACAAGCCCACTACCTACCCCTCCCCAAGGCAGGGGTGCCGTAAGGCTCTCCCATAAGAGCTATAAGCCTTATAAGTTCCATAATACCATAGCGGCAAAAAAATTCCCCGAAAGGCCATAATCTGAAATAATCTGCTTATATTTGCAAACACTAATACCAAGACTTTACGCTTTTTCAAAGCAAATTGACATAGACCTGACTGTCACGTAACTAAACAACAGAAATATATGAACATTAAAACTATCGGCTTGCTTCTCGTTGCGGCATCGGCACTGTGCGCTTGCAGCAGCAAGCAAGAGGCCAAGGAGAAAAAGCCCATAAGAGTGAAGACCGAGCAACTGGCTACCGACGGCATCGGACAAGGGCGCACCTACGTTGGCATAGTGGAAGAAAACACAGCCACGGCTGTAAGTTTCACGACCTTGGGAGTGGTGCGCCGTGTCTACGTCAAGGAAGGTCAGTATGTGTCTAAAGGCCAGCTTCTGGCCGAGATAGATGCCACTAATGCGAGCAACAGCGTTGATGCAGCCCAAGCCTCAACGAGCCAGGCCGGCGACATGGTGGCTCAATCGCGCGCCACCTACGCTCAGGCCAAGGATGCTTATGACCGCATGAAGATGCTCCACGACAACGGTTCGCTGCCTGAAATAAAGTGGATTGAAGCTCAGACGCGCCTTCAGCAGGCTGAAACGAGCCTGAAGACGGCAACCTCAGGGGTCAGCTCGTCGAAAGCTATGGAGCGCATAGCCCGCAAGAACCTCTCCGACACACGACTGACGGCACCCGTGAGCGGAGTGGTAGGCCGCACCATGCTGTTTGCCGGCGAAACGGCCAGACCGTCGCAAGGCGTGCTCACCATCCTCGATGTGAGCCAGGTGAAGGTCAAGGTGGCTGTGCCTGAGGTGGAACTGAGCAGCATCAGCAGCTCAACGCCCTCCACCATAGAGGTCGACGCTGTGAACTGGCGCGGTCAGGGAGGCTCAATAGAGAAGGGAGTAAAGGCAGATGCCATTACCCACACCTACGACATACGCATCAATGTGGCCAATACGGGCAACCGCCTGCTGCCGGGAATGGTGGCCAAAGTGGGGCTGCGAACTGCCGAGCCGGGGCTTACGAGCGGTGGGGCAACGGCCTTCAACCGCCTGTCAGTGCCCATAACGAGCGTGCAGAAGCGCGGCGACGGCACCTGCTTCGTGTGGACCATCGACGAGAAGAAGCGCGCCCATCGTGCCAATGTCACCACCGGACCTACCGTGGGCAACCGAATAGAGATTGCTACGGGCCTGAAGCCCGGCCAGCGCATCATAACCGAAGGCTACCAGAAGGTGGGCGAAGGGTCGGCGGTGGTGTTCTGACGCAAGCAAAGCCTACTTACTGCCAACATGAAACATGATTGAGGAAGTTTATTCGTTTTCAAGATGAAGAACATAAATTGGATTAGCTGGCCGCTGGAGCACTACTCTATCACGCTGCTCATCATATTGCTGCTGTTTATCATGGGAATATTCGGCATGGACGTAATGCCGAAAGACGAGTTCCCACAGTTCGTCATACGCCAGGGTGTGGTGGTGGCCGTTTATCCCGGAGCCACCACTGAGGAGGTGGAAGAGCAGGTGGCGCGCCCCCTCGAACGCTATCTCTTTACATTTAAAGAGGTGAACCGCACCAAGACCACCACCACATCGCAGAACGGATTGTGCTTCGTGAAGCTGCGACTCAACAACGAGGTACACAACAAAGACGAGGTTTGGAGCAAGATAAAGCACGGACTGACGACCTTCAAGCCGAGCCTTCCTTCGGGGGTAGTGGCCCTGATAGCCAACGACGACTTCGGAAACACGTCGGCTCTGCTCATTGCCATCGAGAGTCCGGAGCGCAGCTACCGCGAACTTCAGCAGTACAGCGACGAACTTTCCGACCGTCTGCGTCGCATACCGTCGGTTGCCAACGTGAAGATATACGGTCAGAAGAAAGAGCAGATAAGCCTCTACATAGACCGCCAGCGGCTTGAGGCCTACGGCATAGGGCAGCAGTCAGTACTCAGAAGCCTGCAGATGCAGGGGCTGACAACGATGAGCGGCGCGCTGTCTACGCCCGTGCAGCAGACTCCCATCCATCTGGCAGCAACTGAGAACAGTGTCGACGAGATTGCAAACACCATTATCTATAACGACCCACAGACCGCAAAGACGGTGCGCGTGTGCGATGTGGCGCGCGTAGTCAGGGAGTACGACACGTCGGAGAGCTACATCGAGCAGAACGGACACCCCTGCGTGCTGCTCTCGCTTGAGATGACGCCTGGCAACAACATAGTGAAATACGGCAAGGACGTGGGCAAGGTGCTCGACGAATACAAGCAGGAGCAACTTCCTAACGACGTCACTATGACCCGCATTGCCGACCAGCCCAAGGTGGTTGGGTTGAGCGTGAGCTCTTTTCTGCGCGACCTGATAATCTCAATGGTAATCATTATCCTCGTGATGATGGTGCTGTTCCCGCTGCGCTCGGCTATCGTGGCCGCAATCACTATCCCGCTGAGCACCTTTATCTCTGTGGGAGTGATGTATCTGGCCAATATCGAGCTCAACATCGTTACCCTTGCCGCACTGATAGTGGTGCTGGGAATGGTTGTCGACAACTCTATCGTCGTCATCGACGGCTATCTGGAATATCTTGGCAAGGGCTACGAGCCTAAGCGTGCGGCCATAGAGTCGGCTGCCAAGTACTTCATGCCGATGATGCTTGCCACGTTGTGCATCAGCATAATCTTCTTCCCACTGCTGGCAACAATGAAGGGAGCGTTCAACGATGCCATGCACGACTTCCCGTGGACCATCGGCATCAACCTGCTGGTGTCGCTGCTGCTGGCAGTGACGGTGATACCGTTCCTCGAAGTGCTGATAATACGGCCTCCGAAGAAGGGAGAAGAGGGACGGCAGGCCAAGCCCAACAGGATTACAACGTTCGTTCAGCGACTCTACGACCGCGTGCTGGCACTGACGTTCCGCCATCCGTGGGCAACGATAGGCGGCGCGGTGGCTGTGGTGGCCCTATCGCTGCTCATCGTTCCGGGACTGAAGGTGCGCCTTTTCCCCTATGCCGACCGCGACCAGTTTGCCATAGAGATATTCCTTCCCGAGGGAAAGGGCATCAGCCAGACCAAGGCCGTGGCCGACTCGCTGCGCAACGTGCTGCTGAAAGACAAACGAGTGAAATGCGTTACGGGTTTCATCGGCTGTTCGTCGCCGCGGTTTATGACGTGCTACGCCCCTCAGATGGCTGGCCGCAACTTTGCTCAGTTCATCGTGAACACCACTTCGCAGGATGCCACACTGGAGCTTCTGGCAGAGCTTCAGCCTCGATGGAGCGATGCTTTCCCCGAAGCCTACGTGCGATTTAAGCGGCTCGACTTCCTCGAAGTAGGCGAAATGGAATACCGCTTCTACGGCGACAACCTCGACTCGCTGCATTATGCAGCCGAACAGCTCATGGACCGTATGCGACAGATACCCGAACTGGAGTGGGTTCACACTGATTTCATGCAACCGCAGCCAATAGTAAACGTGGAGCTCGACCCCGTGGCATCGGCACAGATGGGCATATCGCGCACCACTGCGGCACTTGCCCTGAGCTCGCTCACGGGCAACACCCGCGTGGGACAGGTGTGGGAAGGCGACTACGAGCTGCCCGTGGTGATGAAGGACAGTGCCGACCTCACATTCTCCGACGTGCAGAACCTGGGATTAAGCACCTCTCAGACAATGCTTTCGACGGCATTGCCCACTTTCCTGGGAGGCTCCTCGGGTGGCAATGCCACTGTTAAGCTGCGACAGGTGGCAAGGGTTGAGCCGCAATGGAGCGAGACGCGCATCATGCACAGGGGCGGCGAGCGATGCCTCACGGTGACGGCACAGCTGGCTCACGGGGCTTATGCCTCGAAGGTGGAGCAGCTGGTGGCCGACATCATGCACAACGACGTGAGGCTGCCAGAGGGTGTGCGCAGCCAGGTGGGTGGCGAAATAGAATACGACGGCGAAGCTCTGCCGCAGATATTCGGCGGTGTAGGGATTGCGATGATTATCATTTTCTTCTTCCTCCTGGCCAATTTCAAGAAGTACGGCATCACTTCCGTCTGCATGATATCACTGGCGCTGATGCTGCCGGGAGCCTTGCTGGGACTCGGACTGATGAACCGCACGCTGGGATTGACCTCTGTGATGGGCTTCATTACGCTCATGGGAATGATCATGCGCAACGAGATACTGATATTCGAGCACGCCAACGACCTTGTCAGGAGGTTCGTGGAGAGCCATCCGCGGCCCGAAGAAGTGAATGACGAGATGAAGGAAGCCTACCGACGCGAGTACAACGAGGCCGTGCGGCAGGCCGCCTACGATGCCGGACGACGGCGCATGGTGCCCATCTTCCTTACCACTGCCACCACTGCCGTGGGCGTGGTACCGATGATTCTGGCCCAGTCGTCGTTCTGGATGCCCGTGGGAGTAACCATCTTTGCCGGCGGCATCGGCTCGCTGATTATGGTTGTGAGCGTGCTGCCCGTGGTTTACTGGAAGGTTTCGCTCAAATAGCCAGTCAGACAAACGTCAGTATATCAACAGAATACAAACCTATAATCAAGCGAAAGTACAACATGAGGAAAACGATAACTACCCTGCTGCTTGCAGCCGCTGCCGCCGGCCCTGCCTCGGCGCAGCAGACCTACACGCTGGAGCAGCTTTGCGACTCGGCACAGAGCCACAACGCCACGCTGTCTGTGGCGCGGCGCAACATCGATGCAGCCCACCAGCAGCGGCGCGAAGCCTTCACCAAGTTCTTTCCGCAGGTGATGGCCACGGGACTGGCCTTCAACTCAAACAAGAAAATGGTGCAGATAGACATCGAGCCTATGGAACTGCTGCCTGCAGACATAGCCGCAAAGATACGGGAGATTGTTCCGCCATCCACGCTCGACCAGTTCATACAGCCCATAACATTCTCAATGCTGAAGAAAGGTGTCTCAGCAGGTGTCATGGCGGTGCAGCCGGTGTTCATGGGCGGACAGATAGTGAACGGAAACAAGCTGGCAAGAGTGGGCGAAGACGTCAGTCGGCTGCAACTGAGGATGTCGGAGAACGAGGTTGACACCAAGACGTGGCAGTACTACCTGAAGCTGGTGAGCCTCAACGAGAAGCTGCGCACCCTGAACAGCGTCAGCCAGATGCTCGCACAGATTGAAAGCGACGCGGCGATGGCTGTCAAGGCTGGCGTGGCAATGCGCAACGACCTGCTGCAGGTGCAGCTGCGCCAGAACGACATTGAGAGTCAGCAGCTGAAAGCACTCAACGGCGCAGCCATACTCAAGCTGACTCTCGCCCAACACTGCGGACTGCGTGACACGGCCTTTGCCGTGAGCGGCAGCGAGGAGCTTCCGTCGCCCCTTTCGCTGAAAGCCGACCACGACGGTGCGCTCGCGCTGACTCCTGAATACCAGCTTTTGGAGAAGCAGGTGGAGGCTGCCCGCCTGCAACACAGGATGACCGTGGGGCAAAATCTGCCTTCGGTGGCAGTGGGAGCGGGCTACAACTATAGCAACCTGTTCAACCGCAACCAGACCAACGGCCTGATATTCGCAACCGTAAGCGTGCCTATCATGCAATGGTGGGGTGGCTCTCATGCCATCAAACGACGCAAACTGCAACTCCAGAACGCCAACGAAGAGCTGGAGGACAAGTCGCAACTGCTCAAGATACGTATGCAACAGTCATGGGACGACATGGTGTTGGCATACAAACAGATTGAAATAGCACAGAAAAGCATTGCTCAGGCCGAGGAGAATCTGCGCCTGAACCGTGACTTCTACAAGGCCGGCACATCCACAATGACCGACTTGCTGCAGGCTCAGCTGCTCTATCAGCAGGCGCACGACAAGCTCGTGGATGCAAAGACCGACTATCTGAAAAAGCTACTTGCCTACAAGCAATCGGTAGGCAGGTAGCCTTTTCTGCTCAAGAAACATTCTACTTCTTCTTTCTCAGCAAGTCGGGGCGCAGCCTCTGGGTTCGTTCCATAGCCTGGTCGAACTCCCACTGCTTTATCATTGCCTCGTTGCCGCTGAGCAGCACGTCGGGCACGCGCCATCCACGATAGTCGGCAGGGCGCGTGTAGATGGGTGCTGAGAGCATATCGTCCTGGAAACAGTCGCTCAGGGCACTCTGCTCGTCGCCTATCACGCCCGGAACCACACGCACTATGGCATCGGCCATCACCGCTGCTGCCAGTTCGCCGCCCGTGAGCACATAGTCGCCTATCGAGATTTCGCGAGTGATGAGATGCTCACGGATGCGGTGGTCAATGCCCTTGTAGTGCCCGCAGAGTATTATCAGGTTCTCTTTCAGCGACAGCTCGTTGGCCACGTGCTGATTGAATTGCTCGCCGTCGGGCGACGTGAAGATCACTTCGTCGTAGTCGCGCTGGCTCTTCAGTTCGGTGATACAGCGGTCGATAGGCTCGCACTGCATAACCATGCCGGCGAAACCGCCGTATGGATAGTCGTCAACACGCCGCCATTTGTCGGTCGTGTAGTCGCGAAGGTTGTGCAGATGTATCTCTGCAAGACCCTTCTTCTGCGCCCTGGCAAGTATTGATTCGCCCACAAAGCCTTCGATCATCGTGGGCAACACGGTAATAATATCTATTCTCATAAGTTATGCAAAAGTACTACTTAGCATGTAACTTTCAAAATAATATCGTCTTTTTCGGGGCAAAACGGCTCCCCGAGCAGCCGTGATTGCTTTATCATAAGACCTATAACACATATAAGGCACATAGGTATTATAAGGCGAATATGCCACTCCCAACTATGGGGAGATTGAGATGAGTCACCAATATGGGCCATATTACTGACCAATATGGGCCATATTACCGACCAATATGGGCCATATTAGTAATCAAGAGCATGGACGATGGAATAGCGCGCCTCGGGATTGAGCTCTTCCATACGGCGGAACAGGGCAGCAATGTCGCTCCGCCGGGTGGCTTTCTCGTATGGACACTGCTTGTTCTGCTTCTTGTAGTCCTCGGCTTCGGCTATGGCAACGATGTCGTTTTCCTCAACCAGAATGAGCGGACGGATGACAGTGAGGGGCATCTTGCGCATCTCCAGCTTCGGCGGCATGGAAGCGAAGCGGCCTTCGTAGAGCAAGTTCATCAGTGCAGTGTGGACTACGTCGTCCTGATGGTGGCCCAGAGCAATCTTGTTGTAGCCGTTAGCCTGTGCGTAAGCAAAGAGCTGCTTGCGCCTATACCAGGAACAGAGGAAGCATGGCTGCTTGCGCCGGTCGCTTTCGGGGTCGAAGCTCGTGGTTGCCACGTGCAGGGCTACTCCCCTACTCTGGCAGAACTGCTCGAGATAAGTGGTATCGCTTTCGTAGGAAATGTTCTCCATGCGCACGTGGATGGCTCCCACCGTGAAGCGCGGCTTGAACACACGACTCCTGTTCGCGAGCAAATCGAGAAGCAACAAAGAGTCTTTGCCACCCGACAAGCCTACGAGTATCTTGTCGTCGTCGGCAATGAGGGAATACTGTTTCAGCGCTTTCTCGAACCGCTTGCGCACGCGCCGCATCGCCATTCCGCAGCTTTTGTCGTCCATGAGTGCCGTCTCCTGCTGTGGTTAATCCATGAAAACGAAATAGACAGCTGCTATAATGCAGAGAAATGCAGCAGCATGGTTCCAGTGAAGTCCTTGGTTCTGAAACATTATATTTGCGATAAGGGCAAACACCATGAGCGATATGCACTCCTGAACTACCTTCAGCTGCACCAGCGTAAAGGGTCCGCCGTTGTCCACGAAGCCCAGTCTGTTGGCCGGAACCTGGCAACAATACTCGAAGAAAGCTATCATCCAAGAGAACGCTATCACCCCTATCATGGGCCAGTGGGCCGACACTCCCGTCTGCTGAAGCTTGAGATGACCGTACCAGGCCAGTGTCATGAAGATGTTGCTGACTACCAGCAGCAACACCGAATAAACTCCTGAAATATACATTTTTACTAATACTTGTATCTGCGTGTTATGCTTTTGCGCCGCAAAATTAAGCCTAAAAGGTGATATAAACAAAAAAATCCGTCTGCAAAACGGATTTCAGTGGGTTGAGCGGAATATGGGAGTCGAACCCACCTCCGCGGCTTGGGAAGCCGCTGCACTACCGATGTGCTAATCCCGCCTTGGCTGTTGAGAGTAGAAAGCTCGGCGAGGGCAATCAGAAAGCGGCCTCGGAGCTTTTCAGGAAATGCTTTCTTCAGAAAGAGCCGATACCCGGACTCGAACCGGGGACCCACGCATTACGAATGCGTTGCTCTACCAACTGAGCCATATCGGCAACTTTGCTTTGGCATCTATCAGAAGAAGCGAGTGCAAAAGTAATGTAATAATCCGACAAAAACAAAATATTTTGAAAAATATTTCTTATATTTGAAAAATATTTCTTATATTTGCCGAAATTAAAACCTTAATAACAGAACTAAATATGACTGAAAGATTGATTTCGATGGTGCTGAGCTGTCTCTTTTGCCAGTTGCTCAGCCTTGCTGCCGGCACTCCCCTGCGCGAGGGACAAATAGCTAACATCAAGCCCAAAGGGTGGCTACTGGAGATGCTCAACCGCCAGAACAGCGGGCTGACAGGCCATCCCGAAGCACTCTCCTACCCCTACAACTCGTGTCTATGGGCCGGCGAGATTTCGCGAAACACCGAAAGCTACGGCTCAAACTGGTGGCGGTACGAGCAGACGGCCTACTACACCGACGGCCTTCTGCGCCTCGGCTACCTGCTGGGCGACAGCGCGCTGATTGCGAAAGGCGAACTGGGCATCGACTATACCATTCGTCATGCCACGGCAGACGGTCGTCTGGGCAATGCCTCGCTGGGCAACAACATGTGGCCGATGGCTGTTTTCTTCCGCGCCATGCAGGCCCAAAGCGAGTATCGGGGTGCCGACAGCATTGCCAAAGTGCTGGAACGCCACTTTCTGGGCTACCAACCAAAGGACTTCTCGCACGACCGCAACATCGTGAACATCGAAGGATTGCTCTGGACTTACTCGCAAACGGGCAACCGCCAGCTACTCGAGATGGCCAAGGAAGCCTATTCGCTGGGGGGATTTGCACTCGATGCCGAAGCCATCTTGAACGACAAGCCGCTAAAGATGCACGGTGTGACGTGCTGCGAAATGCTCAAGCTACCTATAATATTATATATGTACACGCGCGAGGAGGGCTATCTCTCGCTGGCGCGACGGGCCATGAAGAAGCTCACCGACGACCACCTGCTGCCCGACGGGGTGCCTTCGAGCGCCGAGCATCTTGCCGGAAAGAATCCCATACACAGCCATGAGACGTGCGACATCGTTGACTTCACGTGGACACTGGGCTATTTCCTCATGGCTACGGGCGAGGGCCAGTGGGCCGACATGATTGAGAAAGCCGTGATGAACGCCGGCATGGGTGCCATAACCAAGGACTTCAGGTCGCTGCAATACTTCTCGTCAGTGAATCAGGTGATAGCCACCGGCACATCAAACAACAACCACTTCAAGCACGGCTCTACGTGGATGGCCTATCGCCCCACGCACGAGACGGAGTGCTGTTCGGGAAACATCCACCGCCTGCTGCCAAACTACGTGTCGCGTATGTGGCTCAAGAGCGACGACGGTGAGGTGGTGGCAGCCCTCTACGGCCCTTCGACCTTCAGCGGAACGTCCGCCGAAGGCCACTCCTACACCATCACCGAGGACACCGACTATCCATTCAGCCAGACAATACGCTTCCGCTTTGCAGCCGACAGCAACATAAAGCTGCCCCTCATGCTGCGTATTCCCGGATGGTGCGACAGCTACAGCATCAGCATCAACGGCAAACCGACGACTGACTGCCGTCAGGACAAAGGCTTTGTGCGCGTCGAAAGAGAGTTCAGCGACGGCGACGTGGTGGAGCTCAGCCTGCCTATGAAGGTGAAAAAAACGGCCTGGCAGCCCTACGGAGTTTATTTCAGCTATGGCCCTCTGGTGCTTTCGCATCCTGTGGCAACCCTCTGCGAGGAAGACACCGTAACCTATGCCAACATGAACGGCAAGCGGCCAGAGAACCCGGAGTTCAAGTGCTGGTCTATGAAACCTGCCGCAAGCTGGCAGTATGGCCTTTCGGCTGATGCCAGACCGACTCGTCAGGCTGCTTTAACAACCGGCTTCCCGTTCGACAAGAGCCAGACACCGCTGCGTTTCAGCGTGGATGCTACAGAGATAGCATGGCCTCTCGACGAAGACCGCTTCACTCCCGAGCTGAAAGATGCCCGCAAACTGACACCTGCCAGCGGCGGCAAGCCACAGACAAAGACCATCGAGCTTGTTCCCTACGGCGCAACGGAGCTGAGAGTCACGGTTTTCCCGGTGACAGAAAAGTAGTTTCAGCCAATAAGACTAATAGGTTGTATATGACATATAGGGCCTATAAGTCCTATAAGACATATTAAAAAAAGAAAGGGCTTATAAGGTTTGACAAACCTTATAAGCCCTAAACTTTTGCAGGCAGCAGCTTATTCGCGATATACTCGCGTTGCGCCGGTGGCCTTCTTGATTTTCTCCACGTATGCGTCAAGCACTGCCACAGCCGTGATATTAACCACATCACGCACCGAGCACTCAAAGTCGGTGAAGTGGATAGGCTTGTTCAGTCCCATCTGAATGGGGCCAATGATTTCGATGTCGGGGTCGAGAGCCTGCAGCAGCTTGTAGCTTCCGTTGGCACTCGACATATTCGGGAACACCAGAGTGTTGACATCGAGTCCCTTCAGGCGTGTGAACGGATACTTGTCGTCGCGCAGCTCGCGGTTAAGAGCAAAGTTGACCTGCATCTCTCCGTCGATAGCCAGATTGGGATAACGTCGCTGCATCTCTGCCACAGCTTCGTGTACGTTAGCCGGCGAGCCGTCTTCGTCGGTGCCGAAGTTAGAGTAGCTGAGCATAGCTATTCGCGGTTCGTCGTTGAAGAAGCGCACACTGTGGGCCGACAAGCGTGCAATGTCGACAAGAATATCCTTGTCGCGGTGACGGTTAATCAGTGTATCGGCAAGATAGAACGTACCCTTCTGCGTGTTCAGAATGTGCATCGTGGCAAACGTATTGTACTCCGGGCGTATGCCAATCACCTCCTTAGCCACCTTGATGGTATTTGAATATTTGGTGTAAAGACCCGTTATGAAAGCATCGGCATCGCCACACTCTACCATCATCATACCGAAATAGTTGCGCTCATACATCTTATCGTAAGCCTCCTGGAAGGTGTAGCCCTGACGTGCGCGCTTTTCAGCAAGATGCTTGGCGTATGTAGCACGGCGGCGTTGCTCCTGGTCGGAGCGCATATCGATGATCTGTATGTCGGTAAGGTCGAGCTTCAGGCGGTTTGCCAGACGGTTCAGGCGGTCCACATTGCCCAGAAGTATGGGGTGGCAGATGCCTTCCTGCTTGGCCTGCACAGCCGCCTTCATCATCGTGGTGTGGCCTCCTTCGGCAAATACCACGCGTTGCGGATGACGGGCAGCCGTGGCATGGAGGTTGCGGGTGAGCTTGGTTTCCTGTCCGAGCAGCTGTCGCAGGTTCTCCTTGTAGGCATCCCAGTCGGTTATTATGCGTCGGGCCACACCACTCTCTATGGCAGCCTTGGCCACGGCGGCACTGACCTCGGTGATGAGGCGCGGGTCTACGGGTTTCGGAATGAAGTAGTCGGGACCGAAAGTGAGGTCGTTGACGTGGTAAACCTCGTTGACCACATCGGGAACGGTCTGCTTTGCCAGGTCGGCAATAGCCAGAACAGCAGCCATCTTCATCTCTTCGTTGATGGCGCGGGCATGAACATCAAGTGCTCCGCGGAAGATATACGGGAAACCAATGACGTTGTTTATCTGGTTGGGATAGTCGCTACGTCCGGTAGACATTAGCACATCGGGGCGCGCCGCCATGGCATCCTCGTATGAAATCTCAGGAACGGGATTTGCCAGTGCAAAGACTATCGGCTTGTCGGCCATCGAACGTATCATGTCCTGGCTGAGGATGTTGCCTTTCGAGAGTCCTACAAACACGTCGGCACCCTTGATGGCCTCCTCGAGAGTGTGTACGTCGCGGCGGTCGGTGGCGAAGAAAGCCTTTTGCGGAGTGAGTTTCTCGCGGTCGCTGGTGATTACTCCCTTCGAGTCAATCATCAGAATGTTCTCCTTTCGGGCACCGAGAGCCATATATAACTTGGTACACGAGATGGCTGCCGCACCCGCACCGTTGACAACTATGCGCACTTTCTCGATGTCCTTGCCAGCCACTTCGAGGGCGTTCTTCAGTCCGGCAGCCGAGATGATGGCCGTTCCGTGCTGGTCGTCGTGCATCACGGGAATGTCGAGCGTGCGCTTGAGCCGCTCCTCAATGGCGAAACACTCAGGTGCCTTGATGTCTTCGAGGTTTATTCCTCCGAACGTGGGAGCAATCTTCTCTACCGCCTCGCAGAACTTTTCGGGGTCTTTCTCGTCGATCTCGATGTCGAAGACGTCGACGCCACCATATATCTTGAACAGCAGCCCCTTTCCTTCCATCACCGGCTTGCCGCTCATCGCACCGATGTCGCCCAGTCCGAGCACAGCCGTTCCGTTCGAGATGACAGCCACGAGGTTGCCCTTGTCGGTGTATTTATACACGTCGTCGGGGTTCTGCTGTATCTCCAGACAGGGGAAGGCCACTCCCGGTGAGTAGGCCAACGACAAGTCTGTCTGTGTGTGATAGGGTTTGGTAGGTTTAACTTCAATCTTTCCCGGCCTTCCATTGGAGTGATATTCCAGTGCGGCCTCCTTAGTTATCTTCACCATAGTAGTTTATTTTTGCGCAAAACATATTTGTTTGTGCAAAAGTACGCTAATTTGCGTACACCGCAAAATAAAGAAAAACTTTTTTGCAAGGTTGCCGTGTGTTTGCAGTAAATATGCAGTTGAGGCAAAATATTTTTGGTTGTTAAAAAAGATTTATTACATTTGCAGCGATAAAAGATTTCAACCAAAACTTAATGCCTATCGAACACCATTACTTATAAGAAAAAACAAATAAAACATTAAGCAATGAGTAATCTGTCGCAGATGACCGACGAAGAGTTGGCAATGCAGTATGTTCAAGGCAACAACAAGGCTTTTGATTTGCTTTTATCAAGAAATCAGTCCAAATTGTTTTCCTATATACTCTTTGTAGTCCACGATCAAGACGTGGCCAACGATATTTTTCAGGAGACATTCGTCAAGGTAGTGATGAAGCTACAGCAAGGACGCTACACGCCGAGCGGCAAGTTCGGCGCGTGGGTGATGCGTATTGCCCACAACGTAATCATGGACTGGTACCGCGACCAGCGCATTGACCGCATGGTGGAGGTGGCTAAAGACAACGACCTGTCGAACATCAGCTCGCACGAAGTGCTGCAAGACAGCATCGAGAGCGACTTCGTGAGACTGCAGGTGCTTTCCGACGTGAAGAAGATGATGAACAATCTGCCTGCTCCCCAGCGCGAAGTGGTCTACATGAGGTTCTTCCAGGGAATGTCGTTCAAGGAGATAGCAGAAACCACCGAGGTGAGCATCAACACCTCGCTGGGACGTATGCGCTATGCCATACTGAACCTTCGCCGCATGGCAAAGGCCCACAACATAGCACTGCAGATAGCCTAAGGCAAGCTATCTGCCAGTCAAAGAGCTTTCAGCGAAGCAATCGTGGCAACAGGATCGGCGGCTCGGAACACGTAGCTGCCACTCACCAGCACGTCGGCTCCAGCCTCAACAAGGCGCGGAGCTGTCTCGGCCTGCACTCCCCCGTCAACTTCGATAAGGGCACTGCTGCCTTGCTCGTCGAGCATACGGCGCAGGCGCTTCACCTTGGCTATGGTGTTCTCGATGAAGCACTGGCCGCCGAAACCGGGATTGACACTCATCAGCAACACCATGTCGGCATCCTGCACTATGTCTTCGAGCACACCGACCGGCGTTGCGGGGTTGAGGGCAACTCCGGCCTTCATTCCAGCCTGATGAATTTCCTGCAAAGTGCGGTGCAGATGGGTGCAAGCCTCATAGTGAACGCACATCATCATCGCACCGGCAGCGGCAGTCTGACTGATGTAATGCTCTGGATGGACAATCATCAGATGCACATCGAGGGGCTTCTTGCACACTTTGTTCACGGCCTGGAGCACCGGAAAGCCAAACGAAATGTTTGGTACGAACACTCCATCCATCACATCCAGGTGAAGCCAGTCGGCCTCGCTGCGGTTTATCATGTCAATCTCGGCTCCGAGATTAAGGAAGTCTGCCGACAGAAGCGAGGGCGAGACAAGCGTTTTCTTCTCCATTTCAGTTTAAGCAATAAGAACTGATTTGACCATTCTGATTGAATACACGGTAGGTGTAAGCAATCTGCCGAATAACGTTAAGGGTGCTTTCCGAAGGTGAATAATCTTCTTGTGTAAAATTGAACATAGGCTACTGGGGTTTGATAAACTATATACTTCATTTCTATAACGCGCCCTGCTGTGCTTTTATTATACAGAAGCACAGGATTATTTTACCCAGACCAAAATGCAATATGAGTCATATTACTGACCCACCCCCGCCCCTCCCCAAGGGAGGGGAGCCAAAAGGCTCTCCCATAAGGCTTATAAGACCTATAAGTCCTATAAGACATATTAGCCATATAAGCCTTCCCCCCTTTGGGGGAATTGTGGGGGGCTACCAATATGGGCCATATTACCAACCAATATGGGCCATATTACCGACCAATATGGGCCATATTGCCTGAGCATAGGAAATCAAAGGGAAAACGCCGGGGGCAAAAATATGCGGCAATTATTTTGCCGTTTGCAGAGATAGTATTAACTTCGCAAAGGAAAACATAAAAAACGTATAAAACCTTATGAAGAAACTGTTATTATTAACACTGTTAGCCGCATCGACTATTGGCGTGCAGGCTGAGGAGAAAAAGGACTCTGCCGACAGCCGCAAGCCCGTGTTCACAACCATCAAGGAGCTTCCCATAACCAGCATCAAGGACCAGAACCGTTCGGGAACCTGCTGGGCATACTCCACCTTGTCGTTCTTTGAGAGCGAGATACTCAAGAAAACCGGCAAGACCTACGACCTCTGCGAGATGTTCATAGCCAACAAGGACTACATGGAGCGCGCCGTGCTCACCGTGCGTATGCATGGCGACAGCCAGTTCTCACAGGGAGGAAGTGCCGGCGACGTGCTACTAATAATGAAAGAGCACGGCATCTGCCCCGAGACAGCAATGCCTCTGCCGGGCACTATGCAGGGCGACTCGCTGGCAAACTTCAACGAGTTCTTCTCGGTAATGGAGCCATACGTGAACGCTGTGGCCAAGAACAAGGCCAAGAAAATAAGCAACCAGTGGAAGAAAGGTCTGCAGGGCATCATCGACAGCTATCTGGGAGAAGCACCTGAGACTTTTGTCTACGAAGGCAAGACCTACACCCCGAAATCGTTTATGGCCTCGCTGGGCATCAACCTCGACGACTATGTCAGCATAACAAGCTACACGCACCACCCCTTCTACACCAAGTTTGCTGTGGAAGTGCAGGACAACTGGCGCTGGGACCAGAGCTACAACGTGCCTATGGACGAGATGATGCGCATCATCGACAATGCCCTCGACAACGGCTACACCATTGCCTGGGGCGGTGACGTGAGCGAAGACGGCTTCACACGCAAGGGCCTGGGCGTGCTCTACGACCAGAAGAAGGCTCAGTCGCTCTCAGGAAGCGATGCCGCACGCTGGCTGAAGCTCTCGGCTTCGGAGAAGAAGAACAAGATGGAGGAGCTGGGTGTCGACGCGCCTGAGGTTGTTCCCACACAGCAATACCGTCAGGACGGCTTCGACAACTGGGAACTGACCGACGACCACGGTATGCACATCTTCGGTCTGGCAAAGGACCAGAACGGCAAGGAATACTATATGGTGAAGAACTCGTGGGGCGAGTATGGCGACTACAAGGGCATCTGGTACATGACAAAAGCCTTCGTTGCCGGCAAAACCATGGACTTCCTGGTAAACAAGAACGCCATACCTAAGGACATCCGCAAGAAACTCGGTATCTAAGACAGAAGGACATCTGCGTTAAGACAGAAGGACATCTGGCTTAGAACAGAACAATATCCGTGTTAGGACAGAAGGACAAAAGAACATATATTTAGGTTCTGAAGCACTCTGGCAAAGAGTTGCCTAATCAATACGGTGCCTGCCCACGTCAACTATGGGCAGGCACCGCTTGTTTTATCGCCAACTGCCGTAATGAGAAACCGCCAACCGTCGTGATGAAAACGCGACAAAAACGGATTGGAGTGCGATGCCGTTGTTCATCTGCGTAATGGCAGCTACGGACTCATAGAAATAAAACTGGGTGGTGAGAAACTTGTAGAAGATGGCGCAAAGACATTGAAAAGGCTCTCCACAAAGTAAGTCTTTCCCTCCGTAATCTTCCAAGTATTCAAGAAATCCCAACCTTCATAGTTTGACTGAGACATCATTTGTACTATAGTGCGAGCGTAACCGGCGGTAAAGGTATACAAAGTTTTTGTTATAAGTGAAAAAACTTAAAAAAAACACTGCTTTTTTTTTACTTTACATGGTTATTAGTAATTTTACAAGCAAATTACATTGGGGGCAAATGTCCTCAACTATAGCAGCGGAAATAAAAAAAGAAAGATATATATAATGCAATTCAAATGGAATTATCAACCTCCAACCCCCTCCCAAGAGCAGTCGGCCAACGAGCTTGCTGAGAAGCTGAGCATCAGCCCCGTGCTTGCCATGCTCCTCATCAGGCGTGGCATCACCACCGAGTCGGCGGCCAAGCGCTTTTTCCGTCCGCAGCTTGCCGACCTGATAAATCCGTTCCTGATGAAGGATATGGACCTTGCGGTAGACAGGCTCAACGATGCCATGGGGCGCAAGGAGCGCATCCTTGTCTACGGCGACTACGATGTGGACGGTTGCACGGCAGTAGCGCTGGTGTATAAGTTTCTGCGCCAGTTCTACTCCAACATCGACTACTACATCCCCGACCGCTACGACGAGGGCTACGGAGTGAGCCGCAAAGGCATAAACTATGCCCGGGAAACAGGCGTGAAGCTGATTATAATCCTCGACTGCGGCATAAAGGCAATCGAAGAGATTGCCTATGCCAAGGAACAGGGTATCGACTTCATCATCTGCGACCACCATGTTCCCGACGAGGAGTTGCCGCCAGCAGCAGCCATACTGAACCCCAAGCGTGCAGACGACCCGTATCCTTTCAAGGAACTGTGCGGCTGCGGAGTGGGCTTCAAGTTCATGCAGGCTTTTGCCAAGAACAACGGCATACCCTTCTCACGCCTTATTCCGCTACTCGACTTCTGTGCCGTGAGCATAGCCGCCGACCTTGTGCCGGTGGTCGACGAGAACAGGATACTGGCCTACCACGGAATGAAACAGCTCAACCAGAACCCAAGCATCGGCCTGAAAGCCATCATTGACATCTGCGGGCTGGGAGGCAGGGAGCTGTCGATGAGCGACATCATCTTCAAGATTGGCCCGCGTATCAATGCTTCGGGACGCATGGAGAACGGAAAGGAGTCGGTAGACCTGCTTGTCGAACGCGATTTTGCCAATGCACTGAAAGCGGCAAAGCACATCGACGAGTACAACGAGCAGCGAAAGGACGTTGACAGACAGATGACCGAGGAGGCCAACCAGATCGTTGCACGTCTGGAAAGCCAGAAGCACCAGAGCAGCATCACCCTGTTCGACGAGAACTGGAAGAAGGGAGTGATAGGCATTGTAGCCTCAAGGCTCACCGAGATATATTTCCGCCCAACCGTGGTGCTCACACGCGACGACAATCTGGCGTGTGGTTCGGCTCGCAGCGTGGCCGGTTTCGACGTATATGCAGCCATCAAGAGCTGCCGCGACCTGCTGCTCAACTTCGGAGGACACACCTATGCCGCCGGGCTCACACTAAGGTGGGACGACGTGAGGGAGTTCTGTCGCCGCTTCCAGCAGTACGTGGAGGAGCACATTCAGCCAGAACAGACCGAGGCCATGCTCGACATAGATGCCAAGATTGATTTCCGCGACATAACAAAACGCCTGCACTGCGACCTGAAGAAATTTGCACCATTCGGTCCCGGCAACCCCAAACCGCTGTTTGCCACCGAGGGAGTCTACGATTTCGGAACGAGCAAGGTCGTTGGGCGCGAACAGGAGCACATCAAGCTGGAGCTGGTAGACTCCAAGTCCAACAACGTTATGAACGGCATAGCCTTCGGACAGAGTGCCTCGGCAAGATACATCAAGTCGAAACGTTCGTTCGACATAGCCTATACCATAGAGGACAACGTGTTCAAGCGCGGTGCCATGCAGTTGCAGATTGAAGCCATCAGACCAAGGGAGGAGGACTGACACCGTGATTTCAATCCTGAAGAAGTATTGGGGCTACGACAGCTTCCGGGGTATACAGAAGGACATCATCGACAGCATAACAGCAGGGAAAGACACTCTGGGCCTGATGCCTACGGGCGGAGGAAAGTCGGTGACGTTCCAAGTGCCAGCCTTGGCTAAGCCGGGACTGTGCATAGTAATCACTCCGCTGATAGCCCTGATGAAAGATCAGGTGGAGCACTTGCGCGACAGAGGCATCAATGCCGTTGCCATCTACTCGGGCATGAGCCACGACGAGATACTGAAGACCTTGGAGAACTGCATCTTCAGCGACGTTAAACTGCTCTACATTTCGCCTGAAAGACTGGCATCCGAACTGTTCCAGGTGAAGGTGAGGCGCATGAGGGTGAGCTTCATCACCGTTGACGAAGCCCACTGTATCAGCCAGTGGGGCTACGACTTCAGACCTTCATACCTGCATATTGCAGAAATACGCAAGATAATTCCCAACGCTCCAGTGCTGGCACTCACCGCTACTGCCACGCCGGAAGTTGTCGACGACATTCAGAAACAGCTCCTCTTCAAGGAACCCAATGTGTTCCGCATGAGCTTCAAGCGCGACAACCTGGCCTACGTGGTGCGCACGACAGCCGACAAGACAGCCGAACTGGTACACATTCTGAAGAACACTCAAGGCAGTTCGATAGTGTATGTGCGAAGCCGCAAGCGCACAAAGGAAATAGCCGAACTGCTCGCATCACAAGAGATAAGCTCAACCTACTATCATGCCGGTCTGGAACACAGCACTAAAGAACAGCGGCAAGACCAATGGCAGGCTGGCCAGATAAGGGTAATGGTGGCTACCAATGCCTTCGGTATGGGCATTGACAAGCCCGACGTGCGCACCGTAATCCACATAGACCTGCCCAGCTCCATCGAGGCTTACTTCCAAGAGGCGGGGCGCGCGGGGCGAGATGGAATGAAAGCCTATGCTGTCTTGCTCTACAACAACAGCGACAGGCACAAGCTACTCAAACGAATAGACGACACTTTCCCTGAGAAAGACTATATAAAAAAGGTGTACGACCACCTGGCCTACTTTTTCCAGATTGGCGTAGGCAGCGGAGAGGGCTACACGTTCGAGTTCAACATAGACAAGTTCTGTACCGCCTTCGGCCACTTCCCCACCCGGGTAAACGCGGCCCTGACCATCCTTCAACGTGCCGGATACATTGAATACGAGCCAGACCCGGACAACCAGTCGCGCGTAAAGTTCATACTCTCGCGCGACGAGCTATACCGCCTCGGCGAAAATTCAAAAGACGAAGAGACTGTAACCACCGCACTGCTGCGCAGCTATGGAGGACTGTTCGTGGATTACCACTACATAGACGAAGGCTTTGTGGCTCAAGAAGCCAACCTTAGCCACACGGCTGTCTATCAAGCGCTGAAAACACTGAGCAAGAAACACATCATCGACTTCATTCCACGCCGCAATATACCTATTATAAAATACACGCGCGACAGGGAAGACGGTTGCGACATCATTATCAGCAAGGAAGTCTACGAGCATCGAAAGGAGCAATTCGCCCGCAGGATAACTGCAATGCTCAACTACACGGCCAACGACCGCAAATGCCGTAGTCGCCAACTACTTTCGTATTTCGGAGAAAAGAAAAGCGCAAAATGCTCGCAATGCGATGTCTGTCTTTCCCACTCGTCGGACTATATGTCTGAAGAAATGCTGCAACCAGCCAAGGAGCAGATTACTGCACTACTTTCCGACAGATGCCATCACAACCTAAGCGAGGTGGCCAATCTGCCCTTGGACAGCCTCATCATTGACGAAGCTCTTGAGCAACTGCTTGCCGACGAGGTGATATACAACGACGGCAACACTGTGATACTTGCCTGAACCAGCTACTTTAGAAGCCGCTGCAACACCCACAGCAGCAAAACATTAAATTTTTCATCGACCTTTCCTTTCTCAGTTAACATCTGTTAATCGGGGGAAAAACAACACCTTTTCCTCCATTTATCTAATCTTTTTACTACCTTTGCACAAAACTAAGCACTCATTAGTAAAAATGAAGAATGACAATAGACTCATGAACCTTGCCGCAGACAATATCCGTCTGCTCACCGTGGCAATGGTTGAGAAAGCTAAGTCAGGACATCCGGGAGGCGCAATGGGTGGTGCCGACTTCATCAATGTCCTATTTTCCGAATTCCTTGTTTATGATCCTGACCGTCCCACATGGGAAGGACGTGACCGTTTCTACCTTGATCCGGGTCACATGTCGCCGATGCTCTACTCTGTGTTGGCTATGCAGGGAAAGTATTCTATCGACGATCTCAAGGCATTCAGGCAGTGGGGCTCCCCCACTCCGGGACATCCTGAACTGAACGTAGAGCGCGGCATCGAGAACACTTCAGGGCCATTGGGACAAGGTCACACCTATGCAGTGGGTGCAGCAATGGCTGAGAAGATGCTCGAAGCACGTCTGGGACACGAGGTTATGCAGCATAAAATCTATGCTTACATATCCGACGGTGGTATCCAGGAGGAGATTTCGCAGGGTGCCGGACGCATGGCTGGCCTCTTCGGACTTGGCAACCTAATCATGTTCTACGACTCCAACGACATTCAGCTTTCAACAGAGTGTGCTGAAGTGAGTGCTGAGGACACCGCAATGAAATATCGTGCATGGGATTGGAACGTTCTTACCATCAACGGCAACGATGTTGACGAGATACGTCAGGCACTGTCTCAGGCGCAGAACGACAACGGTCGTCCCTGGCTGATTATCGGAAAGACCACAATGGGCAAGGGCGCGCTGCGTGCCGACGGCTCGAGCTACGAGCGTTGCACAGCCACTCACGGAGCACCGCTCGGAGGCGATGCCTACGTCAACACCGTGAAGAACCTTGGCGGCAGCCTCGAAAATCCTTTCATCATATTCCCCGATGTTCAGGACATATACAACAAGCGCAATCAGGAACTGCGTACAATCGTAGCCAAACGTCACTCTCAGGAACAGGAATGGGCCGAAGCCAACCCGGAAAAGGCCGAGAATATGTCAATTTGGTTCTCCGGCAAGGCTCCGCAGATTGACTGGAGCGGACTCGTTCAGAAGCGCGATGTTCCCACTCGTGCAGCTTCCTCGGCCTGCTTGAGCCTTTTGGCCGAGCAAGTGGGCAACATGATGTGCTCTTCTGCCGACCTTGCCAACAGCGACAAGACCGACGGCTTCCTCAAGAAATCAAGCTCATTCAAGCGCGGCGACTTCAGTGGCGGTTTCCTCCATGCAGGTGTCAGCGAGCTTACGATGGCTTGTGTGTGCATCGGTATGTATCTGCATGGTGGTGTTATCCCTTCATGCGGCACATTCTTTGTATTCTCCGACTACATGAAGCCAGCCATCCGCATGGCTGCATTGATGGAAGTACCCATAAAGTTTATATTCTCGCATGATGCTTTCCGCGTTGGCGAAGACGGTCCTACCCACGAACCCGTTGAACAGGAAGCCCAGATCCGCCTTATGGAAAAGCTTCAGAACCACAGTGGCCGCGACTCAGTAAGGGTGTTCCGCCCTGCCGATGCCGACGAGACAACCGTCTGCTGGCAAATGGCAATGGAGAACATGGACACTCCTACCACGATAATCTGCTCACGCCAAAACGTGAAGAGCCTTCCCGAAGGCAACAACTACGAGGGTGTGCGCCGCGGTGCATACATCGTGGAAGGCAGCGACGAGACATTCGACGTAATCCTTCTGGCCAGCGGTTCAGAAGTGTCAACGCTCATTGCCGGTGCTGAACTGCTGCGCAAATCGGGCATCAAGGTTCGCATCGTGAGCGTTCCCTCGGAGGGACTGTTCCGCCGCCAGTCAAAGGAATATCAGGAAAAGGTTCTCCCAGAGGCAGCAAAGAAATTCAGCCTTACGGCAGGTCTTCCTTTCGCCATGGAGAGTCTGGTAGGCTTGAAGGGCAAAGTATGGGGCATGACAGGCTTCGGCTACTCGGCTCCATTCAGCGTTCTCGACGAGAAACTGGGCTTCACAGCAGAGAATGTATATGAACAGGTGATGAAATACATTAACCAATAAAAATAGTTTACTATTATGGAAGTAAAGAAAGTAGGCGTTGCCAGCGACCATGCCGGCTATCCTCTCAAGCAGTTTGTAATGCAATATCTTGAAGCCAAAGGCTACCCTGTAGTGGATTTTGGCACAAACAGCGATATTAGCGTTGACTATCCCGACTATGCTCACCCCCTTGCCGAGGCCATTGAGAGCGGCGAGGTTTATCCCGGTATTGCCATCTGCGGCAGCGGTGAGGGCATGGCCATGACATTGAACAAGCATCAGCAGGTTCGTGCAGGTCTGGCTTGGAACCGCGACATAGCTGAGCTTATTCGCCAGCACAACGATGCCAACGTGCTCGTTATGCCCGCACGGTTCATTGACAACAAGACGGCTGAGAAGATTATGGATGCTTTCTTCAGCGCAACATTTGAAGGCGCACGCCATGCACGCCGCGTGGAGAAGATTGCAGTAAAAGCATAAGCCTGCGCGAAACACCCATTCACCAATAACCAACACAACCAATCAGGGCGTACTCATTGTTTTGAGTACGCCCTGATTGGTTTCTCAAGAACGGGAATTTGTCATCTTGGTACTTTCCGGCATCCTTAGAATGTCATACGAACCATGAAGCGGACACCATGCTTGTGGGCTGTAGGCAGGTTATTGTAATTCAATCGCCTTACGTATTCCACATGGAGGATTTTGAAGATGTTGTGAATACCAGCCACTATCTCCACATAAGGACGATGCCAGTCCATCACATAGCAGCCTTCTGGGAAGTACATCAGCACATCGGAGCCGGCATTTTGCGGCAAGAATGGGTTGTTCTTGTCCGAGAGATAGCCCCACAGACACTTCACGCCCAGGTATTCACGCCACTTCAGGCGCTTGATAAGCGGCACACGGTTAAGCAACTTACCATTCAAATCCCAGCTGACATGAAGGCTTGCATATCGATCGTTGAGGAACTCCATGTTGTTCACCAGGTTGAACGTCTCGTCCTGAATGATGTATGAGAGGTTGGCAGCCGGCATTATGAGCAACGGGAACGGCACTGTGTTCCACTGTTGTCCGGCCTTCAGATAGGCATCTACCTTTCCCCAGCTTCCCATCCAGAAGCGCTTGTAAACTCCAACCTCCGTAAGATTATAGTTATACTGTCCGCCAAGGAAACCCTTGATACCCATAGTATGACTCAGCGTGAACACCGGGGCATCAAGATTGATGGGTATTCGGCGCTGCTTGGTGTTGATGTAGGTGCGACCGGGCTCCAGACGCAGCTCGGCACGCAGCTCGGTGGTGCGCATAGTGCGGCTCAGTCCGTCGATACTGTTCAACGGAACAAACGTCAGGGCACCCACCGGCTCGTTCTTCTCGGTCTTGAACGCCACCAAAGTCTTGAATCCCCAGTCCTCTTCCCACTCAAAGCTGAGCTGCTGACGGTTGTAGAACATCATCTTGTCGACCTTCGCCCACTTGAAAGCTGTGAACACATTGTCCTTATCGGTGTGGATGAACTTGTCGGAAGGTGAAGTTACATCGTATGTGCTGAGGAACGACAGCGTGCGACGTGGGAACTCGCGTGGGAGATACTCCTTCTTCTTGAACGAATAGATAAGCTCGCCCTTGTAGTAGTTCTTGTGGCTTCCCCAGCCTCGCGCTATATATCCGGCAGCAAACCAGTGCTTGTTCAGGTTAGCTGTGGTCTGCGCACTCAGACGAGTTCGCCAGCCGTCAATGAAGTTGCGGCTTATGATAGTGTTCACAGGACCTATGTCAATCTTGCTCGGATGGCTTGTTTCCACAAAGTTCTCAATCAGCGCCCTGATGCCGAAGGCCACAAACTTGAAGCCTTTCAGGTTCTGTATCTGCTTGATGAAGCCGTCCATCGACGACTCACTCTTCGTCAGGTCTACCTGCCTATATTCTTTCCAGAAAGCCTCATCGCGCATCATGGCATCGGCTTCGCGCCGTTCCTTGGCCTTACCCTTGAACAGCTTATCGGGCAAAGGGTCGAAGGCATAGTCGGTAAGACGCGTCGTTCGGGTGACAAGGAACTGCCTGAAAATCTTTGCCAGCGACAGCTCTACCATCATATCGTCGGTAGAAAGCACCCATTCGCCATTGGGCAGCTGGGTGTACTCCTGTCTGATTTGCAGATTGTCTACAAAGTTTACGTCGCTTCGCTTGGGTATGCTCAAGGCACACTTCTTCACGTGCAGCGTGCTGTCCTTCAGTATATACAGTTCTCCACGGAAACCGAAGTCCTGGATGTTTGCCGGAACAAACTCCATGTGGAAACATGAATCGCGGTCTACCTTCACCGTGTCTACTATATAGAAATGGTAGAACGATATTGCCGTCTTGCCTATCGGGCTCGGGAAAGGATATTGCAACAGGCGCACGTAGTCGTCGTAGATGTCTACATCGGTGAACACATCCTTCAAGGCAGTGTTCAGGATGTCGCCCGTCTCAATGAGCTGGTTTATTCCGTTCGACTGCTGACCGATGATAATGTTCTTCTCCGACTTTGGATTCTTCCGATAGATGCGCTGCGACACCGTTTCGTCCACCGACAGCGGCAGTATCAGCTTGTCGTTATACGGACTTGTCTCTATCTGGTCCAGCAGCCACTGCTTCTTGGAGAAGAAGCCACTGTCCATGTCAATGGGCTTGATGTCGTTGATAGAGAGCGTTATCTTCTGGTATTTGTTCAGCCGATAGTAGTCGTGGTTGCTCAGGTCGGTGCGTTTCTTGGCTTCTATCACGCGCTTCATCAGTTCCACCGCCGGATTGTTCTTACGGCTGTAGCCACGCTTGCGCTTGGTCTTGACTACCACTTCGCCCAACTTTCTGGAGTCGGGAACGAGCTTCACCTCCATTTCTTCCTTGGCCTTGGAGTTGATCTTGATGTTCTTCTGGCGATAGCCCACGGCACTTATGGTGATGGTCCATCCCTCATGGCGCTCTATCACCAAATAGCCTGTCGAGTCGGCTTTGGCAGAAACATGGTGTCCTCTGTAGACGGCACTGGAAAATGGAATACCCTCGCCAGTCTGTTGGTCCACGATTTTCCACCGCAGCTCCTGAGCCACGGCTGGCAGTGCAGTCACAATGGCCAGCACCAGAGCCAGCAGGGTTCTCTTCTTGAAATCCTTCATACAATCGTTTTTGTTGTTATTACTGTTTACGCGACACATGGAAGCGATATTTGTCCTCGAAGATGTCGCCTACACGGTTTATCTCCAGGAGCGTGGTATTGCCTTTCGAGTCGAACGTACCGCTCAGATAGGCTATCTTGTCGTCGAGTCCCAGGTATCCCTTCTGCCTCAGCATACGAATAGCCGCACAGAACTGATAGTCGGCTGTCACCTGCTGTTTCTGCAACACCGGGATAACGCCGTAGCTGAGGTTCAGCCAGCGCTGGGTCTTGTCCTGAAGACAGATGGCAAGGATAGGCGTGGGGCCGCGGAAAGCCGACAGATGGCGTGCCGTCTGGCCGGTCTTGCTGTCGGTGATGATGCCTTTCACACCCAGATATTCTGTTGCTTCTATGGCACACTTGGCAAGATACTCGCGCTGCTCGATGCCGTCGTAGACCGGATGTGAGAAGTGGCCCTCGCGATGAGCATCCTGCTCGGCCTGTTCGGCTATCTGGGCCATCGTCTCAACGGCTTCCACCGGATAGCGGCCACTGGCGGTCTCGCCACTGAGCATGAGCGCATCGGTGCGCATATAGATGGCATTGGCTATGTCTGTCACCTCCGCACGCGTGGGGCGCGGATTGTTTATCATCGTATGGAGCATCTGCGTTGCCACAATCACCGGCTTCTTCGCGCGTATACATTTATTTATAATGTCGCGCTGAATACCGGGAATACGCTCCAGCGGCACCTCAATTCCCAAGTCGCCGCGGGCTATCATTATGCCGTAGGAAGCCTCAATTATCTCGTCGATATTGTCTACTCCTTCCTGATTTTCTATCTTCGAGATAATCTTTATGTCTGAATCGTAGGCATCGAGGATAGCCTGCACAGCCCTCACATCGGCTGCCGAGCGCACAAAGGAGTGGGCAATGAAGTCGATGTCCTCCTCTATCGCCAGCAGTATGTTCTTTCGGTCCTTGCTCGTCAGCGCCGGAAGGTCTATGTGCTGTCCTGGCACGTTCACGCTCTTGCGCGCTCCAAGCACACCTTCGTTCTGCACCTGAGCCACGAGCATGGGGCCCGTGTTCTCTATCACGAGCATATCGAGGGCACCGTCGTCGAAGAGCAGGTGGTCGCCCACTTTCACGTCGCGGGCGATGTCGGTATAGGTGAGGTTCACTATGTCGTGAGTGGTGTCCATCTCCGGACGACCAAACACTTTCACCACGTCGCCGGATTTATAGCTGATTGGGGCTGCAACGTTGGTAGTGCGCACCTCGGGGCCCTTGGTATCAATCAGAATACCTATGTGTGGCGACACTGCACGCGTGTTGCGGATTATCGTCTTGATGCCTTCGGGAGTGGCATGGGCGGTGTTCATGCGCACCACGTTCATGCCAGCCAGAAACAGCCGGCGCAGAAAGTCCTGGTCGCAGCGGCGGTCGCTGATGCTGCATACTATCTTTGTTTGCTTCATAGTTCGCTAAGTTATGTTGGTTTTATCTTATTCTTACTTTTGCCGGCAGCTATCTCACATCGTCGATAAGGATATTGCTGCCCTCAATGCTCACCTTCAGATGGCGGTATGTGGTCTGTCCGCGCTCCACGAGGCTCACCCTGTACCAGTCGTCGCCCTCGCTCACCACCTGCAGCCTGCCGCGCATAGTCTCATAGTCGGGTTGCTGCGAGTCGGTTCTGAAGAGACGCCATGCCACATCGGTGCGCCTCGGCTGTATCGAGTCGCCTTCGTCAATGGTTGTGAGTTTCTCTAAGCAGTGGGCTGTGAGGTAATGCTCATAGCCTCTGCCGCCCTGTGGGGTAAGCACGGCCTTCAGGTAGAAGGCTTCGATGAAGCGCGATATATTGCGCTCACGCACTTCCTGCATATTGTCGTTGCGCTGGCGCGCCTCCTCGGCCTCGCGTATGCGCATCAACGAGTCGGAATGGGCTTTCAGCTGCTGCTGTTGCCTGCGCTGCTCCCACTCGCGGTCTTGTTCGGCCTGCACGCTGCTCAGCCACAGGTAGCCCCCCAATGCGGCCACAACTGCAATCAATATCACAGCTATCACGCCCCACTGCCATGAGCACCCATTGCGCTTAGGCTGTCCCGAGGGCAGCGGACGCTGAGGCATACGGGGTTGCTGGGGAGCTGTTGGCGGCTCCACGGCTTCGGGCAGAGCCACTACCATTTCGTTCTGACAGAACGGACAACGGCATTGCACCGTCTGTCCGGCTTGCGCCTCTATGATGAACTGCCCTGAGCAGTTGCTGCACGTCACCTTATATTGCATAGCTTATATCTATAAAGTAGCTTATATTGATATTTCTTCTGAGTATCAGACAACTAACATTCAGCTCTCAAGGAAAGCCTTAATATCCGACAGCCGGCGGCGAGCTTCCTCGACGCCCTGCTGATATACGGTTTCCATCTGTTCTTCGCTGTGCGACAGATGGTCTATCTCGAGCTTCCTACGGGGGCGTATCACCAAGGTGTCGCCCTGCTTCTCGCTACGTGCCACGTAGTCGAGCTGCCGGTTATACATCTCATGCCTGCGGTCGAGTGCGCTAATCATGTTGGGGTACTTGCGAAGTGCGACCCGCATCAGAGGCATCAGCCTGTTGTGGCTCTTGCGGTAGCCCTCGGGCTGCGTCAGCACAACCACATTTCGGCTGTAGCCTTGCCTGCGGAAGAACTCTAAAGGTATGGAGTCGGCCACTCCTCCGTCGAGAAGCAACTCATCTCCCACCCTCACTATGCGCGACACCAACGGCATAGATGCCGATGCACGGATGTATTCGTAGCAGTCGTAGTCGCACTCCATGAGCCGCTTATACACCGCCTCACCCGTCTGCACATCGGTACACACAGCATAGAACTCCATCGGATTCATCTCAAACGTCTTCGTGTCGAACACATCGAGATGCTCTGGCAGGTAGTGATAGCAATATTCGGCACCAAAGATGTCGCCCGTGGTGAACCACGAACGCCAGCTGCAATAGCGCCACTCATGGGCAAAGCGCTTGTTGTAGCGTATCACTCTGCCAGCCTGACGCGACTTATAGTTGCATCCGAAAGCCGCTCCTGCCGAAACGCCCACCAGTCCGTCGAAGCTCACACCGTGCTCCATAAGCACATCCATGACACCGGCTGTGAACAGTCCGCGCAGGGCACCACCCTCAAGAACTAATCCTTTCTTATACATTATGTGTGCAAAGGTAGTGAAAAAAACTAAAAACCCATACACTTGTTATAGTTTTTTGGCAATCGGCAATGCCCGCAACCGCACAAACAATGCAAGTTTGCGTGCGCTATTAAAAGAAGAGTATGTCAACATTGTACTCTGAGCTCACTCTACTTTCTTTCTCAATGCTCGTAAGCATAGGTATACTTCATGCTGCCGTACCTATCTCATAAAGATATTCTGGCGCAAAGTCTGCTCCATTCTCCCATTCAACAGTGTTGAACTTGATAGAGAAGCACTTAAAATATTCAATATCCTTCAAAGGAGCATAGACCGTACCATTCAGAGAATTGCTCAAGTCGACAATCTTCTGCTCCCCATTGCTGAACCACAACAGCAGTCTGAAGCCATCCAAATATTCGGCTTTGATTACTTCTAAAAACATTGTCTCATCACTTTAAAGGGTCAATCTTATCAAGCGGCTCGCCTTTTTGTGCTTTATCCCAATTAACCATCAGTTCAGCACGATGCTCTTCAAGCCACTCCAGTATCATGCGCAAAGCCCTACCCGGCATCTCGCCTTTCACAACTCCGTCCTTGATGTTCACTATTACCTTATAGTCACCATACCAGGCATGGAAGTGCGGAGGTTGATGATCGGAAAAGTTCATCCAGATGTAGATTCCATAGAAAAAACTTATTTGCGGCATATTACTATTATAGCATTTAACGGTTACGTGTTCAAAGTTACACAAAAAAGATTGCAATGCACGCATAAAAAGCAAACTTTTTTTGCGTGCATTGCCAAGTGACAGTAACTTCGACGAAGTCAGAGTTACAAAAATCTCCGAACAAAGAAAGAAATGAGGAAAGTTTTATAATGTAAAGGGTTCTGCCCTTCACCACACCACTGCCAAGGTCATTCCCGTTTTCCTCTACCATGTCTTCATCAAGTAATATGGGCCATATTACCGACCAATATGGGCCATATTACTCACCAATATGGGCCATATTACCGACCCACCCCCGCCCCTCCCCAAGGGAGGGGAGCCGTAAGGCTCTCCATAAGGGCTATAAGTCCTTATATTTCCCATAAGACATATTAGCCATATAAGCCTTCCC
>ONLG01000046.1 GCA_900318625.1 uncultured Prevotella sp.
GCTTAACACAAAGCTGTTGGCGGGGTGTAGCGCAGCCCGGTAGCGCATCTGGTTTGGGACCAGGCGGTCGCAGGTTCGAATCCTGTCACCCCGACAAAAGGCGACAAGTGAGTAATTTCGCTTGTCGCTTTTTCTATTCCATCCTTGCAACTGCTTGAAAACAAATGAAATGTCTTAAATACCTCGTTCTCGGTTTCGGTTCGATAATCATGTGTGTTCTTATCGAAGTAAATCCCACTCGGAAACACCAAATTTTGAAGTTTTTGCCTACTTGCGAGCATGACATTAACGGGAAATATCACGCAAAATAAAAGTCGGCCATTACTGACCGACTAATGTAAGATGTGAAATAAGCAAAAGTTTATCTACCCATGAAAGATAATTCTCCAATTAGCTTTCCAAATTGAGTAAAAATGGCCTTACTATCAGTAAAACAGATTCCGAAGTCTCTATCGGCCATGTGCTCTTCGTCAAATCCAAAGAACACAAAGAGGTATCCCTCTTTCGACTTAATTTCGTAGGAATTATAATAGTGTCCTTCGCTATCGAAATCCCCATCCGATGACGAGTACATAGTTAAGGTTCCATTTGAGAAAACCAATTTCCTTTTAAGTCCCCTTTGGTTTATATACCATGACGTTCCATTCAGTTTTTGCCGAAGTTCGGACTCAGAACTTGCACCGGTCCAAGTTTTTGCTTCTCTTTCGGCACGTTCTTGCGCTTCTTGTTTTTCACGTTCAGCACGTTTTTTTGCCTCTTGTTCCTCACGTTCTGCACGTTCCTTGGCCTCTTTCTCCGCAAGTTCTTTCTTGACATTCTCTGCGACACGGATGCTATCTTCCTGACGCTGTTTTTCGATTTCTCGTTGCTTGGCTTGATTGTCGCAACTACTTATGGCAATAGAGAATGCCACAAATACCATTAAATAGAATTTTTTCATAATGTCAAATATTTAAATGTTAGTAATTCCATTCTAACCCTTCCGTGTTAAACGTGAAGGTTGCTGTTCCACCATCTTGGGCTTCTACCTTAATGGCACATTTCTTGGACTTTTTTAGGTTGTTGATGATGTCGTTTGCTTTCCTTTCATTTGGTATTAAATGAGATTTTGCGCCATTTGCCATGACCGCTAAGGTATCAACTACTCCACCATCAAATCTAAAATATATCATTGGTAGTTTGTCTTGTCGTAACACACCATCTGAAATTTGCACAAAGACAGCATTACTTCCACTTGGCAAGTGACTAAGGTATAATTGGAGGTGAGTTCTTCGGTCACAGATTGTCTGCGATTCATTTGACATACATAATGCAGAATTGACCACCTCATCCGTCATTGGGTCTGTAGGATTGCAATAAGCCCAATTTCCTTTCTTCAATACGCCTGCTACCATCTCACCCTCATCAGTGTTGGAATTATCACATTCTGCTTTACCATCTTCAAGATTGATATTATCCTCTTCCCGTTGCATTTTATCTGCACTCGTTGTGTTGCTTTCACTCTTGGAATTGCCTCCACATGACATGAGGCAAACGATGGCTACAACAGCCAACATAAAACTAACAACTTTTTTCATTACTTCTCAAATTTAATGTTATGAATGTGTGTTAGCTATATCGTCAAACACTTATCTTCAATCCTATGCCTGGATAAGTGTATGTTTCGCCATAGTAATAGTTCTTACCGTTGATTGTAAACGAGAATGAGGCATCTTCATCTGTTCTAATATTTTCACCATCAAGATACTTTTTGATAACGTTATCATTAACCTTTACTAAAGTTGAAGTTATACCTAATAAAGATATGATAAGTTTATCCTTTTCTTTTTTTACAATATCATAAGCCAAAGTGACACCTCCGTTCTCAGCGGCGGTTTTAATGAGAATTTGTGCCATCTGCGACCCAATGACTGAAGTCTCCTTTATAGTAAGTTTATCACCATTTACAGCCCATGTACCAGAAAAAACGTCATAGCCTTTTTCCGCATCTTCATCGTAGAGAACACGTGTACAATTGCCATCAGATTTGAATTGAATGTACTCAAATTCACCATCTGCTATGCCTGTGATAGTTGACCATGTGCCTACATATTCCGATAATGAGCTTGAAGGCCCGGGTTCATCACCATCACTTCCACACGAAACAAACGTTAGGCTGAAAACAGCCACCATGGCAAATGCCATAAAATTAAAATACTTTTTCATCTCTTTTGAAATTTAATCTAAGCATCTGCGACCCTACGATGCTGGTAAATATTACGTTTGAAAGGCATAAAAGAAAAGCGGAGTCACCATTTGCCTATACTGCTTGCGTGGGGCTTGGACTCCCTGATATTACAGAATAGGAACGTTCCTCCGCTTGGCAGTATATCGCATATAACGATGATACATACCAAGAGAGCGTTTCCCACATTTCTGAAATATCATTTGGCAGCTGCCAATTTGTGAAGTGTCCAAGTTCACGCAATCAGAAAAGCGAAAATGCGCTGTCTAATATGTCTGTCAAGTGCCTATTAAGGCAACATGACGACGCAAAAATAATAAAAACATTTGAAAGAATGCTCAACTACCTGGAACAAACTTAACTTTTGACGTTATTTTTTCTTTTTCTTGTCTTACGACAACTTTGCGTAGACTCAAGATAACTTTTTATATTAAACAGCTACGCTTTTCGCTCGTATCAAAACCACTTCAAAAGATTAAAGTGATACAACTTGAGTATTGATACTCGTTTATAACAGCTTCACTTTCTGGCAAGACACAAAAAGAGGTGGTATCGCAGTGATACCACCTCTTTAGAATATAACTTGTTGCTTTCAGAAAGGATTATTTTCCCTTCTCCATGTCGGCTTTCAGCTTGGCAAGAACGTCGAGGTCGCCCAGAGTGGTGCTTGCGGCAACGTTCTGGATAGCAGGAGCAGCCTCCTTCTTAGGAGCGCGCTTCTTGGCAGCGGCCTTGGGCTCTTCCTTCACATCCTCGAATGTGCGAGAGTGGGAGAGGATGATGCGCTTGGTGTCCTTTACGAACTCGATAACCATGAAGGGCAGTTCCTCGCCTTTCTGAGCCTGAGAACCGTCTTCCTTGACAAGGTGCTTCGGTGTGGCAAAGCCCTCGCCGCCTTCGTTGAGCGAGATAACGGCACCCTTGTCCATCGCCTCGGTAATCTTACCGGTGTGGATAGATCCGGGAGTATATATGGTCTCGTAGGTGTCCCAAGGATTGTCTTCGAGCTGCTTGTGGCCAAGGCTCAGGCGACGGTTCTCCTTGTCGATTTCGAGAACAACGACGTCGATATCGGCACCCTGCTGTGTGAACTCAGAAGGATGCTTAACCTTCTTGGTCCAAGACAGGTCTGAGATGTGGATCAGGCCGTCAACTCCCTCTTCAAGCTCAACGAAGATACCGAAGTTGGTGAAGTTGCGAACCTTAGCAGTGTGCTTGCTGCCAACAGGATACTTAACCTCGATGGTCTCCCATGGGTCTTCCTTGAGCTGCTTGATGCCGAGCGACATCTTGCGCTCCTCGCGGTCGAGGGTCAGGATAACAGCCTCTACCTCGTCACCAACGTGCATGAACTCCTGTGCAGAGCGCAGGTGCTGGCTCCATGACATCTCGCTTACGTGGATAAGACCCTCTACTCCGGGGGCAATCTCTACGAAAGCACCATAGTCGGCCATAACGACAACCTTGCCTTTAACGTGGTCGCCAACCTTGAGCTCGGCATCCAGAGCATCCCAAGGATGCGGAGTGAGCTGCTTCAGACCGAGAGCAATGCGCTTCTTCTCGTCGTCGAAGTCAAGGATAACAACGTTGATCTTCTGGTCGAGCTCTACAACCTCGTGCGGATCGCTTACGCGGCCCCAAGACAGGTCGGTGATGTGGATGAGTCCGTCAACACCTCCGAGGTCAACAAACACACCGTAAGAGGTGATGTTCTTGACAGTTCCTTCGAGTATCTGACCCTTCTCGAGCTTGGAGATAATCTCCTTCTTCTGGGCCTCGAGCTCTGCTTCGATGAGTGCTTTATGCGAAACGACTACGTTGCGGAACTCCTGATTGATCTTGACAACCTTGAACTCCATGGTCTTGCCAACGAATACGTCGTAGTCGCGGATAGGATGAACGTCGATCTGGCTACCGGGCAAGAATGCCTCGATGCCGAATACGTCAACAATCATACCGCCCTTAGTGCGGCACTTGATGTAGCCCTGGATGATTTCATCACCGTCGAGAGCTGCGTTGACACGCTCCCAGCTCTTGCTCAAGCGGGCTTTCTTGTGGCTCAGAACGAGCTGGCCTTTTTTGTCTTCCTGATTTTCTACGTACACTTCTACAGTGTCGCCTACCTTCAGATCAGGATTGTAGCGGAACTCTGAGGCAGGAATGATACCATCGCTCTTGTAACCAATGTTGACAACAACTTCTTTCTTGTCAATGCTGATTACCTTACCGTCAACTACCTGATGGTCGGCAACTTTGTTGAGGGTTTCGTCGTAGGCTTTCTCAAGGGCTTCCTTGCTTGTTCCTACTGATGCGCCATTCTCAAACTCTTCCCAGTTGAAGTCGTCGAGTGGCTGGACATTTTTAAAGTTAGACATAAATGTTAATTAATTAAATTGAAATTGATAAAGTTGGACTTTATGTTAATTGCCTGGACAACAGGGTCCAAAACGGCTGCAAAGTTAACTATTATTGTTCGCCTACGTGCATACGCGCATATAATGTGCTCCTTTTTTAATTTATTTTAACTTCTTGTGGGCCGTAACTGTTCTGCTGATAGCTTCGCGTTGAGGGTCAATTCTCCCTCCGAGTCGACGATTTCGTACAATATAATATATGTTTCATACAATCAAATGAATTTTGTAATGGAATTGAAAGAAAAACTAAGTATATTTGCTGTACAAATCGAGCATAGCTCAATCAATTTAGGCTCCATAACCTCTAAATAAATGATGGCAAAAGGCTGGTTTTTGCAAACTGACCATGCAAGTACATACCAATTCACCCACTTGCATTTAACGTTAAAAGTTATAAAAATAGTCGAAACACCGCGAGCAAATATTGTCCACGATAATATAAATACTTAATTTTGCATCGTATTAAAAATATTAAGCAACTATGATTATCAAAAACGTACACGCAAGAGAGATTTTAGATTCGCGCGGCAATCCTACCGTCGAAGTTGAAGTAACACTTGAAAACGGTGTTGTAGGCCGTGCATCAGTTCCTTCTGGTGCTTCTACTGGCGAGAACGAGGCTCTTGAGCTTCGCGACGGCGACAAAGGCCGCTATCTGGGTAAGGGCGTTCAGAAGGCTGTAGAGAACGTTAACGCCAAGATTGCCCCTGCCATCATTGGCATGAGCACTCTCGAACAGCGTAAGATTGACAATAAGATGCTCGAACTCGATGGCACTCCCACCAAGAAGAACCTCGGTGCCAATGCCATTCTGGGTGTCAGCCTCGCTGTAGCCCACGCTGCTGCAGCTTATTTGAAGATGCCTCTCTATCGTTACCTTGGTGGTACAAACACCTACGTACTTCCTGTTCCGATGATGAACATCGTTAACGGCGGTGCTCACAGCGATGCTCCTATCGCTTTCCAGGAGTTCATGATTCGTCCTGTAGGTGCTACTTCTGAGAAGGAGGGTATCCGCATGGGTGCTGAGGTATTCCACAACCTTGCCAAGCTGTTGAAGGCTCGTGGTCTTTCTACTGCAGTAGGCGATGAGGGTGGTTTCGCTCCTAACTTCGACGGCATCGAGGATGCTCTCGATACCATCATGGAGGCTATCCGTGCTGCTGGCTACGAGCCGGGCAAGGATGTTAAGATTGCCATGGACTGCGCTGCTTCTGAGTTTGCTGTTCAGGAGAATGGCGAGTGGTTCTATGACTATCGTCAGCTGAAGAACGGCAAGAAGAAGGATCCTAACGGCAAGAAGCTCAGTGCTGACGAGCAGATTGACTATCTGGAGCAGCTCATCACCAAGTATCCTATCGACTCTATCGAGGACGGTCTCGACGAGAACGACTGGGACAACTGGGTTAAGCTCACACAGCGCATCGGCGATCGCTGCCAGCTCGTTGGTGACGACCTCTTCGTTACCAACGTGAAGTTCCTCGAGAAGGGTATCAAGATGGGTGCTGCCAACAGTATCCTTATCAAGGTTAACCAGATTGGTTCGCTCAGCGAGACACTCGATGCTATCGAGATGGCACACCGTCATGGTTACACCACCGTTACCAGCCACCGCTCAGGTGAGACAGAGGATACTACTATTGCCGACATCGCCGTGGCTACCAACAGCGGACAGATCAAGACCGGTTCGCTCAGCCGCACCGACCGTATGGCTAAGTACAACCAGCTTATCCGCATCGAGGAAGAGCTCTGCTGCCAGGCTAAGTATGGTTATACCAAGCTGAAGTAAGCAACTTTACTCTTGATTATTATATTTAAGAAAGTCCGGGACAGCCTCACAACGAGGCTCGTTCCGGATTATTTTTATCTGTATATCCACGAGCAAAGCCCCAGGGAGGAGGTAGAGGATAGGCAGGCAGTGAGCGGTCTCCCTGTAAGTGACGAGCTGGTGAAAACCGGGTTCAAGGGAATAATCTTCATGGTGCCGGCAGGTTCGGGCAAGGTTTATGTAAATGTGGAAACAATAGGTTCGAGGTATCTGTTGGTGAAAGTCGGCAATAAGGCAGCTGCTTCATTCAAGCTAAACGGTCGAGAGACGGTGGAAATATCCTATACCGTGGCTGAACCTTCATACATCTATATCTATGGAAGTGACACTGACGTTGCATCGGCAAGAGCTTCGCGCATGGCAAAAGCCAATGATGATTGCGTGAAGGTTTACAGCTACAAGTGGGAACCGGCAGACCAGACGGGCATCAGCTCAATTGACAATTCGCAATCAGCAATTGGAAGCGAGGCCGGCGAATGGTATACCATAGACGGCAGAAAGTTGAACGGCAAGCCCGCGCAGAAAGGCATCTACATCGTCAACGGACGGAAGGTGGCCGTGAAGTAAGCACCTCACTTGAGATAATCACCTCCGCACGGTGGAAAATCGCACACTCCCTGCAACCGCAAGATTGCAGGGAGCGTTTGATTTATGGGAGTTTTCTTTGAGCAATATGTTGCATCGCTATTTGTTAGACTTTGCATTAAGCTCTCCGCTTAGCAGCAGCGACATGTCGGCAGGATTAAGAGCCCAGTCGTATGTGTATGCTTCGTCGGCATCAGCGGCATTGTCTACTTGAACGAGATTTTGCGCTTTAGCTTTCATCATCAGCAATTCACCGACAGACAGTTTCTTTTCAAGCCTGTGGAGCAATGCAGCTACCGACAAGCTGTCGGCACCTTTCATTGTCTGCGCGGTGAAAGGCATCTCGAGCCATACGATTTCACGTTTTCCAACATCAAGCACCCCGAAAACGAGTCCTTTCGACAGGTTTCCCTCGCTGATGCGCACCATGTGCTGAACGCATGAGGGGTCGTAGGCTACTCCGTCGCTCTCGGATATCGTCATAGGGTATGCTGAGTCCATCCATCCCACGACAAGGTTGGGCGACAGCGCACCGTTTGAATATGCGTTGCAGGTGAACATGACAAACCTGGCGCCCGCGTTCTCCAGTTCCGGCAACGACAGCTCAATGTATTCAGCCGTTCCCACCAGCTCCGGCACAGAGCGTATGTCGCCCGAATGTTTCGCTCCATCGCACGTCAGATTGTAGAACGCACATTCCAGAGTCTGCCCGTTGGCAAGCTCGATGCGTGCGCTCAGATCCATGTCTAACGGCTGTGCGTGCAGTCCCTTGCCCCATTGCAGGAAGAGGCGGACATGATTGCCTTCAACCTTGAAGCGTGTGCCCATCAGCGCGCACGACGTGTCCTGAACGGTGGCAGTGCGGTCGCCCACGCTCACGGGTATGTCATAGAGCGAAGGCTCAATGTATATGGTATGCGAACTTGTCTTCTGCGATGCGAAGCGGCGTGACATAGATGCCCTGTATATCTTGTCCACGCCACTAACCATCTCGTGGCGCATCTCGCTGCTGTATAGAGCCAGCAGCTTGTTTGGCTCAATCCTTAGTGCATTGCCCGTGATGGGGCGAACCAGGCGCGTGGCTTTTGGGTCGAAATAGGTATCAGCCGCATTGCCAAGCGACAGCAGCAGGCGAGCCGGCAGCTTGTCGGCAACCTCGCTGAAAGCGGCAAGAACCTCCTTGCTGCCGAAGCGCAGCATCGATGCAAACAGACAGCGTGAGAACAGCCCGGGACGTTGTTTCAGCAGCGCAATAGCCTCGGTTGAGTTGTTCGTCTGGCGAGCCTTGTTCAGCAGTCCCATCCACGTGGGGTAGGTGTCTTTATAGAACACGTCGAGAATATCTGCCAGATGTGCGTATCCCTTTTTGCGCGAATACTCGCCCAGCCGCAGTGCCCTGATCATGCGCACCCACATCTCTCGCTTGGGGTTCATGTTCTCGACAGCTTGCTCTGCCGACATGGGAAGCGAGTTCAGCCAGTTGGCAACAGTCTTGCAGCTTCTGCGGTCATACTTCAGCATCAGCTTCTCTTTCATCGCCCGGGCTGCATCAGCTCCATTGTCGAGCGGTTCCCATATATGAGAGTACAGCTTGCTGGCATGAGCCGTGAGAGTGCGTGGCTCTATTATCTGCAAGTAACCTGTCTTTTCAAACCACAGATAACGGAGTATGTCGTTCGGAGTTTGCAGCAGCGTGGATGCTTCTTCAGGCTTTCCCTGTTCTGCCAGCAGCTTTACCACCAGCATGGCGGTCTCCTTCATCGTGATGTCCACGTCGTCGGGAAGGCTAAGTTCTTGCAGCAACATATCCAGCGTGTCCTTCTGGGTGCCGTCGAGTGGGGTGGGAGAAGCCAGAAGAGTAGCAAGCAGGTGCTTCAAGTCGGTCATAGTGAACAGCCGCAGCTCCTTCAGCTTGCTGGCCTGTCCTTTGTAGACAACGTCTGAAACCGTAAACGGAGTGCCGCAGAACGGGCAACCGTTGTAGCGTTCGAGTGGAAACGTTCCTTCGGGAATGATGTGCCCACATGGCAGCCGTGTGCCTTCGATGTCAGCTTTGTCAGCGAAGATGTTTGCTATCCATGTTATGAAGTGGTCGGCAGGTGTTTCTCCCGTAGGCACGTTCCACCCCTTGACCAGCGGTGCCCAGTTGAGGTCTACGCCCATCACCCGGTTCATGGTCTTTGTAATATCGGCAAGCCGTTCAGCGTTTACCATGCTGATGGCATGGAGCAGTTCCTCGCTTGCGTAGAAGCCAATCTGGTGCAGACTTGTCGCAAAGGCCATAGCCGACGGCGACTGTGCCGACTTCATGTCGATGCCGTCACGGTCGATGTCGAGAAACAGTGCGCGGTATCGCAGGGCTACTTTGTCAAGGGTTGTGGCGTTCATGCGTATGTTATTAAATAAGGTGAAGGCGGAAATCATAATTCTGTTTAACCTCAAAAGGCTCTGTAGATAGGAGTAAGAATTATTTGGTCCGCCTTCTCAGTGCGCATCACTTCGCGGTAGAGCATAGAGTCTTCTTCGTCTTCCATCAGCACGGGTTCAATGAGCACGCTGACTTTGCGGATGTCGCCAGCAATGTCGGCCCACTGTTCCCATGGGTCGGTAATCTCTGCTGCCGGAACAATGACGGCCACGTCGATGTCGCTGTCAGGATTGGCATAGCCCTTGGCGTATGAACCGTACATATAGACCTTGGGTTCAGTCTTATAGCGTGGACGTATCACTTGTTTGTAGCGTCTTACGGTGTCGAGGGCTTCGTCTCGGGTAAGCGTTCTTCTATCCATTGCGTAAGTTGTTTGGTTGTATCAATGATATAGTGGCAGGTGTTTGAGCTTTGTTTGAAACTTATAACTGCTACAAAGTTACAATTTTTTCCGAAAGCCCATTGCGCTTTGCTGTTAAAAGTGCAAAAAGGCAGGCCGCGCCCCCCATGATTACACTCCCGATGCAGCAATTATGTGGCAAATATAGTCTGATATTTCAGCCGATATTTGTATTTTTGCAGAGCAGAAAGGAGCATACGAGAGCACTTTCTGTTTACTGAAACCTACACACTAACCGATGGACAACATACAGCATATCATCCTCGACGACACGCTGTCCAGAGTCGTGGAGCCCCAGTTCTCAGGCTATATATGCCATGCCTATTGTCATGGCGGCTCTTGCACGTTCATGCGCAACGGCAACGAGCATCGCATGGAGGCTGGCGACTGCCTTATCATTCCGCGTCGCGGCGACCTTGTGGAGAACCTGCATAAGAGCAGCGACTTCAGCGTAAGCGTGATTTATGTCACCCAGGAGTTTATCGAAGTGTCTACGCCGCAGTCCAACTATGGCATCCCCGGCCACCTGTCGCTGTTCCATAATCCCATTATGCGGCTCACGCCGGAGATGCAGCAACGCTGTGCCGCCAACTTTGAGGTGATCAGGCTGCGCCTCTCGCAGCCCCAGCACAACTTCTATCACGAGGTGCTTGCCAACGCCGTGCAGGCTATGATACTCGATTTCTTCGATTTCCATGCCGTGCTCTACGGTGCCGACAAGATAACCTCGCAGTACAGGCAGATCATGGAGCAGTTTCTCAATATGCTCGACCAAGGCGATTACCTCACCAATCGCGAGATAGGCTACTATGCCGACAAGCTTTGCATCACGCCAAAGTATCTGAGCGAGGTGGCAAAGAAGGTCAGCGGTATGTCGGCCAACTACTGGATAAACCGCTACACTGCGCTCGACATCAGCCGGCGGCTGCGCGACCGCTCGCTGTCGTTCACCGACATAAGCGATATGTACGGCTTCTCATCGCTGTCGCACTTCAACCGCTATGTGAAGAAAAACCTCGGAGCCACGCCAACCGATTTCAGGGAGTAATCTATTATTCAACTTATAAAGCGATTATCACATGAAAGTACTACTCATCAACGGCAGTCCGCGCAAGAACGGCAACACGTTTGTGGCGCTGAGCGAGGCTGCCAAGACACTCGAAAAGCACGGTCTGGAAGCAGAGATTGTCCACATCGGGGTGAAGCCCGTGCGTGGCTGCATTGCCTGCGGGCAGTGCATAATGAAGCAGTTGGAGCGTTGCGTGTTCGACGACGACATCTGCAACCGCATCACAGAGAAGCTGAAGGAGAGCGATGCGCTGATTGTCGGCTCGCCGGTCTACTACGGACAGCCCAACGGCTCGGTGCTGTCGCTCGTTCAGAGGATGTTCTTCTCTGCTGGCAAGTATGCAAAGAACAAGCCTGCCGCTGCCGTGTGCGTGTGCCGAAGGGGCGGTTCTACGGCTGCTTTCCAGACCATGAACATGGCTTTCGAGATGATGAATATGCCCGTAGTCACCTCGCAGTACTGGAACATAGCCTACGGACGCGAGCCCGGTCAGGCTGCGCTCGACGTGGAGGGTATGCAGACCATGCGCACTATGGCCGACAACATGGCCTGGCTGCTGAAGAAGATTCATGCCGACGGCAATCCCGGCTATCCCGAACGTGAGGAATGGCAGCCTATGAACTTCATCAGATAACTGCGAAATATCCTTACACCAACCTCGTTGATACTCGCACGTTTGGTGGCAAGACTGCTTCTGCCGCCATACGTGCGAGTATTTTGCATGGATAGGTGCCGTTTCTGGCCCTGCTGAAGGCGTAAAGCTGCCATGACCAGCCAGCTTCAGCCTTTTCCGCAGTGCTCCGTAAGTTTTCTCCAACTGCCCCGGAGCAATGCTACGGCATAGCTGGAGCAGTGCTACAGCATAGCCGTAAGGTTTCTCCAAGGCTGCTGGAGAAAGTTTACGGCAGCCTCCGTAAAATCCGATTTGCTGCTAATCAGCTTATAAACAAGATGTTGTATGGGGTGGGTGAGTGTAAAGCTCGAAAGGGCGGCTGCGAAGCCGTCAGACTGTTGGCGGCAAACCTGACTGCTTTCGCTGGGTGGAGAAAATCTGCCGTTTGCCTGATTGCGGATGCAAATCGGGCAGAAATGCGAATGAAAACCGCCGCAGAAACTTCGGATGAGAATATTTATGAGTGGCCGAGAGCGGCTTGCCGTGCCTTTCCGGGCGTGTTTCGTCTCTGAAACAGCCGATTGGCACAGGTCGATTTTTTGTCGTTAAGTTTTACAAAACGGCTGTCAGCTGATGCGGCGCGACAGATACGTCTTGCGCGTAACACCAAAGAAGAGCAGCACGCCAGCCAGATGCATCGCAACAACCCACCAGAAGGCAGCGGTGTAGTTGGCATACTCGGCTATGAGTCCGCCCAACAAGATGCCTACTCCCATGCCGAGGTCCCAGCTCGTGAGCAGTGTTGAGTTGGCGGTGCCGCGTTCGCTGCTGCGCGCCATGCCTATAATCATGTTCTGGAAGGCAGGCCAGAGGTGTCCGTTGCCCAGACCAATCAGCACAGCCGAGCCATAGTAGCCCACCGGGTTGGGACAAACGGCAAACAGCGTATAGCCAACCGTTGAGACCAGTATGCCTACGGTGGCATTGTGGGTCATCTTTCCCTCGCGCAAGGCGCGCCCTCCCTGCAGGCGCGACAGCATCAGGCCTGCCGCCAAGAGCATGAAGTAGGTGCCGGTGCCGCTGGTGATGTTCATCACTTCCTTGCCGTAGATGGCCAGATAGTTGCTCAGCACGCCGTAGCAGATGCCGAAGAAGGCCATGTTCAGCCCGAGCGTCCACCCTCTGAGCAGAAAGAAGCGGTCGAGCGAAAGAGCTTTCTTGTTGGCCACAGGCTCGCGCCTGGGCATCTTCACCGTGGCATCAACGGCAAAGCCGATGCCGGCAACGACGAAGGCAATCCAGAAAAGTATGTCGAAATCGTGGACATAGCGGTAGACGAACACGCCTACCGTGGGGGCTATGGCCGTGGCCAGGTTGTTGCTCAGGCCATAGTAGCCTATGCCCTCAGTGCGCCTTGATGATGGCAGCACGTCGATGGCCACCGTGCTGTTGGACACGGTAGAGGCACCGAAGGGTGCTCCGTGAACAGTGCGCACAATGGCAAACAGCAGCAGGCTGCCCGCAACGAGATAGCCGCCAAAGCACAGGAAATAGAGAAACAAGCTGAGAAGGAGCACTCGCTTGCGTGGGAAGCTGTCGACCACATATCCGCTGAACGGGCGCACCACAAGGGCGGTGATGGTGTAGCCCGACAGCACGATGCCGATGGTGTCCTTTGTTGCGCCAAAGGTGTCTTTCAGATAGAGTGGCAGCAAGGGGGCCAACAGATAGAAGGCAAAGAACAATGCAAAGTTGGCTGTCATCACCTTCCAGTAGTTGCTGTTCCAAAGTTTGTCCTGACTCATTGTGCCTCGCCTTTAGTCCTGTTGGCTAAGCGGGCGTAGGCTCTCGCTACGATGGCTCCGCTGAGATTGTGCCACACGCTGAACACCGCGCCGGGTATGGTGGCCATGGGATAGGCCGCAAAGTGTATGGTGGCAAGGCCGGAGGCGAGTCCTGAGTTCTGCATACCAACCTCGATGCTCACGGCGCGCCGCTTCACGCTGTTCATTCCCAACATCCGGCCCACGCCATAGCCGAGCAACAGGCCGAAGAAATTGTGGAGCATCACGACGAGGATTATCGTCAGGCCGCCAGCCATCAGCTTTGCTGCATTGGCTGAGATGATTATCAGCACGATGAAACAGATGGTGAGCGAGGAGAGGGCAGGCAGATAGGCTGATGCCTGCTCAGTGAGCCGAGGCCAAAGGCGATTGGCAATGAGGCCGAGTGCTATCGGGAGTATCACCACCCAGAGGATGCTGAGCAACATTCCCATAACGTCGACATCAACAGACTTGCCTGCAAGCAGCCACACAAGGAGCGGCGTGGCTACGGGAGCAATGAGGGTGGACGTGGCTGTCATGCCAACCGACAGCGCGAGGTCGCCTTTGGCAAGATAGGTGATAACGTTGGAAGCCGTGCCGCCGGGGCAACAGCCCACCAGCACCACGCCTATAGTGAGAGCCTCGTCGAGGGAAAAGGCGCGCGACAGCAGCCAAGCCAGCATGGGCATGATGGTGAACTGAGCCACGCAACCGGTAATAACGTCTTTGGGGCGGCTGAACACCACGGCGAAATCTTTGGGCTTCAGGGTCAGGCCCATGCCAAACATGATTACGCCGAGGAGCGGATTGATGACTGTGGGCTTGATGTCGTCGAACACATCGGGCAGCAATAGTCCCAGAGCTGCCGACAGCAACACCAAGGCACCCATGTAATCGGAAATCACTTTACATATTTGCTTCAACATAAGCTTTGTGTGTGTCTGTATTCAGAGTGCAAAGGTACACAAATGCGATAGAAACCGAGCAATATTTTGCTCTGCAATTATTCTATTAAAGTCTTATGAGCGGTATCCCATATAGCTCCTTGTTGTCGCTGTATGGTTCAAATCCATTCTATATCAGGCTCTTCGGCACTCTGTGCGTCGCGTTCGTGGCTGAGGAAGTCGCTCCAGCGGCATAGCTTGCCAGCTCCTACCTCGAAATGATACTTGGCAATGCCCAGATCCATCTTCGTGAAACCCAGCAGCGAGAAGCCGCGCTTGGCAGCTATGCGGTGCCTGCCGGCATATTCTTCGGTATAGACAAAGGAGAACTTCTGCTGATTTATGGCTGTTGGAGCGAGCAGGGCGGCTTCGACACCTTTGCGGAACCAGGTTGGAGTGGCTTCGGCTGAGTTGCCCCCAGAGCCGAGCGGCTTTACGGCAGAGCTGCTGACCTGCTCAACGGTCTTGATCTTGTGTGCCGAGCCTTGTGTCTTGCCGTAGCCGATGGCAATGTAGCAAGCAACCTTCTCGCCCTCGCCGAGCACGTATGTTCCCGGTATCTTAGAGTAGTTTACTCCAACCCAGCAGGTGTTAAGCCCGAGCATCTGTGCCACCAGCACCAGGTGCTCGCCAAAGTAGCCCACACGCTCGTCGAGGTCGTCAGCCTTTTGTCCGGCAACAACAAGATAGTTGGCCACGCCACGAAAGCGGCCATATTTGGACAGCGGTCCGAGAAAAGCCTTTGGCTCGTTTCTGACCAGCTGGATGTGCAGACAGCCCTCGCGGTTGACTACGTCTATCTCATGCTCAAGCACCTTTACAACATCTTCGGACATTGGCTTGTCCTGATAAGCCCTTACGCTATGCCGGGCTTCTATAGCTTCATGTATTGTCATATCAATCTTGGTTTATTGGTATTACGTTGTGTATGTCCTTGCTATTGCGTGGCTAACACTCCACAAAGATACTGTTTCGGTTCAATATGACATAACAAATCGGCCCTTTTATCTTTCATGCTGTCGGGCTCTTCTTGCGCAGAAAACAAAATAAAAACTCCCCGGGAGGCTGACTGTGGCTCTCGGGGAGGTGCTGATAGGGATTGAAAATGGTTTCTATCTTACTGTCGTGTGGTTATGGCGTGGCTGGAGATTATTTATATCCAAGTCCTTTCAGCCATTTTTCCACTTCCGACTTCTTTGTGCGTACATCGTGGCCGTACATTGAGAAGCCTTTGGTGACGTTGGCCTTCGGGTATGCTTCCTTTACGTCCTCTACACATCGGCCAAGCCCCGACCCCTCGTGAGTGGTGAAGGGGATGACAGTCTTGCCGCTCAGGTCGTATTTCTTGAAGAATGTGAAGACTATCTGTGGGTATGTGCCCCACCAGATGGGGCCTCCGATGAAGACCGTGTCGTACTTAGAAACGTCAAGCGAGCCGTCGAACTCTGGCAGCTCGCCTTTTTGTTGCTCTTCCTTGGCAAGGTCGCAGAGGGGCTGATAGGCCATGCCGTCGTATTTGTCGGTCTTCAGTTCAAACTGGTCGGCTCCTGTAATCTCGGAGATATAGTCGGCAACTATCTTTGTGTTGCCGACTTTGATGTTGCCGACACTGTAGTTGTCGCCTGCGTGAGAGAAGAACACAACCAATGCCTTCCCGTCTGTCTTCACTTGGGTCTGCTCCTGAGCAGGCTCGTTCACTGCCACATCGTTTTTCTTTGTGCCGCTGCAAGCGGTAGACACCAGCACAAACAATGCCGATGCCAGGATGTACTTCATTGCTTTCATTTCTTTTATATACTTTATTCAACAATGTTTAATGGTTAACTTGCCATGTCGGCTATCATTCGGGCTTCGCCATCGGCATTTGCAGCCTCGGCTCCGTGGATTGAAGTTCCGGCAAGGACTGTTGCATCGGGACACAGTTTCTTGATAAACCTCTCCGAAGACCCCATTCCGCTGCCCTCGTTGGTGCAGAAGGGGATAATTCTCTTGCCCGAGAAATCGTAGCTTTCAAGGAAAGTGTAGCACACCATGGGCATTGTACCCCACCAGTTTGGGTAGCCCAGGATGATGGTATCGTAGCCGGCAATCGACGGCAGCGGATTCTTTAGCTCAGGGCGGGCTTGGTCGTGCAGTTCCTTCTTGGCCTCTTCGATGCAGGTCATATAGGATTTTGAATACTCGTAGGTCGTGTCAATCTGGTAGACATCGGCATCAGGCAACAGTGCCTTTATCTTTGCGGCAACCACCTCGGTGTTGCTCAGTTTCAGTTCTCGTATGCTACCGTTGACATAGTTCTCCCCGCGACGGGAGTAGTACGCAATCAATGTTTTTGCCATAGTTAGGATATTTGTTTGTTTGCTGCAAAGTTAGCAACTATACAGTTGTTGCAACTTATACGGATTGCGGTTAGTTTTACCTTTTTTACAGCTTCTTCGCTAATGGTTGATAATGATGTTCGCGCTATGTCAGCCGACTTGCAAATCTGATTGAGGATATTTCATGGAATAAGAAAAACCAAACAGGAAACTGTAACCTATGATATAATAAGGTTTCAGTTTCCCATTTGGTTGGTTTTTAGTCGTTTAAGAGGGGAACAACGCTGTTCTCCTGTGTATTCAGACAGTTGCTGTTAGTAGCCGATAACCACCTTGCGACCGTCCTTTATATACACGCCCGGACGGGTGGGAGTACCCTTCAGTACCTGTCCGCTCAGCGTGTAGTAGTCGCTGCTGTTGCCAATGTTCTGGCTCTTGACCTCTGCGATGCCCGAGGGCTTGTCTTCATTCTTGTCGCTCAGCAGATAGAGCTGACCGCCATAGAAGGGGTTGCACGTTCCGAAGTAGAGTCCCTCTTCGGTGCTGAGGAACGACGGACAACCGTAGTTGTACTTGTCGTCGAAACCAGTGCGTGTGATGACTTCAAAACTCTCGCCGCCATCGCTGGTGCGCAGCAGGTCGAAGCCCCATTGGTTGTTGACGACGGCATCGTTGATGTATTTATACATCTCGATACCTTTTACATCAATGCGCTCGCCAATCTCCGCTGCCATTGCCTGCAGCTCCATCATAACCTTGGCAATGATTTGCTGTGCCATGTCAGCAATGATGCCTTTAAGCTCTTCAGGCTGCGCATTTGCTATCTGCTGCAAGAACAAGCTCCACTTCTCCTTCATTTCGTCGCTGTTCAGCTGGTCAATCAGCTGCTTGATGGCAGCCATTTCGGCTGAATTGAAGTCTTTGAGGTTCTGGACGGCCTGCATAAAGAAAGCCCTAAGTGCTTCTGTCTGCTTGGCCGTTTCCTGCTTTAAGAAGTCGGCGATGAGGTTGCTTATTTCCTGTGTAAGCCCATTAATGTCAATAATGAATTTAATGGTCTCCTCATCCACCTGCTCAGTCTCTATATATTGCTCGAGAATGGGCATGAGCTGCTCCAGTTTCGCGCGCAGTTCGTCGGCTTTCTCGTTGCCCTTGGCCAGAGCCAGCAGCTTGATAACGTTGGCAATGTATTTCAATTTGCTTGCTTTTTCGCTGGGTGACATTTTGAAGAAGCTGCCGTTGGTGAGTTGTGTAATGTAATTATAGAAGATGCCGGCATCCATCGTTGCGACATACAGCCTGCCGTTGTGGTCGCCCAAGCGCCAGATATATTCGTTGGTGGTTCCCTCCATCAGTTCTGTGAAGGCCGTGAGCTCATTGAACTTGCCTGTCGTATCGTCCAGTTTCCAAACCTTTTGCGGGTTGTGGAGCGAGTTATACATATAGCTCAGGTAGTCGCTGGCTTTCGTTCCCTTGCCGGTAAGTTGCTGCAACATACCGACGAAAGCCTGTGCCTCACCTCCGAAGGCATGGTCGAAATTATAAGCATACAGCTCTCCGTTGAACTCATAGACCGAACCGATGAGCGAACGCATTGTTCCGGGTTCGCCTCCCTCTACGTTGCTCAGTCCGGGATTGTTGATGCCGTTGTTAGGTCCGGCCACTTCTTCCCAGTGCCAGCCGTATTTGTTGGCACTTTCGCCACCTTCAGCGGGTCGTCCCTTGAAGATTACAAAACCTGCGGTGCTCGGTGCTGTGGCGTAGATATAGCCATCGTGTGAGGCCAGTTCCCAGAAAGGAGCACCTGCCCAGCTGCTCTGTATGGGGTCAAATGGAATATTGCCGAAGTCTTTATAGTCGGCAACGAGGTCCCACACGGTGTCATCTTCGTTGCTTTTGCGGATTACTGCCATCTTGACCAGAGGCTGAGGCTCACCCTCTGGCACCTCAATGCGTGCGTCGGCACTGGCAAAGAATAGGTGCTCGTCGTAGACACAGTTGGCGCGCATGGCCGTTGTGCCAGTGGTTTTGTACACTTTAGTGAAGTTGCCATCCTTGTCGAGCTTCAGGATATATTGCTCAATGGTCTGGTCGGCAGAGTAAGAGCCGAAGTAGATGTCGTCGCCGAAGGTGACAGCCATGCGCTGGTATTCGGTAAGATTGCCTGTCCATACCACCTTGAACTCGCCAGTCTTGCGGTTGTAGCAGATGATGTTTGCTCCCTCACTCACGTCGTTGCGCATAATATCGCCGTTGGCAACGGCATCTATCATGGCCCAGAAGGCATCCATCGATATGCCAGAGGCAGCAGAAATCTGCGAGCCATAGATGTTGACCAGCGCACTGGCTATGTTTCGAGCCGTGGCAATGTAGATCTCGTCCCCGCGTCCGGCCAGTCGCCATGTGTAGCTGTTCTGTCGGTCGCCGCCGGCAATGAGCCCGTCGACCTCGCGCTCGCCGTGGGTTGGGTTTGAAACTTTGGTGACTGTGAAGTCTTCAAAATCCCACACTTTCTGGGCGTTGACCATTAAGGGCAATAATGCCAGGATGGAAAGTAAAATTTTCTTCATAGTTCATTCGTGTTAAGCGGTTAAACAATAAGCCAGAGCAAAAGGATGAACTCGTAGCTGGAGATGTTGATGGTCTTTCAGTTTCACTCCATCAATTTAAATATCTGGCGCAATTTACAAAAATAATTTCAAAAACTTTCATTCTATATTATATTTTAATATAGAATTATGCAAATTTCTATCAAATTTCTATCAAATTTCTATTATTCCTAATAAAATGGAGAGGGCAAATGAAAACGAAACGGGAACTTGGCGGTGAATTCAAAGCGTACATAATTCTGCATATAATGGCTTCGGGAAATGAAAAAAGAGGACTGTAGGAAGTCCTCTCTGTACGTGGCTGTAGGCTGTATGCCTGCCAAGGTTGCGGAAGGTGAGGGATTCAAACCCCCGATACCCGAAAGGGGTATACCGGATTTCGAGTCCAGCGCGATCGATCACTCTGCCAACCTTCCTTTCTTTGCGACTGCAAAGTTAGCAATATATTTTCAATTACAAGCAAAAATGACTGTTTTTTTTGTTTGCAATCATCTTATCGTAAAAGAACAGAATATCTACGGAGGAGTGGGGGAGCAGCTGGCGGACTTCATCAGGCAGCCGTCAGAATTGTTTTCTGCAGATTCGTTTCTCAGCTGTACCTAAATTTCTACAGTCCCGTACCTTTTATATATATAAAAAGAATAAGACCTGTCATCTCGACAGGCCTTATCTACATACTTACTAAAACTAAATTAACCACTAAAAAAACTAATCTACTTTATTGTTGCTTTAGAAACATTTCATGGTATTTTGCTCTTATGCTTTCTACCATCTGTTTCCAAGCGCAAAAGTAGTGTTTTTCTGAATAACACCAAAATCATTTCCATTCATTTCTGCTGTTTTTTAATTTTATTCACACATTATCAGAGGGTTAAGTTATTTATAGAACAAGAAAATGGAACAAAGCGACAATCTACGCTTTGCTCCATTTTGCGTTGTATTGATTTCGTTAATGCTTAGCAGAAACTTGTGTCAGAAGCGGTAGCCTACGGTAAGCAGCAACTGCGAACGGTTATTTGTCACTTCTGTTGCACCCGGATTGCATACGGCAGTCTGCGTAGCATTGTCGGCATCAGTATAAGTTGTCTCCAAGCTTTGGAAGGGATAGAAGTCACCTTTTTGTGCTGCGTACTGGAATGCGAGGTCGGCATGGAAGCCCTTCTTTGCATAACCGATACCGCAGGTGAAGCGGTTGGTAGCCTTCCAGTTGGTAAAGTCGGTAGCCGAAGCATAGTAAGTTCCCGGCGATTCGAGGGTCATGTCCTTCTGAGCGTTGCTATTGTAGGCGGGAGATACATAGTTGTAACCTACGCGGATAGCAACTTCCGGAGCTGCTTTGATTTCTGCACCAACCTTAAACGTAGAGACACCCTTGAGAGTACGTTCTGTATGTGCCTTCATTACGCGGTCTCTGCTGTTTGTTTCAAATGCACCCCGACCGTCGACAATTACACCATCGTTGATGCGGGTATCTGCTGCACCATAGTCTTCGTAGTCGAATGAGGCACCAAGGGCAAGGTAATTGCCCACCGTGTGACCCAGGCTGACACCGAATTTCCATGGTGTATAGAGCTTAAAGTCATAGGCTTCACGAATCTTTCCGTTGTCATAGAGGCCGGATTTTGATGTGTTCTTTACGGTGGTATAGTTTTCTGTGGTCAGGTTATACCATGTTGGAGTCTTTACAGACACACCGAAGCGGAAGGGTGAACTCTCTATCGGTCGGACGATAACACCCAGAGCAACGTCGAAGCCGGTACCTCTGATTTGGCGTTCATCCGAGTATGTGGCATTGCCGTCAGCTGCACCTGCGCTTACGAGAGCCTCATTGTAGATGCTATAGTCCTTATAGCGTACATCCTTTATGCCAAAGTCTATACCGAGATAAACTATGTCGTGGATGTTTCCGCTTACGTTGAAGTCATAGTTTCCAATGTAGCCAGAGGTCTTTCTGCCGAAAATGTAATCGCTTGCATCACAATATCCAAACACATCTTCCGTACCTACTTTGGTTGGAATAAACACATTCCAGTTCAGGTAGTCCGTCTGGCTGAATGTCTGAGCCGTCCTGTCACTTTTAGGATTCTCGTATCCAATGTACTCGTTGTTCTTGTCCAGTGCAGGGTCGAAGCCTCCGTTGCTTACGTTGCCCCTTGCTCCTTTCTGGAATGAGAGGTTCTGCGACGAACCGCTGTTTATTCTGTTCGATGCAGAAAGTATCTGGTTGAAGTTCTTTCCCTTGTGGAAGTTGAACGAAAAGTTCAGGAATGAGTTGCGTCGTGTCTGTGTAGAGATGACGAAACCAATCTGGTCAAAGCTTGCAGTGGTCTTGCTCTGACCGTCGAAAGACTGGTTGCCTCCCTGCATCTTCAGTCCGAACGATGCCGAAACAGCCGAACGGCGAAAGAGTCCGATACCGGCAGGGTTGCTGCTGATGGTCGAAATGTCGGCTCCAAGTGCCTCCATCGCTCCGCCCATACCCACGTAACGGGCTGTTCCGTTGAGGTCTTCGCCCAGCAGTTTGGCGTTCTCGTAAGTCTCTTGTGCTGTCATTGGCAGTGTGGCCAACGACATTGCTGCAAATAAAATATGCTTTTTCATAATCGATGTATTTATTCTATTATATATATTAAGGTGTGGTTGAAGGCCCTGCCGAGGGGCTTACCCCTCAGCAGCTAAATGCTATCTCCTTCCTCCGAAGCTACCGCCTCCGAAACCGCCGCCTCCAGAGCGACTGCCACCCGAGAATCCTCCCATTCTGCTGCCGCCGAAGTTTCCGCTGCCCGAGAACGAGCCGCTACGGCTTCCGCCAAAGTTTCCGCCATTGTAGGAGCCGCGCCGCGAGCCTGTTCCGCTATAGCCCCGACTGCCGCTGCCATAGCCTATGCCTGCACGACCGCTGCCAGAGTGCGAACCACGGCCTGCGCCAGAGTGGTGACGTGTGCCGGTTGGTCCGTTGTAGCGGTAAGCAATGGCTGGACGCCATCCCCAGTAGGGATGATGCCATCCCCAATAGCCGGGATACCAGGGATCATACCACCTGCGATAGCCCCAATAGCCGCCGTAGTACCAAGGATCGTACCAGGGGTCGTAGTACGACCAGCGATAGCCCCACGGTCCCCATGCGTCATAGAACCACGGGTCGCGCCAGTAGAAGTCGTCGAAGCGGCTCATGCGGCGGCTGTAGCGGTAGTCGTCGTCATACGAATAGTTGCGGTCCCTGTAGAAGCGAGTGCTGTCGGTGCTGAGCACTTCGGGGTCGCTTCCGTCAGAGGGATAGAGCTCAATGATGTCGTTGCCCAGTGAGTCCTTACCGTTATACTTGTAATATCCGAAGCTTCTGCCATAACGGTTATACTCGTCAACGTCTCTTTCGCTGTAGCGCCGGTTATAGACTGAGTCGTAGCGTAAAGCTTCCTGCTTAGCCATATCGGAAGACGGAAAATAAAGGTCGTCCTGTGCCAGTGCTGCCAGCGGCATCACACCGAAAAGAACCGATAGGATACGTAGTTTTTTCATTGTTTCACTCCTTATGTTAGTTTGTTCGTATTGTTCTAAGTGCGAAATTACAGCTTCTTATATTGCAAAATTACGGAAAATCCCTAATACGAGATAGGTTTTTCCCTATTTTTTATATACTTTTGCAGCGTTTTTAGCTATGCTATGAAGTACTTAGAAGCCCGTATCACCATCACTCCCAACACCGAGGAGGCCCGCGATTTGCTGGCAGCGCTTGCTGCCGAGAGCGGTTTTGAGTCGTTCACAGACAGTGAAGACGGCTTGTTGGCCTATATTCAGGCCGACCTTTTCATTGAAGAGTCAATGCAGCAAATCTTCGACGACTTCCCAATTCGGGACGTTGAGTTCGCCTATGATATTTCGGAAGTCGAAGACAAGAACTGGAATGAGAGCTGGGAGCAGTCTGGATTTGACCCTATTGAGGTGGGGGACGAATGTATCATCTATGATGCAAAGGACGGAATGAAGTCTTTTCCTCATAACATAGCCGTTGGCATAGAGGCTCGTCTGGCTTTCGGCACGGGCAACCATGCCACCACGCAGATGGCTGTCGCAGCAATCATAGATACCGAAATCAAGGGGAAGCGTGTGCTCGACTGTGGTTGCGGCACTGGCATCTTGAGCATTGTGGCCAAGAAGTGCGGTGCCGACGATGTCGTTGCCTACGACATTGACGACTGGAGCGTGAAGAACGCTGAGCATAATGCCGAGCTCAACGAAGTGCAGATTGACGTGATAGAGGGCGACCGCAGCGTTCTCTCACATACAAGTGGTGTGTTCGATGTTGTGGTTGCAAACATCAACCGCAACATTATCGTCGACGATATGCCCCATTGGGTAGAGGTGATGCACGAGAAGGCGCGTTTCATTCTCAGCGGCTTCTACATAGATGATGTCAATATCATCCTTGAGCAGGCCAATCGGTTTGGTTTCCGCGAGACCAGGCGCACCTCGCAAGACAGCTGGTGCTGCCTGGTGCTCGACAGAGATTAGTCAGCTCGTTTCACTATTTTCTTTCCGTTGCGAACATAAACACCCGGTTTCAGGCTTTTCAGCGATGTGCCGGCCACGCGTCCGTCAAGTGTGTAGATGGTTGCGCTGTGCTGCTTGTCTACGTTTATTTCGCTGATGCCGGTTGCTTCGTCTATGCTCAGCTTCTCTATGATAATCTGATAGTCGCTCTCCTTTATGTTTTCGGCGGTGCATTTGAGCGTAGTGCCGTCCATGAGCTTGAAGTTGTTTATTGCCGTGACGTTTTTCTCGCCCGGATAGGGGTGCGAGGCAAACTGCTTGGCGTGTGCTTCGGCTTCAGTGATGTCTGCGTTCAGCAGGTCTCCGCTTGCCGGCAGCACCAGCATACGCGCCTGGCCGAGCAAGTTGTTGGGGTAGTCGTCGAGATACACTTCGTCCTTAGCGTAGCACACGCGGTAGGCAAGCAGCCCGTGGGCCAGATTGCTGTAGAGAACTTTTCTCTGGGCGTCGCGGCCATAGCCTATTCGGCCTGTTGCGCTGTGCCAGTAGACGTTTTGGATGTTCTGCAACACCACATATTCACGTTCGTTCTTGGGGTTTACCACTTTGTAAGCCTTGCTGCCCGGTTTCTCTAACGGGTCTATTACAAGCTCGTCGTAGTATCCTTTGAGCTCCTCTATGGTGTTCCATCCCATCACTTCCTGCTCCCATGCGGTATAGGGCACGGGGCAGAAGCCGTTGTTGCTGTAGCAGCCGTTGTCCATCACGTCCCAGGTTTCCATGCCTTGGTTGTTGTGCTTGTAGCCCGTAGCGATTTCTTTGGGATACATATCGGGCAGGCCCAGGCAGTGCGAGAACTCGTGGCAGAACAGACCTATGCCGTTAATGATTTTAGGGCTTTTATCTGAGGGCCAATAGTTAAGTTCGTTGTTCACTCCGTAGCGAATTATACTCTTCCCGTCGTAAGTGCCTTGGAAGCTGTCTGAACCCGACTTGGGCCAAATGCAAGTCTCTACATTGCCATTCACCGATGCCGAATAGCCTGCATAGATGATGTAAACCAGGTCTACGATGCCGTCGTTGTTGGCATCGTAGTCGGCAAAGTTCACGTCTGCATTGGCAGCGGTACACGCATCTTTCATCAGCTCTCTGATATTGTCGCTTCGTCCAACGCCATACACGGTGTGCAGGTTCTGCGGAAGGCGGTATGGACCATAGATGTCGAACTGCGGCGTGAATGCTCCGTTGCTCGAATCGTGGAAATATTTCTTCACGCTTCCATAGTTGCTGTTCTCTCCGTTGCCGTAATCCACTGGCTCTCCGCTGCCGTTGAGGTATTGCTCAAACGACTTCTTGGGGTCGGGCAGGCTGAATGGCTCGTCGGGAAAGTCAACAAGCAGTATCAGTGCCTTCGGGGTGCCGGTGTGCGGAAAGAGTGTGGCCACTTCCTTGATGTGTTGAGCCTTGCGCGCAGAGCTTTGCTTCAGAAGCTTCTGCTGCGAAGCGGCGAAGAAGCGGTCTCTTGGCTGCTGCTCCACCAGAGTGAGCTCCGCAGCTTGGCGCTCATTGCGGTCGTGGGCAAGCTGGCGTGTTGCAGTGAGCTCGCCGTTGTCGTCGATGTCGGCAACAAAGTATCCGGCGTTGGTTTGTACGAGCAACACGCCGTCGAGCGTGCTGTACCAGTTGATGTGTTCGTCGCCGTGGAGCACAACCGTGAGGCGCGTGCCGTCGGGCTGAGTCACGATGATGGGTGTCGGGTCGGCTTTCACCGCCCATGCCATGGCTGTAGTCAGGCTTACAGCCAGCAGTAACAGTATTCTTCTCATATCCTAAATGTTTAATATCTTCTTCTGTTCGTCAAAGTAATATGACTCATATTGGTCTGTAATATGACTCATATTGGTCTGTAATATGACTCATATTGGTCTGTAATATGACTCATGTTACTTTCCTTCTAAGCCCTCTCTTCCTTGGGAGGGGCTGATGGCGGGGCTGTCAGCGGCTTTGTAGTAGTACTGTCCCTTGCTTTTTGTAGGCTATGGCCTTTGTCGGACAGTGGTGATAGCAGCTGAAGCAGGCCATGCAGGCGTGCTCTCTTGTATGGCTTTCCTGCGCTTTCTCGTTGTGGAGCCATTGCGGAAGCTTGCCCTTTCCGCCGCTGATGTTGCCCACGGGACATACCGATACACATTTGCCGCATCGCAGGCACTTCTCTTGGTCGGCATGGAACGGCTTGTCCGTCACCAGCACATTTATGAAGAAGCCCCCCACCGGACCGCTCAGCAGCCTTGGCACAGGGCCTATGTGGAGCCTTTCGCGCTCGGTCTGCCACGGTGTTTTCTGCCGTTCGGCAATCTCCCGGGCATACAGCTCCAGGTCTTCGGCGGCCTTCTGCTTCTTCTTGAGTTCCTTTTCCTCGGTGTCTACGTCCATGAATGGCAGGCCCACGTATGCCTCGGGCATGAGCAGCGAGTAGGCCGCGTCGAGGCTCAAGCCCTTCTTTGCGAGGTCGGCAGCCAGTATGTCGATGGTGCGTGCGATAGAGTCGCCCGCGGTGCAGAGTGCAAAACAGTAGTTGTCAGGGGTGGTCTTGATGTTCAGTTTCTCAATGAAGCGCCTCACCAAAAGGGGTGGACGCCAGCCGTGAACGGGGAACACAAATCCTATCCGCTCCCTCTCGGCAAGCCTGAAGGTGCAGTCGCCGTCCATGACATCAGGTATATAGACCAACTGCTCGCCTGTTGTCGCGGCAAGTTTCGTGGCTGCCCATCGGGTGTTACCTGTGGCGGAGAAGTAGAAAATCATGCTGCAAAAATAGCTATTTTCACCAAAACATCAAATTAAATCTTTCAAATCGTAAGCCTTTAACCTAATTTTTCATACTTTTGCACAACGTATTAGCACACAGTTCGGGTTTACTGCAATGAAAAAGATAACGATACTCATCCCCTGCTACAATGAGCAAGAGTCGCTGCCGGCACTCTATGCCGCTCTGGCAGAGCTGGCTGCGGCGCATGGTGGCTACCGTTGGGAGATGCTTTTCGTCAACGATGGCAGCCGCGACCACACGATGGACGTAATCAGGGAGCTGCGACTGAAGGACAGCCGTGTGGCATACGTAGACCTTGCGCGCAACTTTGGCAAGGAGGCCGCCATGCTTGCAGGCTTCGACCATGCCACGGGCGATGCCGTTGTGGTGATGGATGCCGACCTGCAGCATCCTCCGCACGTCGTTGGCGACATGATCGCCAAGTGGGAGGAGGGCTTCGACGATGTCTATGGCAAGCGGAAGACTCGCGGCAAAGAGAGCTGGCTGCGGCGCAAGATGTCGCTGCTCTACTATCGGCTGTTGCAGAAAACCACTCGCGTAGAGGTGCTCCAGAACGTCGGCGACTTTCGTCTGCTCGACCGCAAGTGCATCGACGCGCTGCGCCAGATGCGCGAAACGGAGCGATATACCAAGGGTATGTTCTGCTGGATAGGCTTCCGCAAGGCATCTGTCGACTTCGAGACACAGGACCGTGTGGCCGGCGAGTCGTCTTGGAACTGGCGCGGTCTGCTGGCTCTCGCCATCGATGGGTTCACCTCTTTCACCGTGGCACCGCTCAAGCTGTCGACCATTCTCGGGCTGATAGTGTCGTTAGCGGCTTTCGTCTTCATGTGTTACACTCTCATTCACACGTGGCTCTACGACGACCCGGTGCAGGGCTATCCCACGCTTATGACCGTAATACTCTTCCTCGGAGGCGTTCAGCTGATTTCGCTCGGCATCATAGGCGAATATCTTGGTAAGATTTTCATCGAGACAAAACACCGTCCGGTATATGTGGTTCAGGACTCTGAAACCTCTGTGGCGGACGAAACAGATAGGAAAAAAGAAATTGGGAACGGCATCGAAACCGCTCCCGGACATGATGGTTCACTCTCTCGGCGTGATTAAAAAGGGAACCGGGTGCGACTCCCGGACTGTCCCGCAGCAGTGAGCAGCCCCTTTACGACCGCAAACAACAGAGCCACTGGTTGGCCGAACAACCGGGAAGGCGTTTGCTTGGTTGGGCTGCAAAGTCTGAAGACCTGCCTCATGTCTTTGTCCGATGGGTTGCGAGAGACGACCGCAGCGGACTGACATAACATTGTTGTCAACCCTCTGACTGCCAAACAGATTGGTGGTCGAGTGAGTGTTTAACTTTAACTAAACGACGCATGAGCAGAGTTGCTGCATTAGTAAGTTTGATGCTGTCCGTGGCAATGGCTTTCGGACAGACCCTGAACGACACCATAGCCGAAGTGACGGTTAGCGGCTATCATGTGCCGGCCAACATTTCGGCTGCCACTCCCATGCATGTGCTCTCGTCAGAGCAGCTCCTCAGGCTCGGGGCAACTGATGTAGGCGATGCGCTGAAGCACTTTGCCGGAGTGCAGGTCAAGGATTTCGGTGGAGTGGGCGGCATGAAGACGGTGAGCATACGCTCGCTTGGTGCCCAGCATACTGGTGTGAGCTACGACGGCGTGAGCGTTGGCGACTGCCAGTCGGGGCAGGTAGACCTGTCGCGCTTTGCTCTTTCAAACCTCTCAAGTATAACACTTACAGTGGGGCAGGGCGACAATCTCTTTGTCCCGGCAAAGCAACTGGCATCTGCTGCGACGATAAACATCAGCTCGCAGCCCTCCGACACCTTATTATATATATATATGTCGGCTGGCTCCTACGGCCTTGCCAATCCGTCGCTGCACTTTGGGCGCAGGCTGAAAGGGCTCCGCCTGTCGGCATACGGAGAGTATAAGTATGCCAAGGGCGACTATCCCTTCCGCCTCTGGAACGGCAGACATCTCATCGACGAGCACCGCAACAACAGCGACATCAGCCTCTGGCGAGGTGAGATAAACCTGCTTGCAGAACCAGGCAGACACCAGAAGATTGCAGCAAAGGTCTATGGCTACAGCTCGGTAAGGGGGCTGCCGGGGGCTGTAATCTACGACAACCCCATTGCCAACGAACGTCTTACCGACAAGAACGCATTTGTGCAGCTGCTTTACGAGAACATATTTTCACGGAAACTGAGGCTCCGCAGTGCGGCCAAATGGAACTATTCGTGGATGAAGGACCGCAATGCCGATGCCGCATCGACGCGCACCGACATCTTCCGACAGCGTGAAACCTATCTCACGGCTACTCTCCTGTGGCAGCCCGTGGGCTGTTTGCAGGCTGCCCTGGCACAGGACTTCACACATAACTACCTCTCAACGACTCTCGTCACGTGTCCCTTCCCGTCTCGGAGCACGTGGCAGACAGCACTCTCGGCACGTTATGCCACAGGCAGGATAGCCATAAATGCGTCGCTTCTGGCCACAGCCGTAGTCGAAACCGTTGAGAAAGGCACAGCCGCCGACAACCGCAGCCGCCTCTCTCCGGCACTGAGCATCACATGGAAGCCCTTTGGCAGCAACCTGCATCTGCGCTTGTCGTATAAAGACATCTTCCGTCTGCCAACGCTCAACGACCTTTACTACACCGTTATAGGCAACGTGAACCTGCGCCCGGAGAAGTCGCGGCAGTGGAATGTGGGTGCCACGTGGAGTTGCCAGCACAGTGGCGGACGGGGCTTCGTGGCTGCCACGGTGGATGCCTACCATGCTTCGGTGAACGACAAGATAGTGGCTATGCCCACAATGTTCGTATGGCGCATGATGAATGTTGGCAAAGTGCGCACCTTCGGCATCGATGCCACCCTCACGGCAGAGCATCGCTGGAGCAGGGCAGAGGTGCTGACGATGATGCTTTCCTACAACTTCGCCGATGCCACCGACCGTACCGACCCGCATGACGTGCAGTATGGGCATCAGATAGCCTACACACCAAAGCACTCGGGGGCTGCTAATGTCACCTTCGCGTCGCGTTATGCCACGCTGAGCTACAATCTGCTGTTCTCTGGGAGGCGGTATTCCTTGGGGTATAACATACCCGACAACTTGATGCACAGCTTCTTCGACCACAGTGTCAGCCTGTCTAAGGAGTTCGCGCTGGGCAGGGGCAAGATGCGCGTAAGTGCTGAACTGCTGAACATCGGCAACCGAAACTACGAGGTGGTAAGGTTCTATCCGATGCAGGGACGAAACTATAGAGTTACAATTACTTATAATTTTTAAATCAAAATCACAATGAAAAAGAACTTATTTAGGTTTGGCCTTGCACTGGCAACGCTGTTTGCGGTGGTGGCCTGCGGCGATGATGCCGATGAAAAGAAGGACGGCCCGGTGCTGCCGATTACCAGTGACGTTTATGTAGTTGGCGCAGGAAACTGGGGAGACAACAATGGAAGCGTGTATAACCTGTCTGTTGCCAGCGTAAACATTGAGTGTGTGGACATCTACAGACTCCAGAACGGTCGCGGAATAGGCGATGCTCAGGATCTGGCGTTTGCCGACGGCAAGATGTTTGTAGCCTGTACGACTTCCTCTAAGGTAGAAGTGCTCGATATGTACGGCAAGGTTGTCAAGAGCATTAGCATGACCAACAAGGACGGCGACAAAGACATTAACGTGTCACCGCGCTACATTGCTGCCGGTCCTGACCACAAAGTGTACTTCACTGCCTATTCGGGTAAGCTCTATAAGATGGACACCCAGACCTACGCAGTTGAGTCGGAAGTGGCTGTGGGCGACTATCCCGAAGCACTGTCGATAGTCAATGGCAAGGCATACGTTAACCTTTCTGACCATACTGCCAAGGGAATTGGCAAGTCGGTGGCTGTTGTCGACCTGGCATCGTTCACCAAGACCGGCGAGATAGAGGTCGAAGTGAACCCTTACAACCAGTCTGTCGTCCTTGGCAGCGACTTGTATGTAGTGTCAAATCTTGTTTACGATTATGTAAATCCCGAGAACAACGACAACCACTTGCAGCGTATCAACACTACGAACAATGCTGTTGAGTATCTTTTCCCAGCCACGTCGATTGCCGTCGACCCAACTACGAACACCTTGGTTTGCCTCTATGCCGTGTATGGAAGGAGCGAGCGGACCCTCTTCCGCTACAATCCGGTAACGAAGCAGCAGACTCCCATTGCCGACATTTCGGCTCTGAAGAGTCCTTCGCAGGTTAATGTAGATCCCCGGACTGGCAATATCTATGTGATTGAAAACGCCAGTTACGATGTGCCCAGCACGCTGTATATTTATGACAGGAATGGCAACTGCCTGAAATCGGGCCTCCAGATTGGCTATGGGGCGCAGAGTGTGAAGTTTGCCAGATAAGTTGCAGTCTGTTAGAAACAACAAAAGGGTTACGTCGGAATGGCGTAACCCTTTTTCAATATGTGCTTTCTGATTTATTCCATGGCCTTCCTGAGAGCCTTAGCAAGCTGGTCGGGACAGCTCGTGGACTTGTTTCCACAGCGTATTCCCTCGATGCGGCTGATCACATTCTCTGCCTTCTGCCCCTTGACAAGCGAGCTGATGCCTTGCAGGTTGCCGTGGCAGCCGCCTGTGAACACCACGTCGCGTATCACTCCCTGCTCGTCGAGCTCAACGTCAATGAACCTGGAGCAGGTTCCTTGGGTAGGGTAGGTGATGCGTCTGTTCATTACTCAGGCTTCATGTTGGTGTAGACCGTCTGCACGTCGTCGAAGTCTTCGAGCTTCTCAATCATCTTGTCGATGGTGGCGCGCTGCTCTTCAGTGACCTCCTTGAGGTCGTTCGGTATGCGTGTGAACTCGGCTCCAGTTACCTCGAAGCCCTCTGTCTCAAGGTGCTTCTGCAGTTCTCCGAAGCTCGTAGGTTCGGCATAGATGGTTATTTCGCCTGTTTCCTCGTCCTCGTCGAACTCGTCATCCACTCCATAGTCAATCAAATCGAGGATCAGTTCGTCCATGTCAAGGCCGTCCTTCTTCTTGAATGTGAACACAGCTTTGTGGTCGAAGAGGAACGACAGTGAGCCTTGCGTGCCGAGGTTGCCGTTGAACTTGTTGAACACCGAGCGCACGTCGCCCACGGTGCGCGTGGTATTGTCGGTCAGTGTGTCCACGAAGATGGCTATTCCGTGTGGGCCGTATCCTTCGTAAGTCACCTCCTTGTAGTCGCTCTGGTCCTTTCCCATAGCGTTCTTGATAGCCCTTTCGATGTTGTCCTTGGGCATATTCTCGCGCTTGGCGTTGGCGATGATTGCGCGCAGTGCCGGGTTCATGTCGGGATCTGGTCCTCCGGCCTTTACTGCAATGGCTATCTGCTTTCCGATTTTGGTGAATGTCTTGGCCATGTGGCCCCATCGTTTCAGCTTGGCAGCTTTGCGATATTCAAATGCTCTTCCCATAGTTGTTATTTCGTGATTTGGTTATTACCTTGTTGTTGATTTGATTTCAGGATGTGTCTTAGCGCAATTCGGCTCCCAGCTGCTTCTTCAGATTGGCTATGAGCTTCTGCATTATGGCATCAATCTGCTTGTCGTTGAGAGTGTGCTGCGCGTCTTGCAGGATGAAGTTCACGGCATAGCTCTTCTTTCCGGCAGGCAGGTTGCGGCCTTCGTACACGTCGAACAGTTCCACGCTCTTGAGGAGTTTCTTCTCGCTCTGGCGTGCAATCTGCTCTATCTGCTTGAATTCGACGGTCTTGTCGATAAGCAAAGCCAGGTCGCGGCTCACGCTCGGGAACTTTGTTATTTCGCTGAACTCCACGCTGTTGTTCTTCGATGCCTTCATCATTGCATCCCATTGAAGGTCGGCAAAGTAAACGGGCTGCTCGATGTCAAACATCTTCAGCACCTTGCGGGCTACGATGCCAACCTCGGCAAGCACCTTTCCGCCACGGTTCATAATCTTCAGAGCGCGGTCGAAGATGTTGTTGTCGCTGCTCTCGGTTACGGTCATGTTCTTCTGTATGCCTATTCTTGCGAACACGTTGTCCACGTATGCCTTCAGCTCATAGAAGCTGCTGTCCTGGTCGGGATGGCTCCATGTTCCCTGAATGTGCTTTCCCGTGAGCCACATACCGAGGTGGTGCTCCTGTGTATAGGCGCGGATAGGCTCCTCGTCGTTCTTCTGCGCGGCCACATAGTGGTAGCAGTTGCCGAACTCGAACAGCCGCAGGTTGGCCTGCTTGCGGTTCACGTTGCGCGAGATGCTCTCCAGTCCGCCGAACAGCAGGCTCTGGCGCATCACGCCGAGGTCGGCACTGAGCGGGTTCATCACCCTCACCGTAGTGTCGGGAGTGTAGTTGTTGAACTCGGTCTTCGAGCCGTCGTAGTAAGAAAGCTTTGTGAGCGAGTTGTTCATAATCTCGTTGAAGCCGCAGCCCACGAGCTGTTCGCCCACGAGGTTGGCAAGTTTGTGCTTGCGGTCGGCATCTTCCGGTATCACGAGCGACGACTTGAGCTGTGTCGGAATCTCCACATTATTATATCCATAGATGCGCAGGATGTCCTCGACAACGTCGCAGGGGCGCTCCACATCCACGCGATACGACGGTATCTCGAGCTGCAACCCCTCTTCGCTCTCGGCCAGAACCTGCATCTCCAACGAGGTTACGATGTTCTTGATAGTGAGCTTGTCGATGTGTTTGCCTATCAGCTTGTCAACGTAGTCGTACTTCAGGTCGACCTTGGCATTGGCTATCGGGTTGGGATAAACGTCGCAGATGTCCATCGACACCTTGCCGCCAGCCAGCTCGCAGCACATTATAGCCGCCTGCTTCAGAGCATAGATGGTGCCGTTGGGGTCGATGCCGCGCTCGAAACGGAACGAAGCATCGGTCGAAAGACCATGCCGGCGTGCCGACTTGCGTATCCACGTGGGGTGGAAGTAGGCACTCTCGAGCACCACGTTCGTGGTGTTCTCGTAGGTGCCGGAGCCTTTGCCGCCGAACACTCCGGCAATACACATCGGCTCTTCGGCATTGCAGATGGCAAGGTCGTGGGCTCCGAGCGTATGCTCTTCGCCGTCGAGAGTGACGAACTTGCGGCCCTCGTTGTTGTCCTTCACGATGATCTGGTGGCCAGCCACCATGTCGGCATCGAAGCAGTGGAGCGGCTGTCCGTAGGCCATCATTATGTAGTTGGTGATGTCGACGATGTTGTTTATCGGTCTGAGGCCTATTACGGTGAGCTTGTCCTTGAGCCATTGCGGCGACTCTTTCACCTCGCAGCCCGTCAGCGACACGCAGGCATAGCGGCGGCAAGCCTCTGGATTGTCGATGGTGACACTTATGGGAAGCTCGTTGCCGCTCACTTTGAAGTCGTCGCACGAGGGTCGGTGCAGGCTTGTCTCGTAGCCGTTGGCCTTCAGCCAGGCGTAGAGGTCGCGCGCCACTCCGTAGTGCGACAGTGCGTCGGCATGGTTGGCGGTGATGTCTATCTCGATAACCCAGTCGCTCTCAAGGTGATAATACTCTGCTGCAGGCATACCCACGGGAGCATCTTCGGGCAGAACGATGATGCCGTCATGGCTCGTGCCGATGCCTATCTCGTCCTCAGCACATATCATTCCGCACGATTCCACACCGCGCAACTTAGACTTCTTGATGTGGAACTCCTTGTCGCCGTCGTACAGAGTGCAGCCCAGATCGGCCACGATGACCTTCTGTCCGGCTGCCACATTGGGCGCGCCGCAAACTATCTGGCTCGGTTCCTCGCGGCCAAGGTCCACCGTGGTCACGTGAAGATGGTCGCTGTTGGGGTGCATTTCGCAGGTGAGCACTTTGCCTACGTAGAGTCCCTTGAGGCCGCCGCGTATGCTTTGCACCTCTTCAAGGGCATCTACCTCCAGGCCGACAGAGGTCAGCGCGTCGGCAACTTGCTGGGGAGTGAGGTTGAAATCAACGTATTCTTTCAACCATTTCAGTGAAATATTCATATTGTGTATCTGTTTTTTGTTTTTTACCTTAACCTAAAAATAATGCGCAAAGGTAGTAATTATAATTTAAATACTGAAAAATTACACCTTAAAGATAACCCTTTGTGGCGTAATAACTATCCAGGTGCAAAGTAATATGGCCCATATTGGTCAGTAATATGGCCCATATTGGTCGGTAATATGGCCCATATTGGTAGCCCCCCACAATCCCCCCAAAGGGGGGAGGGGCTTATATGGCTAATATGTCTTATAGGACTTATAGGTCTTATAAGCCTTATGGGAGAGCCTTTTGGCTCCCCTCCCTTGGGGAGGGGCTGGGGGTGGGTCGGTAATATGACTCATATTGGTTTGCGATTTTGATTATTGGAGGATAATGATTAGCTTTGCAGTCAAAAAGAAAACAAAGCAAGGAGTTATGAGAAAACTATTCACAGCCGCCCTCTTGATAGTTGCTGCGGTTGCTGTGGCCCAGGACGGTCAGCAGATAGCAGTGTCGGACAGCGTTGCCCGGCCCGTGTTCAGAGAGATAAGCAGGCCTACGCCCAATTTCGATGCCGACAAGGTGAACGAGGTTAGGGGCGTGGTTCTCCATCATACGGCTGAGCCAACCGCCGAACGCTCGGTTGAGATACTCACGTCGCCAGCCCGAAAGGTGAGCTCCCACGTGGTTATCGACACCGATGGAACACGCTATGTGCTGGCCCAGCCAACCACCGTGGCTTATCATGCGGGCTATTCGACACTTGGTGGAAGGGATGCTTGCAACGAGTTTACTATCGGCATTGAGTTTCAAGGCAATACGTTGGTCGAGCCTCTGACCGATTTACAGATCGAAAGTGCCATAGAATACCTGCTGCCAATCATCAGAAAGTACAACATTCCCGAAGAAAACATAGTCACCCACGAGGCTGTGCGCAACAACTATAAGCGCAAATACCCTTACAAAAAAATCTCCGGCAAGGTCGATATAACCCCTGCCGAGTATCAGCGGTTTATGGAACGTCTCAGAAAAATTGCCTTCTGAGAGTTAAAAAATATTAAAAGTGGGTTTCTTTAGCTGCATTTCGGTCCTTAAATAGAGAATATAGCTTACCTTTGCATATAGGAAAGGAACAAGCGGTTTCATCGAGGCAAAGCCACCTTGCGACCGCGTTCAGACAGAAAAAAGTACTTAACTGATTACGGATATGAAGAAAATACTCGTCATAGCTTTTGCTTCGCTGCTCGCGTTTGGTGTTCCGACTGTGAGCTTTGCCAACGTTGCGATAGAGATTATCGAGCAGGAGTTTCAGAATGTCACTATTTCCGTCAACCAGTCGGTAGTGCGCGTTTCGGGTGCCAACGGTCAGGTGATGCACGTCTACAATGTAGCCGGAGTGAGACTGATGACCATTCGCATCGACGGAAACGACAAGAGCTTTGAGCTCAACTTGCCCAAGGGCTGCTATATCGTAAAGGTAGGCAAGACCGTGAGGAAGATTTCAATCAAGTAGATACCACTAAAATTATTAACCATTATCCCTTTTAAATTTTGATTTCCATAATTAACAAATTGTGGCGACGGCTTGCATTAGTCATTGCTTGTGCTTCTGTAGCCGCGTGCGAGAATGTTGTGCCGATGGCGGATGAAGCTCTGGCACTCAGCGACTTGGACTCGCTGCGTGTGGCTGGATATGAAGTTAGTCCTCAGAGCGTGAAGGAGCATTTTGCCAAACTGGCGACCCGGAACCTCAGCGGCACCGATACCGACGTGTTTCTTCGCAAATACTATTGTGGCAGCGAGCCTCGCACCGCATGGATAACCCCTATGGGCATCACCGCCGATGCCGACACGCTGCTCTCGTTGCTCAGTGACGTAGCCAGTCACGGCGTGACAGCCAAGTTGTTCCCAACCTCGCAGATAGCTTCCGACCTGGAGGCGTTTCGCAGTCTTGACTTCAAGAACGCCGACATCAATGAGCTCGTGGCGCGTCTCGAGTTCAATCTCTCCAAGGCTTACCTGCTCTATACCGCCGGTCTGCGTTTCGGATTTGCCAGTCCGTATCGCAGCATCAACACGTTAGACAAGTCAGCCGACGAGGTAAAGCGCATACTCGGGGCTTCTAACTTCGGACTGGAACTGGAATATCCCGACAGTATGTTCTTTGCCGGTGCGCTTGAGAAGGTTCGTTCGCGCGAAGGCTTCAGGGAGTTTGTCGACAGCTGTATGCCGCAGAGCACCTTCTATGCTGAACTTCAGCAGAAATATGCCAACCACACAGCCTCCGACACAACGGCAAGAGCCAAGTATGCCGCCAACATGGAGCGTCAGCGCTGGCACATAAAGGATGCTCCAGAGAACCATCAGAAGTATGTGCTGGTGAATATTCCGTCCTACGAGCTCTGGGGAGTGTGCCCCGACAGCATACTCAACATGAAAATAGTATGTGGCGCGACCAAGACACCCTCGCCAATACTCAACTCGCGCATCAAGCGCATCGACCTAAACCCTCAGTGGTACGTGCCAATGAGCATCATCAGGAAAGGTCTTGCCCATGCCGGACCCGGCTATTTTGCCCGCAACAATATGTATTTCGTAACCAGCGGGGGCCAGGTGAAGAAGTATGCCACCCCAGCCGAGCGCATGAGCGGCAAGGTGGCAATCGTGCAGAGGGGCGGAAGCTCTAACTCGCTGGGCCGTATAATCTTCCGTTTCGACAACCGTTTCTCGGTATATCTGCACCACACCAATGCGCCGTGGGCTTTCCAGGCTGGCAAACGCGCCATCTCGCATGGCTGCATCAGGCTTCAGAGGCCCCTCGACCTTGCACGCTTCGTGCTGTCGGACAGCAATCAGGACAAGTATGACAAGATAGAATACTCCTTCCAGTGCGACCTGAGCAGCAAGGACAGCACGATGTTTATTAAGAAGGTGGACCTTGAGCCGCAGATTCCAGTCTACCTGCTCTACAACACCTTGTTCCGTGCGCCGGGCAGCAATGTGGTAAGCGAGTATGCCGATGTCTACGGACTCGACCGCAAACTCTATTACAAGCTAATGAGGATAGTGGACCCCATCGACTCTGCCCGCAATGCCAACAAGGAAAAGTCGCGGCAGAGCGGTAGTACAGCCTCGTCAGAACGCAAAAAGCCTTCTGCCGACAGCAACAGGGTGTCGTCGCCGTCCTCAGAGCATCCATCTAACAATGCAACAGTTAAGCGAGAAGACGATAATAAGCCGACTGTCTGACCCCGCCACGCGGCATCAGACTTTCTCCTACGTGGTAGACCAATACAGCCAGCAACTATATTGGAAGATACGTGGCATCGTGGTGTTCCACGATGATGCCGACGATGTGCTGCAAAACACCTTTCTCAAAGCATGGAAGAGCCTGGACGACTTTCAGGGAAAGTCCAAGCTCTATACCTGGCTCTACCGTATTGCTGTGAACGAAGCCCTCGACTTCCTGCGCCGAAAGAAGAACCAGCAGGCTCTGAGCACTGACATGGAGCCTCATCTGGCTAACCGCATGATGGCAGATGAATACTTCGACGGCGACCGCAGCGAGGCTCTGCTGCAAGAAGCAGTGGCTACACTGCCGGCAGTGCAGCGCACCGTGTTTACCATGAAGTATTTTGAGGAGATGAAATATTCCGCTATGAGCGAAATACTGAACACTTCGGAGGGGGCGCTGAAAGCCTCCTATCATATCGCAGTTCAGAAAGTTACTGAGTACGTGAAGAGTCACAGCTGAGCAGAACGGCCCATTCGGATGGCCGAGACAGCGCAGGCATAAATCTTTTTTTAGTAGATTATTAAACTTAAACCAATATGTCGCGTCAAAACAATAAATCAAGGACAACGGACTTGAGCATTTGTTAGACTACATAAAAATATTGACACCAGAATGAATTTAGAAGAACAACTCATCAATCAATACGGACGTGAGCGCCACTTCAGTGTTCCCGACGGCTATTTTGCAGAGTTCAACCAGTCCGTTACAAGCTCTCGGTAGCAGCAATGATAGCCGTGATGCTCGGAGTGGGAGTATATTCCCATTTCGCTACAGCCAGCGGCAATGCCGGCAGTGCCGTGGCCAGCTCGCGCTCGCAGGTATCTGCCAGTGCCTCTGCTTTGGACCAGGCAGCCGACTATATAATGATTGACGAGTCGGATATGTATGCTTATCTCGCAGATAATTGATAATGCTTAATGAATAATGTATAATTTGATGGGGAATGGCCAAAGCTGGTAAGTATTCTCTTGACCGTTGCACCTTTGCCCCATGCCCCAAAGAGTACCAATCGCTATGAAGAAAACCACGATATTGCTGTTGCTGCTTGTCGCCGCCATGCAGGTGTCGGCGCAAAGGAAATTCGACCCGGCAAGGTTCAGGGCCGACCTGCATCGGTATATAACCGTCGAGGCAGCTCTTACGCAGGCTGAGGCTGAAAAGTTTTTCCCTCTCTACGATGAGATGAAGGATAAACAGCGCGAGTTGCATAGGGCAAGCCACGCCTTTTTCAGACAAAACGCTAACTCGGATGCAGCTTGCAGGTCGCTGATAGTGCAGCGCGACAAAGCCGAATTGCAGATGAAGGTGATCGAAAAGAAGTATCACGAGAAGTTTCTGCAAGTGCTGCCGCCTATGAAAGTTTATAAGATTCTCTACGCTGAGGCCAAGTTCCATAGGCAAGCGTTCAAGAAAGCAGCCCAAAAAGACGACTAATAGCAAGTCAGAAATATGAATAACATTATCAAATCCCTTAAGAATGAGGCAGCACGAGTGTTGCTCCTCATTTTTTTTATGCCTTTGGCAACCAATCTGTTAGCCGCTGGCGTTCATCCGAAGCGTGAGTTCAGAGGTGCTTGGATACAGTGCGTTAACGGACAGTTCCAGAACCTTTCGACCGACGAGATGCAGCGCACGCTGAGCTATCAGCTTGATGAGTTGCAGAAAGACGGTGTCAATGCGATAATATTTCAGGTGAGGGCAGAGTGCGATGCGCTATATGCAAGTCCCTATGAACCCTGGAGCAAGTTCCTGACTGGTGCCCAAGGCAAAGCCCCTTATCCGTATTGGGATCCGTTGCAGTGGATGATTGACCAATGTCACAGGCGCGGAATGGAACTTCATGCTTGGATAAACCCATATCGGGCAAAGACAAAGACCACATCGGCTTTGGCTCCGAACCATATCGCCCGCACCAATCCCGGAAGTGTGTTCGAGTACGACGGACTGTATATCCTTAACCCCGGACTTCCCCAAAACCGTGATTATATCTGCCAGATAGTGGCCGACATTGTGAGGAGATACGACGTTGACGGGCTTCACATGGACGATTACTTCTATCCATATCCCGTGCCGGGAAAGGCAATTCCTGACAACAAGGAGTTTGCCGTCTACAATAACGGCTTCACAGACAGGGGCGACTGGCGTCGCTACAACGTGGACCTGTTTATCAAGCAAGTGTCTGACACGATACACAAAGTCAAACCTTGGGTCAAGTTCGGCGTGTCGCCGTTCGGCATTTATCGTAACAAGCGCAACGCTCCAGGTATCGGCAGCAACACGCGAGGACTCCAGAACTATGACGATTTGTATGCCGATGTCCTGAAATGGGTCAACAACGGTTGGGTGGACTACTGCGTGCCGCAGCTCTATTGGGAGATTGGCCACAAGGTAGCAGACTACAAAGAGCTGATACATTGGTGGAACAACCATGCCGGCAACCGCCCTCTCTATATAGGCGAAGATGTAGAGCGCACCGTGAAATATGCCGATCCCGACAATCCCAGCATCAATCAGCAGCCGGCAAAGCGTAACTTGCACCTGCAACTTCCTAACGTAAAGGGCACAGTTTTGTGGTATGCCAAGACTACGGTGGACAATGTTGGCAACTACGGAACAATGTTGCGCAACAATTATTGGCGCACACCGGCATTGCATCCGCTGATGCCTTTCCTCGACGACAAGGCTCCACGCAAACCCCGCAAGCTGAAACCCGTGTGGACAAGCGATGGCTACGTGCTCTTCTGGACTGCGCCCAAAGCCCGCAAATGGCAGGACGAGGCAGTGCAGTATGTGGTCTATCGCTTTGCTGATGGGCAGCAGCAAGACTACAACGATGCCGCTAACATCATTGCCATAACCCGAAACACATTCATCCGCTTGCCATATCAGGATGGTAAACAGAAATACCATTATGCAGTGACGGCTCTTGACCGTCTGAGCAATGAGAGCAAGCCGGCAAAGAAGAAAGTCAAACTGTAGTTCACTTTCCGTTTGTCGATTATACCATAGCTAAGCGCAGAAGGCCATGAAACACAAGAAATGTCCGATTGAAGTACCTGAAGGCACGACAGAAGTGTTGCTCCATGCGTGTTGTGCGCCATGTTCTTCGGCTATTGTAGAGTGGATGACCGGCAATGGTATAAGGCCGACGATATTCTATTTCAATCCGAATATCGTGCCGCTTGAGGAATACGAAATTCGCAAGAACGAGAGCAAGCGCCATGCTGAGAGCCTGGGCCTCACATGGATTGACGGCGACTATGACCATGAAGAATGGCTTGGTTGCGTCAGTGGACTCGAAAGCGAACCTGAACGTGGCCGCCGCTGTGAGCAGTGCTTTGCTTTCCGGCTGCTTGCCGCTGCGAGGAAAGCCCACGAGTTGCAGCTGAGAGTGTTCACAACCACGCTTGCCTCTTCGAGGTGGAAGAGCCTGGAGCAAATCAGCAGGGCTGGGCTATGGGCACAGCAGCAGGTGGAAGGCACCCTGTTCTGGGCTCAGAACTGGAGAAAGGGAGGACTTTACGAACGACGCAACCAATTACTGCATGAGTTTAATTTCTACAATCAGCAGTACTGTGGTTGCGAGTTCAGCATGAAACATTAACCTAAATAAAATACTACTATGAACCGATTATTATCTAAGACTGTTTTAACTATTGTGGCACTGTTGGCTGCAAGTGGTATCAACGCACAGTCGCAAGAACCGTTCTGGCTCGGTGCTGACATCAGTGGCACTACCGAGCTGGAGGCAAGGGGCATACAGCTGACAAATGCCGCAGGCGAACCACGTGAGAATACCGAGCTGATGAAGGAGCTCGGACTTAATGCCGTGAGGCTCAGAGTATGGGTTGAACCTACTGACGGCCTGTGCAACGGCGATGATGTGCTGCGTATGGCCTTGCGTGCCAAGGCTCTCGGCATGGCTCTTATGATAGACTTCCACTACAGCGACTGGTGGGCAGACCCCGGTAAACAGAATATTCCGAAGTCGTGGAAGGGAATGTCGTATGGCGAGATGTGTGATGCACTGGCTAATCACACACGCGAAGTGCTCAGAAAACTGAAAAACAACGGCATTGACGTGAAATGGGTGCAGGTGGGAAACGAAACAACCGACGGCTTCCTGTGGGATGTAGGCCGCGCATCAACCAATATGGCGCAATATGCCGGACTGACGGCAAATGGATATGATGCCGTGAAAGAGATATATCCCGATGCCACGGTGATAGTACATATCGACTGTGGCAGCGACCCCAAACGCTATGACTTCATCTTCGACGGGTTGCGAAAATACGGTGCTAAGTGGGATATGATAGGCATGAGCATATATCCGTACTGGGACATAGACACAAAGCTGCAAACCACTTGGCAAGGCACTGTCGACGGGTTTGTAAGCAACATTAAGCGACTTTACAAGAAGTATGGCAGCGAAACCATGATTGTGGAAACGGGCGTAGAAGCAAAAAAGCCTGTATTAGGCAAAGAGATACTTGACGCAATAATTGATGCTGCATATTCGCGGTGCGACGGCCATTGCAAGGGAGTGTTCTATTGGGCTCCCGAAGCAGAAGGCGCCTATCCGCTGGGAGCTTTCGATGGAAACAAGCCGACGGTCATAATGGATTCTTTCACAGAGATGGCAAGGAAGCTGAAGCAATGACAATGCTCGATGACAGTCAGAGGCAGATAGTAGAAATACGTTCTGCCTATAATCTTGTGCTTGCTCCTCCCGGCTGCGGAAAGACACATCTGCTGGCCGAACGCATAGCATGGCTGATGGGCAAGGGCGTTGATGCAGGCGACGTGCTTTGCTTGACGTTCACAAATCGGGCCGCGCGAGAGATGCAGCAGCGAATAAGGCAGAAGTTGCAGAACGATGTCAACGGGCAAAGAGTTGATGAAGACCTGTATATAGGTAACATCCACCGTTTCTGCTCCAAATATCTTTTCGAGGAAAAGCTTGTAGAGGCTGATACTGTTATAATCGACGACGATGAGGCTTTCAGCATTGTAGCCGACCAGCGCAACGAAGACGAGACTCTGGCACTGTGCGACCGCAACAGGGCAATGGCTTACAGGCAAGTGGTTTTCTTCTCGCATCTGATGGAGCAGATTAGCTTCCGTCACGACAAGAGTCTGTATCTCCACGGCGAAGCACTCACCGACAACGACCTGCAAGCGCTTAAGTGGCTTGCGTCGAGAGGGCGATGGGAGCGCGGAAAGTTTTCTTCACTGAGAGAGCTGATGCTATGTGTATATGATAATCCGCAGCTCTACTACGATGATGCTGATGGATGGCCGCTCGACCAAGGCAGCAAACTGCGTGAGCTGTTGCACAAGATGGAGCTGGCCAAAGGGTATTCCGAATACAAGCAGCAGCATAGTATGCTCGACTTTGAGGATCTGCTGATCCACACCTATCAGCAACTGCTTACAAATGACAATCACCGCAGATACGGCTGGATACAAGTTGATGAGGTGCAAGACCTCAATGCCTTGCAGATGGCTATTGTCGACCAGCTCGAAGCTAAAGAGGAAGCCACCGTGCTCTATCTTGGCGATGAACAGCAAGCTATATTCTCGTTTATGGGAGCAAAGATGGAGATGCTCGACAAGCTGAAAAACCGATGTGAGGGAAATATCTTCCACCTCACACGCAACCACCGCTCTCCTGGCTATCTGCTCGATGTGCTCAACACCTATGCCGAGAAACAGTTGCATATAGACTCGAGACTGTTGCCCAATACGGACTCGCGGCAACAGGCACAGCGTGGCGACCTTATGATGATAGGCAGCAATACAGAGGCTGGTGAGGCGAGAGACGTGGCAATGATGGCCGCTCGGTTGCAGCACAGTCATCCGGATGAAACCACTGCTGTTATAGTAAGCTCAAACCTGGAAGCCGACAATATCAGTAAGGAAATGCTTGCTAATGGGCTGTCGCATTTCAAAGTTTCGGGCAGCGATATGTTCTCTTCCCCAGAAATAAAGATGGTGCTTGCTCACCTTACGGTACTTGACAACGACCTTAATCAACTGGCGTGGACTCGTTTGCTGAAAGGAATGAAGGTGTTTCCAACATATACTCTTGCGCGTAGGTTTGTTTACAAGATGCGCAGCCTGGCTATGTCACCCTCGGATTTGCTGTGCTATGATAACTCTACGTATGTATGTGGGTTCGTCAATGCATACGAAAACTCCGACATAGTAGTGTTCGATACCGAAACTACGGGCACTAATCCGTTTGCAAATGACGTGATTGAGATAGCTGCAATGCGTCTCAGGAGTGGGGTAGCGGTGGCTGAGCCGCTTGACTTGTATGTCAGCACAGCTCAGCCTATCCCGGAGAAGCTTGGCCAGAAGGTTAACCCTATGTGCGAAATATATGCCGAGAAAGAGCAGCAGGGGGCATTGCTGTCAGTGGATGAGGCTATGGAGCGCTTTGCTGAATACATTGACGGAGCAGTCGTTGTAGGTCATAACGTCATGTTCGATGTTCAGATGATACGCTGCAATAGCCGGAATGAGAAGTTCTTTGATTGCAGTACAGTAATTGACACACTGAAACTGTCACGTCTGCTGTTCCCGCGAATGGTGAGCTATACGCTTGAAACGCTTATTGCGACTTTCGGATTGGTTGGCGAAAACTCGCATCGCGCCATAGATGATGTAAAGGCAACGGTCAGCCTACTGTCATATTGCTATCAAAAAGCTAAGACGATGACTGATCCGCAGATGGCTTTCATAAACCATCCAAAGGTTCTATTATATATAAATAAGGTGAGAGCCGGTTATAAGGACTTGTTCACAGAAGGATGCCGTCGACTCTATCAAGCACGCACCAGCAGTTTATCAGGCTCAGCTGATGCCTGTGAAGCTGTCAGTGAACCACTGTTAGCCGAACTGGAAAGAGCATACAATGCGATGACAGCGGCTAAACAGATAGCTGTTAACAGCAAGATGGGATATCTGTTGGAGTATCTTAGGCGAGATATTCTTGTCGATACCGAAGCATTGCCAACGTTGCAGATGCAGCTTGGGAGCTATCTTATGGAGCTTCTAACGATGAAAGAGGCCGATTTCTGCAACAGCCGATCCATGAATGAGAAGGTTTATGTCACCACAGTGCATAAAGCCAAAGGGTTGGAGTTCGACAATGTTATAGTATTTGACGTGGTGAATGGCCGCTATCCGAGCTGGCGTAATCAGTCGTCGGCCAGTGACAGCGAGGATGCACGCAAGCTTTATGTGGCGATGTCAAGGGCAAAGCGTAGGCTGGCAATAGCATATTCGCTTGAAAGCAAAGACCGATATGGTCATATTCGCCATCGAGAGATAAGTCCGTTTATGCAGGATATTCTTCCTTTCTTCTCCTCTTGACTAAATGTCGCGTTGTATTGTGATGATTAGTGTTAAGAGTTGGATTTGGTATTAACTATATAAAAAGCTGGAGAATTGCGTTACGCAAGCCTCCAGCTTTTTGCCTTTTTATGCCTAAAGTGCTTCGTCTTCTGGCCGTTGTATATTTCTGCGCACCTGTTTTGGCAGATGTTGTTTTCTGCGAAGCCAATCCTCTTTTCTTCTGAGATAGTCTTCGTAGTGATGTTCGAGAAAGTTATCTGCCACGGAATTTACTGTAAACTACGCTTATGCGTAACGGTTCATAACTATTCGACTCACCTCCAACCAAGCGCGTGCTGCTTAGAGAGAAGTCGTGGTCGATGCGGCTTATTATCTTTGTGTTGTTGGCATTGTAGCCGTAACCAACCTTGACAGGGATAAGATAAACCTTGTTCCAGTTCTCCGATGCCTTGCCAGCCTTCTTGACGTTGTATAGGCGGTTAATTAGGCCAGAGATGTTGTCGAACTTATATTTGTTCTCATTCGATGAAAACTCAGACGAAAGGAAGCTAAACTTATTGTCGGCGATTTTGTTTTTCTGGAAGAAGTTGTCCAAACTGTCTACTGGTATCATAAGCAACAGCTTTGGAGCAGACCAATTGTCGGCATCCTCAGACTTGGAATTGATACGTGGAATGTATAATTTGGCACCGTTGATAGAGTCGGTCGAGTGCTCCTGAACCATCTTTTCTATTGGAAGAGTGACCTCGGTATACAGTCCGGCAGGCGATTTCAAGTACGTCCAAGTGTCTTCTGAAGCCAACGAAGCAATTGCTTCCTTGTCATATTCAAATGAAGTAGTCAAGAGAACTTCCTCGGTACTTGTCAGCGATGTGGTAACATTCTTCTCTTTACCGTCGGTAGTGGTGCGATAGTAGATGTTTATCTGTGCTGTAACGATATGGGCCATCGATCCGATGCCGCCTACTATCTTATAGAAGAAGCCTGGAAGGATGTTATGAGCAAACAGATAGCTGTTCCTAAAATTGGCAGGATTGCTGTAGTATTGCCTCATCAGGTAGGTTCCGAAGTTGTTGTACGTGATGCCGTCGCGCTGGTAGGGATTCTTTAGCGCAATGCGAATATTCTTGGAATAGCCGGAAGACTTCAGCACATCGTCAGCTTCTGTGAGGTCATAAAGCGTATATGTACGAGTCTGAGCTATTCCGTTAGTGCGAATGTAGCCTTCGCTTATCGGATCAAAGTCAGTATAATAGTCAGCACTTTCCTCCATAGGCTTTCCCATCTCGTAGACCGTCACCTTCAGCTGGCTTAGAGAGTCGCCGGCATAGGTGTTATAGAACAGTCTTACGTCGCATGAGTCGGCAATGATGTCACCGTCTTCAAGGCTGCTGATGGTTTTCTTGTCAGGCAACTGGTAGTTTTCAAGCACATGAAACTGCGTCATTATATTGCCTGTTATCAGCGTTTTAGTCTCTGGGTCATACATTCTTCCCAGATAACCGATATTGGAGCGGGCTATAGCCGGAGCCGCAATAACAGTTCTGGACGTAACGTCGAACGTGTCGGCAGTCACATCCAGAAGTTCGTCATCTGAGTTGAGTGATGCTCCTATGGCATCAATATTGTCATCGCAGGCGATGAACAAAGGCAATAGCATAGCTATTACTATTGCGTAAGGTGAGATTTTCATTATCCTAACAATTTGTTATAGAAAGTTGTGTAGTCGTTTTGCGCTTCTTCCGCAGTAGAATGGTTGAACACCGGCTTGTCGTTTGCCTGTGCATACTTTAGAAGATCGTCATTGACGTTGTCGTTGACCTTGACTATACCATCGCTGTAGTCGATGGCAAGTTTGCCGAGCTCAATGAAGTCGAAGCGTTCATTGTATTTCTCCAATACTTTACTGTTGGCTTCCTTGAACTCAAGTGAATGTTTGAATTTGTCGTCAAGGTTCCCTTTGGGCTGTTCGGAAAAGAGCGAAGTGACCACTTTTGTGTTGGCAAACTGCGGTTCTTCCTTGTATGCGGTCTTTACATAAAGAGGCACTACGGCACTCATCCATCCCTGACAGTGAATGATATCAGGAGTCCAGCGTAGCTTCTTTACGGTCTCAAGCACACCGCGTGCAAAAAAGATGGCACGTTCTCCGTTGTCGGAATACTCGTCACCGTTGTCGTCAACGGTTGTCTTCCGCTTTTGGAAATAGTCTTCATTGTCAATGAAATAGACCTGAATACGCGACTGGGGTATAGAAGCCACCTTGATGATAAGCGGATGGTCGGTATCGTCAATGATAAGGTTCATTCCAGAAAGCCTTATTACTTCGTGCAACTGTCCCCGGCGCTCATTTATGATGCCCCACTTGGGCATGAAAGTCCTGATTTCGAATCCCAGCTCTTGTATTTTGTGAGGCATGAGATTACCCATTACAGACATTTCAGACTCAGGCACATAAGGAGTGATTTCCTGGTTGATAAACAATACTTTCTTTCCCATCGCTTGCGTGTATTAGGTTTGAGAACTTCCATGAAGCTCTTTTACGATGCAAAGGTACGAAATTTGTTTAATAAAGTAGCTGGTTTTTGCTCATTTTGATGATTTTTATCTGTTGTATAGTACATTTTTAAACATTTTTTTGTGCCTTTTATAAAATTGTTGTTACTTTGCAATTCCAAAATAGCGTATTAGATGATAGTTTTTAAGAGGATTGTTGACCTTCAGAATGAACTCTTTACACAGCGTAAGGCTGGCCGCACAATAGGACTCGTGCCTACGATGGGCGCTCTTCATGCCGGCCATGCATCACTTGTAGAAAAGAGTGTCAGCGACAACGATGTTACCGTTGTCTCAGTTTTCCTTAATCCCACACAGTTTAATGACAAGAGCGACCTCGACCGTTATCCGCGGACGTTGGAAGCTGACTGCAAACTGCTGGAGAAAGTGGGTGCCGACTATGTTTTTGCACCCTCGGTAGAGGAGATGTACCCCACTAAAGACACGCGTCAGTTTGAGTTTCCGCCCGTGTCTACGGTCATGGAGGGAGCTAAACGCCCTGGCCACTTCAATGGTGTATGCCAGGTTGTGAGTCGTCTGTTCTATATAACAAAGCCCACGCGAGCATATCTTGGCGAGAAAGACTGGCAGCAGATTGCCGTAGTGAAGCAACTCGTGAAGTATATGGGCGCTTCGGTCGAGATAGTAGAGTGTCCTATTATCCGTGAGAAAGACGGTCTTGCCATGAGTTCGCGCAACACGCTGCTCACCGCCGACGAGAGAAAGATAGCTCCGGCTATCTACAAGGCACTGAAGCAGAGCCTTGATTATGCTAAGAACCACACCGTGGAGCAGACCCACGATATGGTTGTCGATATGATCAACAGCGTTGACGGCCTTGAAGTGGAATACTTCGAGATAGTCGACGGCAACACTCTTCAGCGAATTGCGTCGTGGGACGACACGCCTTATGTCGTAGGCTGCATCACGGTATATTGCGGTCACACTCCCATACGGCTTATCGACCACATCAGATATAAAGGATAGTCGTTTCGTGGCAGACAGAATGAATAACAGGTTTGAAGTTTTAAAGCTATGATGATAGAAGTTCTGAAAAGCAAGTTGCACCGGGTTGTAGTCACAGAGGCAAACCTCAACTATATGGGGAGCATCACTATTGATGCCGACCTTATGGATGCGGCCAACATGATAGCCGGCGAGAAGGTGCAGGTTGTTGACAACAACAACGGCGAACGTTTTGAAACCTATATCATAAAAGGTGAGCGTGGCTCTGGTTGCATTTGTCTCAACGGTGCAGCAGCCCGCAAGGTGATGGTCGGAGATACGATAATTATCATCTCCTATGCGTTGATGGACTTCGACGAGGCCAAGACGTTCACCCCGACGGTGGTCTTCCCGAAAGAGGGCAACAAGCTTTAGAGCTTTGCTAAGCAGAAAAATAAAAGCGGTGAGAGGTCTGTGACAGTTCCTCCCACCGCTTTTCATTTATTGCGGTCCGCAGAGAGCGGCTTATTCAATGACTACCAGCGGGGCATCTTCCATGACGCTCTCGCCTTGTTTCACGCAGATGGCAGTGATCTTTCCGTCTTTCTCGGCTTCGATATTGTTGGCCATCTTCATGGCTTCCAGCACAACAACAGTGTCGCCGGCCTTTACTTCCTGACCTACTTCCACTTCTATAGAGGTTATCACGCCCGGCAGTGGAGCCTTCACGGCGTTGGCCGTGTTCACGTTGGCGGCTGGCGTGGCTTCGTCTGAGGCACTGCTTTCGGCTGGTTGCCCCAGCACAACCTTCTTCTTCTCAGGTTCAGCCTCGGGTTCCATCTCTACTTTGAAGGCTTCTCCGTTGACTGTGACATCGGCAATGTTGTCTACTATGTCGCCAATCTCTACCTTGTATTCCTTACCATCTATGGTATATTTGTATTCTTTCATCTTTATAGTGCTTTATTTGTCATGGTTTAAAAGCTGTCATGGCTTGGGAGTCATCATCTGGAACTTGGCGTTCCAAAGCGTGTGGCGCTCTTTGATGGTGATAAATCCCGGTTCCTTGTCGTGAACGTTGTTGCCCTTGAACTCATGCAGAGCCAAAGCAATCGCTGCAAAGATATTCTTGTCGTTGCTCATAACACAATACAATTAGTATATTATATATAAGGTGTGTGTCGCAATTATGTTTATCATGCACTCTCAATATGCTTTACATCGGCATACATCCGTGCTTCTTTGCAGGCAGACTTTGTTTCTTGCAGGCCAGCTGAGCCAGTCCGCGGCAGATGCGGAAGCGGGTGTTGCGCGGTTCAATCACATCGTCGATGTAACCGTACTGTGCGGCCTGATAGGGGTTGGCGAAGAGGTCGGTGTACTCTTGCTCTTTCTCGGCAAGGAAAGCCTTTACGTCCTCGCCGGCTTCCTTCTTTGCCTTGGCTTCCTTGGCTGAGAGAACAGCCACGGCACCCGAAGCACCCATGACGGCTATCTCGCTCGAAGGCCATGCAAAGTTGAGGTCGGCACGCAACTGCTTGCAGCCCATCACGATATGGCTACCGCCATACGACTTGCGCAGCGTGATTGTAATCTTGGGAACCGTTGCTTCGCCGTAGGCATAGAGAAGCTGGGCGCCGTGAAGGATCACTGCATTGTACTCCTGACCTGTTCCAGGCAGGAAGCCCGGCACGTCGACGAGCGAAACGATGGGGATGTTGAACGCGTCGCAGAAGCGCACGAAGCGTGCTCCCTTGCGGCTGGCATTGGCATCGAGCACTCCTGCGTAGGCCGAAGGCTGGTTGGCCACCACGCCGACGCTCTGTCCGTTGAAGCGGGCAAAGCCTACGATGATGTTCTTGGCAAACTTAGGCTGCACCTCGAAGAACTCGCCGTTGTCTGTCAGGGCTGTGATGACTTTATACATATCGTATGCCTTGTTGGGGTCGTCGGGAATAATCTCGTTCAGCAGGTCTTCCTTGCGGTCGATGGGGTCGTTGCACTCTATGCGCGGAGCCTCTTCCTGATTGTTGCTGGGTATATAGCTCAGCAGAGTCTTTATCATCTGCATTGCCTCTTCCTCAGTCTTGGCGGTGAAAGAGGTCACTCCACTCTTCGACGCATGAACCGAAGCTCCTCCCAGATGTTCTGCATCCACATCCTCGCCGGTAACGGTCTTCACCACAGCGGGGCCTGTCAGGAACATATAGGAGGTGTTTTCCATCATAAGAATGAAGTCGGTCAGAGCCGGAGAATAAACGGCACCGCCTGCGCAGGGGCCAAAAATGCCGCTGATCTGCGGTATCACGCCACTGGCAAGGATGTTGCGCTCGAATATCTCGCCGTAACCAGCCAGCGAGCAGATGCCTTCCTGGATGCGTGCGCCGCCCGAGTCGTTGATGCAAATCATCGGTGCGCCGTTCTGCATAGCCATGTCCATGACCTTGCAAATCTTCTGACTCATTGTCTCGGACAGCGATCCGCCGTTCACGGTGAAGTCTTGTGCGCTGACATAGACAAGTCTGCCGTCGATAGTGGCCGAACCAACGACCACTCCGTCGCCAAGGAACTGCTTCTTCTCCATGCCGAAGTTGTGGCAGCGATGGAGCTTGAACATATCGTATTCCTCGAACGAACCTTCGTCGACGAGCATCTCTATACGCTCACGTGCGGTGTATTTTCCACGTTGATGCTGCTTGTCGATGGCCTTTTGTCCACCTCCCAAACGAGCTTGTTCGCGCTTGGCTATAAGCTCTTTAATCTTTTCAGTTTGTTTGCTCATAATATATAGTTGTCGTATTTCTGTCTGTTTCAAGATGCAAAGTTACTAAATTTATCCACATTGACGAAGTTCTTGTCAAAAGAATAGCTCCAGCGCAGCGTTTATTGCACCTTTTCGGTTCCCGTGCTTCTGTCTCACCGGGTCATGTCGGCGAACCACTTGCCGTGTCTTTTGACGAGGTTGATGTGGGTTGTGGTGTCGGATACCAGTCGGGGAGAAGTGGCAAGCAGGTCCTTCACCACCATGTTGCCGAGCTGATACTCTGCCACGGCTGATGTGTCGCTGAGCTGGTCGATGCTATTAAGTTCTATATCAACGCTTTCTTCCTGCTCGTTAAAGTAATTGATGTCATCTTCCGTAATCTGACTTGCAGCCATTTGCAGCCATTTTGCCGACTCTGGCGTTGCCATCTGCAATGCTTTCTCGTACTGCCAGTTGTATAGTGCGCTGGCAAAATCCTCGGCAACCGTTTCCAACGGGTCTTCATCTTGCGAGCTAACGTTGTTCAAGGTCGGGTAGTCGCAGCTTGAGAGCATGGCTATACCAACTGTAGCTGCTGCCAAGCGTGATAATAATGTGTTCATGTTATTTGTTTTAATCAGTTACTCTGCTGTCTTACGGTGAGCAAAGTTATGAAATAGTTGACAAGTAGACAAGCAAAAGAGCCGGCAAGTTCTCAGCTGACTAAGAACTTGCCGGCCCGTAAATGCACATTACATACTTTCCTTCAGTATCTGCACCACCTCTTCGTGGCTCAGTGTCTTGTAGCCGCCGGTGAGAATGAACGTGCTGTCGGCTATCTTTTCGAGCATATCCGGCGTGACGCCAAGCTCCGAGACGTTCATCACCACGCCTATCTCGCGCATCCATGCCTCGAGTGCCTGAAGGCCTTCGGTTGCAAGCTGCTCGTCGGTTTTTGTCCCACGCTCAATAGCCCATACGTTTTCGGCAAATCGCGCGAACTTCTTTGTGGCGCAAGGGAGTATGTGGCGGTAGTAGGCCGGCGACACTGCGGCCAGCGTCATGCCGTGTGTGGCGTTGGTATGAGCTCCGATGGCTTGTCCTATCATGTGAACCTCCCAGTCCTGAGTCTTTGCGCACTTCAGCAGGGTGTTGAGAGCCCACGTTGCAGTCCACATTATGTTGGAGCGTGCCTCGTAGTCCTGCGGGTTCTTCACGGCTATGCGGCTGCTGTGGACGAGTGAGCGCATCAGTCCTTCGGCCAGATAGTCGCTCGTGTTGTCGTCTTCGCCAGAGAAGTACTGCTCCATGATGTGGCTCATAATGTCGAAGAAGCCGGCTACCATCTGATATTGGGGAACGGTGAAGGTGAATTTCGGGTTGAGAATTGTGAACTTTGGATAGGCATACGAGCCGAAGACCTTGCCTATCTTCATGCCTTCGGTGCGGTTGGTGATTACCGAGCCGCCGTTCATCTCTGAGCCAGTGCCTACCATTGTCAGCACTGTGCCCACGGGAATGACGCGGCAGGTGGCCTCTTCCTGGCGCACGTAGTATTTCTGCCACGGGTCTTCGTCGCACCATGCGGCGCAGCTCACTCCCTTGGCGTAGTCGATGGTGGAGCCTCCGCCTACGGCCAGTATCAGGTCAACGTTGTTTTCCCTTGCCATCAGTGCGCCTTCGCGCAGCTTCTCGACAGTGGGGTTTGACATCACTCCGGCATCCTCGACGACAGTCTTGCCTGCTTCGCGCAGCACTGAGCTGACGGCATCGTATATGCCGTTGCGTTTTATGCTTCCGCCGCCATAGCAGAGCATCACTGTGGGGCCATACTGAGCCAGTTCTTCGCTCAGGAACTTCAGCGCGTCGTCGCCGAAATACAGCTTTGTAGGATTGTGGTAAGAAAAGTTTCCTTGCATAGTTGTTAGGTTTTATGGTGTTTTTTACTTTTCGTGGGCATCCTTTGGCCATTACTTGCCGGTGGCTGATGCACCGGCGTTTAGCGACAGCGTTACGGCAATGCCGCTTTCGCCGGCTTTCAGGAAGGTTCTCAGTTCGTTCTCCGATAGTCCGTCGATCTTGCCCAGGCGTGTGTAGCTCCATGAGCTCGAGCCATAGAAGAGGCAGATGTTGTGGCTGTTGTAGAGCACCACGTCGCCCGGACTGCCCTTTATCTGCTGGTCGTTTGCTGGCAGCGAGAAGCCTAATGAGCCCCAGATTTCAAAGTCGCCGTTGGAGCTGAGCGCCACGGTGACGTCGCCGTCTCGCAGTCTTGACACGAGTTC
>ONLG01000051.1 GCA_900318625.1 uncultured Prevotella sp.
TACAACAAACAACAACTGAGATTAAAATTAAATATTAACCAAAGTCAACCAAAACTACAAACAAGACTAAAAGTAGTCAACTAAAATCGTTAAACTACATCTGGAATGTTACTCCAGCTGCTCTGGAGCATTATTCCAGCTGCTCTGGAGCGTTTCTCCAAGTGCTCTGGAATATTATTCCAAAGCCTCTGGAACAATTTTGGCGCAAGGAACCTGCGAACAGGATTCCTACTCCCCTCCCTTGGGGAGGGGGCGAGGGTGGGTCCCCATTGACCTGATATACCCCTCCTCGGGCTTGCAGTTCTCGAAGCGGCAGTTGTGCAGAAACTCCTTCAGCAGCCGCTTCACTTTGTCCTGCGACGGGCGTGCCTCGCGCCACAGCTTGTAGGTGGAGCGGTCGCCTTCGGCAAACTTCACCATCACGCTGTCCCACTCTGCCGGCCTTTCGATGTTCATCATGCACGAGTTGCCCAGCTTCTTGTAGGGCCAGAAGGTGTAGCCGATGTTGTTTTCCTTCATCACACGCACGAAGTCGGCCTGCCACTCGTATGTGTTGTGCCCTATCTCACCCATATACATGGGCAGCCCCGTGCGGTCGCGGAAGTCTATGAAGCTCTGAATGGCCGCTTTCGTGGCATCGCCACCATAGCGGTGGCAGGTGTACATAATCTTGTTGTCAAACTTCCAGTCGCTGAACATATCGAAGCGACTGTTCCACTGCGCGCCACCTAATAATATAATATGGTGTTTGTCAACCTCCCTGATAGCCCCCACCAGTCGTTTGTAGAGCGGCTCAAGCAGGCGGTTGATTTCTTCTTTGTCGTCGAAGTAAGTTGCTATGGGCTCGTTCATCAGCTCATAGCCCAGGATAGTAGGCTCGTCACAGTAGCGACGGGCTATCTTCTGCCAGATGTCGCACATCAGCTGCTGGCTCCTCTCACTGTAGAAGAGCCACGGATAGCCATAGCCATCATCGATGTTGTCGCCCGTCTGCCCGTTCGGACAGTCGTGCATATCGAGAATGAGGTAAAGACCGTTGGCTTTGCACCAGCTCACCACCGAGTCCACGCGTGCAAAGCCGTCCTGCCGCGCCGTCAGCCCCATGTAGTCCTCGTCGGTGAAGAGCTTGTAGTTGAACGGCAGGCGTATCGTGTTGGCACCCGTCGAGGCTATGAAGTCTATGTCGCTGCGGGTGATGTAGTTGTCCTTGAACTCGGCCCAGAAGTCGGCAGTGGCATCGGTGCCCACCAGCTGGCACAGCACCTGATTGATCATCCACGCGCTGTTGGCCTTCGTGAAGCCGAACATATACCCCTCGGGGTTGAGCCAGTTGCCAAGGTTTGTACCCTGAATATACAGTCGCGTCCCGTCGGGCTTCACCAGATTGGTGCCCTCAACGCGAACAAAGCCCCCCTGAGACTTGGCATTAAGTCCCAGGGCAAGGCTTACTAATAGTATGATAACAGTTATTTTCTTCATTATTTCTTCTGGAACACTCTTACGTAGTCAACCTTCATGGTGCAGGGCAGGGCACTGTTGTCAACTCCATACATGCCACCCCACGAGCCGCCCCAAGCCAAATTCAGGATAATGTGGAAGGGCTTGTCATACGGATAGTTCCTCACCGTGTGGTCGCTGGTATACGAGAGCAACAGGTTGCCGTCTACATAGGTCTTGATATAGTCTTTGGTCCACTCCAGAGCATACACATGATACTCGCTCTCAGCAGTGCCGATGTTGCGTGCCTTTGTCACCTGAGTGTTATTGGTGTGTTTATGTCCCTCTGCATGGAGGCTGGACGAAACCTCATTGGGCACGCAACCCACTTCCTCCATGATGTCAATCTCACCACACTTGGGCCATCCTTCGTTTGCCCAGTCCACAGTGATAGGCATCATCCAGAATGCAGGCCATGTGCCCTTGCCCTTCGGCAGCATCATACGAGCCTCTATGTAGCCATACTGCCAGCCCTTGCCGCCGTTCTTGGCATTGATACGTCCAGAGTATATCTTTCCGTCGCTGGCCTTGAAGCAGTTGATGTTCAGTCGTCCGTCTACTATCTCCGTGGTGTGCATACCGTCGATGGTCTGCGTGCCGGGACGATAGTTCTGCAGTTCGTTGTTCACCCAGCCAGAGTTCTGGTTTTCCCACTCCCACTTGGCAGTGCTGAGCTGTGTGCCCTCGTTGAACTCGTCGTGCCACACCAGCGCATAACCGTCGGGGGCAACGATTTCGCGGTCTTCTGCCGACTCCTGATAGACACTGATGTCTACGCTCTCGGCACCTGCCGTTACAGTTACTTTACCAGTACGGCTCGCCTTAGAGTCATTGGCGGCAGTAGTGACAGTAAGCTGGGAACCGTTCACCGACGTGCTGATCCAGCTGTCGGATGCCGTTGCCTGCCACTCTTCGCTTGATGTAACATCTATATTGAATGATTCGCCACGCGAATTAGAGTTAATTTCCTTCTTTGATACTTGCAGGGCAGCACTCTGAACCACTGTGATAGTGGCACGTCCGGTGCCCGACTTCACGGTAATGGTAGCAGTGCGCGAAGCACCTGTATTGGGTTTCACCGTCACTGTGGCAACGCCGCTATTGCTTGCAGACCCAGTGATGGAGAGTTGTAGCCAGCTGGATGCGTCGTCATTGACAAAGGCAGTCCACTCGTTTCCCGTTGTCTTAACGTTAACAGAGAAGGTGCCGCCCACAGCCGGGCTATTCACTGTAGTTTGAGATAAGTTGATTGTGACCGAGGAGGAGCCGCCGCCGCCGTTTCCACTGTCGGCATCATCGCCGCAGCTGCTCAGTGTCAGAATTGAAACAAGGGTAATCAATAATAGTTGCTTGATCCGCATAATAGTAATAAATTAAAAGTAAATATCGGTAAAGAAAAAGCTGAGGGTAGGCCCCGCAGGTCTGCCCTCAGCCTTATAGAGACTATTGTTTATTTCGGATTGTGCTTCTGGATGATGATGTTCGAAATCTTGTATGTTTCCCCAGCTTCACGGAAACCGAAGTCGAAAATCAGCTTACCGTTTGCGAAGGAAGCGGGAGCAACACGCTTAGCGAACCGTATCTTGTTGTCACCCTTCTTAACTTTAACCGAGCCAACCTCTTCAACGATGGCGTTCGGGTCGCCTTTAACACCTTCAGCAAACTTAAATGTCACATTATCCTTCTCAACGCTTGAGTTGAAGTCTATACTGAAGTCGTAGTATTGGCCTGCCTCAATGTTGATAGGACAAATCATTGAGCACTGACCCTGCCATTTTTCGTTACCTCCACAGGTAGTAGTGATAGTGTAAACACCGTCTTTATAGCTTGTAATAGGAAGAACAGAAGGATCGTCATCGCTTGTTGGATTCCATCCGTAGGTAGCCCACCAGAGGGTGAGCTCACCCTTGGTATTGAAAGGAGCACCGAGGTTCAATGGAGAATTTACATCCGCCCAGTTAACCATATCGGGATCGAATTCCTTTGCAGATGCTTCGTCGGCACCGTTGATAAGGATAAACTGCCAGGAGATTCCATCGAGGTCGAGCACAAGAGTCATGGTCTTGCTGTTGATGTCGATTACGCGGAAGGTGCTACCCTGGTCGAACTGTGAGTTGTCGGCCATGTATGGGAAGAGTGTTCCGGCTGGCAAGGTGAGCATTATCACATTTTCGTCTACATTGTAGTCGAAGCCGTAGGTAGAAGTCATGGGACTTTCGGCAGCATCGTAGTCGTTATTCGGATCCTGGTTCGGATAATGGCTTACACCCTTATTTACGAATATCAATCCATCATCACCAGGACTGTAGGTGTACTCGCCCTTGGCAGACTTGATTTCGGTAGGCATCGTGAAGGTAATGCGGTCGTCGTAGATACCGTTGTTGGCCTTTTCATTGGCATTGGCTGCCCAATGCTGAGTTGGGTTCTCGTAAGTACCGCAGGCCATGTGGTTCTTCTTGCTGGCATAGATGCGCCACTCCTTGGTTTCGCCGTTGGTAAGCTTCTGCAGGAACGGAGTGAAGTCGTAGCGGGTCTCGTCGATGTGGAACGTACCGGTGATTTCGCCGTCGCTGACACCATTGGCGTTGCCAACCTTCAGAGAGTAAGAGTAGTCGCCCTCCATAGCAAAGAACTTGCGATAGCCGGGGTCGGTAGTGGTCTTTCCGTCGATACCCCAGATAGGATACAGACCGGGAGTGAGAAGCTTGAAGGTAACAAAGTTCGTTGACTGGTCAACAGACACGAGGTAGTCTACACCTTCTGTCAGACCTGCAACACTTGGCAGGCCTCCCTGATTGGCTCCGTCGAAGTCTTCGGGAGAGCAGGCGGCAAACGTCATTGCTAATACCGACATCAAGGAGAGGCCTATTGTCTTAAATATCTTGTTCATAATCTATGTTCTTTATATATAAATAAGGTGTGATTTTAATAGCCTGCATTTTGCTTCAGGTTAGGATCGGCACTGAGCTCACTGTAGGGAATAGGCAGATACTTGCGATTCTGAGACCAGTTGTTGGTGCGGTCTGAAGCCGAACCTGCAACGAGAACGCTCTGAGCCTGGCCCGAACGAACGAGGTCGAAGTAGCGCTTGCCTTCGCCTACGAACTCAAGCTTGCGCTCGTCGATAACTTCTTCGTAGGTGACAGAAGCCTTGGCTGTAACGCCTGCGCGAACACGTACCTTGTTAACATACTCGGCAGCCTTGCCTGCATCGCCATTGGTGAGCAGCTCAAACTCGGCAGCGTTGAGCAGTGTCTCAGCATAGCGGTAAATGCGGAGGTTGTTGTTGAAGTTGAGGTCGGCATCCCAACCAGCGTTCTTCACGTTCTCAACCATCGGCAGATACTTCTTCAGGAAGAAGCCTGTATGCTGCCAAGCGTGGGTGTACTCCTTGCCAGCTGCTTCGGCAACGGCATCGGCATTGTAGCAGGTAGCATCGCGACGGGTATCTGCCTCGTCATACATCTCGTAGGTTGACTTCAGCACAGGACCGAAGCTCCAGCCGGTGTCAACACCGTCGAGTCCAGACTCCCAGCCACGCGGACCAAGAAGGCGAGGAAGCACTGTTCCGCCGACAGCGAGTACGCTGTTCCATCCACGCTGGTGGTTGGCATCGTTGTAGTTTACTTCGTAGATGCTCTCTGAACCCCATTCGCCAGATGCCTCCCAGATGGCTGCAAAGGAGGGGTTAAGGTCGTATTCGCCAGAAGCGATAATCTCCTTCATCATATCGTAAGCCTTCTGATAGCGGCTTTCGTCCTTCTGATATAGCACGAAGTCGGCATAGATCATCTCGGCAAATGCCTTGGTAACATATCCCGCACGGGCATCGGCCTCGCGCATAGGCAGCAGATCCAGGTCGATGGTAGCCTCAAGGTCGGCAATCACCTTATTGTAAAGTTCGTCAGCTGTGAGCTGCGGAGCAAGGTAGTTATCATCCTTGGTGAGGTTCTTCTCGTAGTAGGGAATATTGCCCCAGAACTTCCAGAGGTTCAGATAGTAGTATGCACGCAGCACATGAGCCTGAGCCTTGTAGTAGGCTGCGTTGGCCTCGGTAACGTCGGTGGCCGACATATCGAGGGCATCGACATAGTCAATGAGGTCGTTGCAACGCTTTACGCCGCTATACTCAGCAGTCCACAGACCGGGAAGAGTGTTGTTGGCATCGGCATTGAAGTTGGCCATTTTCTGCCACATAAGCATGTCGGAAGACGTAGCACCACCCACGTTCATCTGGTCAGACATTACGTCGGCACTGAGGTTGATGGGGTTGTAGTTACCGTTGCTCCAGTCGGGCCAGTGCAAGGGGTCGTAGCAGGCTACAAGGGCTTCCTGAATATGGGCATCATTTTTGAAGTAGGTAGCGAGGTCGTCCGAATTGGGATTATCCAAGTCAAGGAAGCTCTCCTTACAGCCGGTCATTCCGAGCGTCAGTACGCCAGCTACTCCTAAGATAAATATATTCTTGATTTTCATAATTGTTTTTCTTTTATTATTTAGATTAGAGCGATACGTTGAAACCGATAGTCCAAGTGCGTGCCTGCGGATATACACCGTAGTCTACGCCAAGCGATGTGCCACCCGAAGAGATTTCGGGATCGAAGCCGTGGTACTTGGTGAAGGTAAATAGGTTCTCGGCTGCTACATAGACACGCAGACGGTCGATGCGAATCTTCTGAGTGATGCTGCGGGGGAGAGTGTAGCCCAGCTGGATGTTCTTCAGGCGGAAGTAGCTACCGTCGAATACATACATGTCAGAGGCTTCCCAGTTCAGAGTTCTTGTCCTGTCGAGAACAGGCACTGCATTGCTTGTGCCGGCACCTGTCCAGCGCTGCAGCATCCAGGTAGGATAGTTGGTAGAAGCGATGTCGGTACGAACGGTTGCGTCAAACACCTTTGCACCGCCTACACCCTGCCAGAACATCGAGAAGTCGAAACCACGCCACTCTGCGTCGAACTTCAGACCGTAGGTCCACTTAGGAGTACCGTTGCCGATGTCGGTGCGGTCGTCGTCAGTAATCTGGCCGTCGCCGTTCACGTCAACCATGCGGAAATCACCAGGCTTAGCATTGGGCATAATCAAGCCACCATTGGCATTGACATAGCTGTTAATATCATCATAGGTCTGGAAGATACCGTTGGTCTTGAAGCCATAGAAGAATGGGAAGGGCTTGCCGTTCTCTGCGCGAGTGATGGTACCTACACCCTGGAAGCTGTCGAGGTTAGCCCAACCAGTATCGTTTCCGTACTCAATAAGCTCATTCTTCAGGTAAGAAGCATTGCCCTTAACGGCAAACTTGGCATCGCCGGCATTGAACTTGTAACCCAGCTCGAACTCAACACCCGAGTTCTTCATGTCACCCACGTTGCCGAGAGGCTTGGCCTCACCTACGTATGAAGGAATGTTCATGGTCATAAGCATACCGTTGGTGCGCTTCGAGAAGTAGTCAACGCTGAAAGTCAGGGCATTGTTGAAGAAGCCGAGATCCAAACCAAGGTCAGTCTGCACGCTCTCCTCCCATTTCAGGTCGGGGTTGGCGAGGCCGCTGGCCTTTGTACCCTGAGCCAGGGTTACAGGATTGCCGAAGTAGCTGTTGTTGCCACCGGAGGTGAACACTGCGTATGCAAAGTCGCCGATGTTGTCGTTACCGTTCTTACCCCAGCTGAAGCGAAGCTTCATGTTCGAGAGCCAGTCGCGTGTCTTCTGCATGAAGGCCTCGTTCATAATGTTCCAACCCAAAGAGAATGAAGGGAAGGTACCGTACTTGTGGTTCTGACCGAAGCGGCTCGAACCATCGCGACGGATAGTGAACTGAGCCATGTAGCGCTCGTCGTAGTCGTAGCTGCCACGGAAGAAGAGCGAAGTCATGGTGTGAGGAGTGCTGATCCATCCGGCAACGCTGTGTTCTACTACAGCACCCGTAACTTGTGATTTGTCTTCATTATAAGTAAGGTGGTAGTCACCATAGGCATAGCTGATAGAAGGCTTCAGCGGGTCTACCAGGTAGTCGCGAGAACCATTCATGCCGTAACCGCTGTTCTTCATGGCACTCTGACCAATCACAGCACTTACATGGTGCTTGCCAAAAATCTTGTCGTAAGACAGCGTGTTCTCAACCTGCCAAACTGTGCCGCGCTCAGAGTCTGAATAAGCCTGAGTGGTGGTGGCATTGTTGTTCTTTGAGCGGTAGTAGGTCTGCGAGCGATGGCTGTCGCTACCCCAGAAGCTCATGTCGGCACTGTAAGAGAAGCGATACTTCAGAGCATCCCAGAGCTGCAGTTCGGCAGCAAAGTTGGCAACGAACTTGTGACTCCAGTTCTTGGCAGCCGGCATTGCTATCAGCGACAGCGGGTTGTTGATCTCGTTGTAGCTCGTGCCAGGAATCATCAGCACCTTGCCGTCCCACATGATGGGGTCGTAGGTCTGAGTTTCGTTGTTCTTGTCCTTGTAGGTGTACATGGCGGTCTGAGCTGCTGCGGCCTCACCCTCAACAAATGGACTCAGAGTCGGAGACAGCGTAAGGGCAGAACCCAGCACCGAGCCCCACTGTGAGTTGGTGTCGATACCAGTGCTCTTAACCTTAGCATAAGAGAGGTTTACAGTCAGGTCCAACTTGTTCAGGAAGTTGCGCTCCTTGCTGTCGTCGAACAGGTTGTAGTTGGTGTTCGAGCGGATTGTCATACGGTCATAGTTAGAGTGGCCGTAGTTACCGCCTACAATACCCTCCTGCTTGTAGAAGCCTAAAGACAGGTAGTAGTTGATCTTGTCGGTAGCACCGCTAACCGAGAGTTCGTGGTTGGTAACAGGAGCACCATTGTTGAACACCAGATCCTGCCAGTTGGTTCCTGCGCCGAGCGAATACGGATCGTCATAGATAGCAGCCTGGCCACCATTGATAGAACGCTCGTTCTGCAACAGGGCGTAGTTCGTGGCATCAAGCATGTCGCGGGTGCGCCACTTCGTCTGCCAGCCGTGAGAGAAGTTGTAGTTGATCTGAGCCTTACCCTTCTTACCCTTCTTTGTGGTAACGAGGATAACACCGTTGGCAGCACGAGCACCGTAGATGGCACCTGAGGCAGCATCCTTCAGCACTTCGATGCTCTCAATGTCGCTCGGGTTCAGGTAGTCGATACCGCCTTCGATAGGCATTCCGTCAACAATGTAGAGAGGGTCGGAGTTGTTAATGGTACCCGTACCACGCACGCGGATACGCGAAGCAGCACCAGGCTGACCAGACGACGACGTTACCTGCACACCGGCAGCCAGACCTTTCAAGGCATTGTCAACACGCACAGGGGCTGTGCTGCCCAGGTCGTCGGCACTTACCTTGGCAATGGCGGCAGTAACGACGCTCTTCTTCTGAGTACCGTAACCGATAACGACTACGTCGTCCATCATCTTGGAGTCGTCCTTCAGGGTGACACGAAGGCCGTCGGCAGCAGCGAGCTCCTGAGTCTCGTAGCCTACGTAAGAGAACACGAGGGTGGAACCGGCGTCCACCTGAACTGAGTAGTTACCGTCGATGTCGGTAATGCCGCCGTTGGTGGTGCCCTTCTGAACTACAGAGGCACCAATCAAGGGTTCGCCATTACTGTCGACAACAGTGCCCGTGAAGGTTCGCTTCTGGGCAAAGGCTGTCATGGTGACCATCAAGGCCATCACGAATGTAAATAGAAACCTTTTTTTGTTCATAATAAATAGTTATTTTTGAAATTAGATAAAGTTGAAATTCTCGTAAGTAACAGTTGCTAATCGCGGCGTTTAGGTTTTTAAATTCTCCGCAAAAGTATTTAACAATCGTTTACACACCAAATAAAGAACTACGCAAAAACCTCACTTTTCTCCTTTCCCAACCTCACCCAAACTGCATTTTCCCCCATTTCATCGCACTTTTCAGGCCGCAAGACGAAATTGCTTCGCTTCTCGAAGAATGGGGAAGGAGGTCGGGTTACAGTTCAGGCGGATATGTTATCCGCCTGAACGTTAGGCTACCTACACCCCGAAGGGGCAACGATACGTCAGCCCAGGGCATCGCCCTGCGGACAGGATGCAGCAAATATAGCGCCCCGAAAGGGCAAAAGAATAAAGCCCATACAAGAAGGCTGTGGGAAGGGGAAGCTGCTTTTCATTCTTTTGCCCCTGCGGGGCGTAACCTTGATACATCGGTTCCCCCAAGGCGGTGCCTTGGGCTGAGTCGTTGTTGGCCCTTCTTTCTCCACTTTGTTTTGAAAGCGAGCAAGCTCGAGCGCAGGCCGTGTCGACTCAGGCGGATAGCATATCCGCCTGAACAAATATTTTTATCTCCCTCCCTTGGGGTAATCGACAGAGTCGCTTAGCTTGTGTCGAAGAAAGGGGTTGGGGGTGGATATTACTCCAGCAGCCCCGGAGAAAGCTTACAGCTATCCTGGAGTAATGCTACAAGACTGCTGGAACAATCCTACAAGGCTGCTGTAACAATGCTACATAGCAGCTGGAGAAGCCTTCCCAAGGCGGTCTGCGAAACCGCAACGGCTAAAGTGTTGGCTGTGAGGATGTGAGTAGAATTACTGTTTTTCGGCGAAACAAGAAACTATATGCAAAAGAAAAGACAGAAGAACACAGCTTGCCGACTATGTTCTTCTGTCCTTATGTCACCTTTTGTCTAATACCTATGTTCTTCTGTACTTCTGTCCAAAACCAGATGTACTTCTGTTACCACAGACCTTTGCTGTATTCTACCGGTTCGTCGTCCCAGAGGCTGTAGTGGCGGGCATCACCATCGACGAACTCGTCGTCGCCCTCGTCACCGCCACCGGTGCCTTCGCCTAAGCCGCTAACCTTATTGCCTGAACCATCGAGCACTGAACCGGTGTTCATCTGATAGTCGGTAAACAGCATGGGCAGCACTTCTGTAATTGGCTTCTTATATGTCTTTTTCATCTTTTCTGTTGATTGTTGTTAGTTATTCATTCATCGAATGTCCCTACTCCACCTACCCAAGCCCCCCTTGGTGAGGGGCCGGGGGTGGGTTGGGGTCGGTTCTTTACTTACCTACTGCTACTTTTCTTCCGTTCACGATATATATTCCGTTAGGCAGTCCGTTGAGCGACTTGGTCTGCTTGCGCAGCAGCTGTCCGCCGATGCTGTAGACGTCGAACGGCTTAACGTCGTTGTCGACGGCATCGAAGCTGTCTATCTCTGTCGGCGTGTCGCTGTCGAGCTCCATCACGCGGAACATCAACTGTGCCGGACGTGCGCCGGTGGTGGTGGGCTGCTTCTGGAACCATGCACGATAGCCCTTCAGACGGTATTGCTTCGTGCCGATAGTCTCGTAGAAGAGGTTGCTCTGGATGATGTAGTCGCCAGGCTTAATGAAGTAGTCGGTGTCATAGCCAAAGTTCTGTCCTTTGTCAATGGTGGTCTTGGTGAAGTAGGTTCCTGTGAAGGCAAAGTCAGGTGCGGTCTTGCTGAACCAGTCCCAATCGTGGTTGTAGTTGCTGCCGATGAACGGCTTGAACGAACTTGATCCCGTATCCCAGCGCTTCACGGGCACCTCTTCGGCAGCATTGCCGTCGCGGTAGAGCTTGTTTTCCTCAACATCATAGTTCAGGTCTACGTCCACGAAGGTGTACTCGTTGTTGTCCGAGATGTTGCCCGAGCCCATGCGGATGAGCAGCGGCTCAAACTCGTCGAGCGGGTCAACAGCATAGTTGGCATACTTCAGGAACTTGAACACATCGTTGTCTATTCCTCGGTAGGCAGCAATCATAAACTTGTCGCCCTCCTCGCCGGTGCCGTTGAAAGCTTTCTGGTAAACACCTGCGGCAGTGATGCCGTCGCGGTCGCGGGCAGCTGCGTCGCCACTCTTCACACCGAAGGGCAGAGCCACGGTATTCCATCCCTCAACCATCGTGCGCTTGAGCACCACGTCGGCGTGCATCTGTCCTGCCACGTTGTAGGTAGTGGTGCTCTCGTCGAGCGTCTTCGTGAGCAGGCGGCGGAACGGATTGTTCTGTGCTGTGCCCTCACGGTAGGTCTTGAAGCCGCTTTCGGCACCTGTACCTGTGGCTGCACCAGCGAAGGTGAGCGTCATGGTGTTGGCCACGACACCGGCAAACGGGTCGGTGCTGATACCGTTATCCCCCTTCATCTCGCCATTGGTGACGGTGTAGCCCGTAGGAGCCGTGGCCGAGTTAACGGTGACACGGTTGATGTTGGTACAGTTGGCGAAGGTGAGGTTCTTCAGTGTAGTCACGCTGGCAGGGATGTTCACATCGTAGACAGCCGTACAACCGTTGAACACACTGTTGTTCAGAGTGGTGAGATGGGCAATGAGCTGGTTAACCTCGGCATCGGGCAGCAGCACGTCGTTCATAAATGCCTCGTCGCCAATCTCGGTGATGGTGGCATCATCATCATCGATGACGGCCAGCTTGCGGCTGTCGCGGAACGAACCGTTCATCAGTGTTGTCACGTTGGCGGGGATAGTCACCTTGGTGAGTTCGCGGCTCCATCCGAAGACGTTGGTGTTCACCGTGGTGTATGCGGCGTTGGCTGGCAGTATCACCTCGGCTATGCTGGTGTTGGCAAATGCCTGGTTGTCGATGCTCTTGATAGAGTTTGGCAACTGACCGTTGGCATTACCGAGAGTCATGCTGTGGCTGTCGCAGAAAGCGTTATAGCCGATGGTCTCCAGCGTAGAGGGCAGTGTCACTGCACCGAGGTTCTCGTTCTTCTCGAAGGCGTAGCCGGCAATCACTTTCAGAACTGGGTTGAGGTTGATGGTTGTGAGCGAGATGCCGTCGTTGTCGGTGCCGCCGTAGAAGGCGTTGAGGGCTATCTCCTTGCAATTAGTGGGCACGGTGACGGTGCGCAGGTTCTTGCACTCCATGAACATATAGCCCTCGATGTTGGGACTCGACTTGAACTCACCGTCTATCGGGTTCAGTATGGTCGGAGTGTTGGCATCGGCATACCAGCGAGTGACGTAGGCACCGCCGTCGTGGTAGAACTCAGCCTGGGCCAGGTCCATAGTGGCCAGCGTGCCGTAGTAGCCCGTCGTGGTCTTGTTCTCGTAGCCGTTGCCGCCGTTGTAGGTGAAATAGTTGTTGCCTGCGGCGAGGTCTATGTCAGTGGTCTGGTTGTTGGTGTTGCCACTACCCTCCTGCTTTCCGTTGTTGATAACGATGCTCACGCCGTCGGTGTTGAACTCATATACATAGTATCCGCCGTTGGTCTTGGTGGTGAGCTGACGACCGGGGAAATCGCCCAGCAGCTCCTCCGCGCCCTTCCATGCGTAGAGGTAAGGAGCGGCATCGGCCTTGATGAACACGCGCTGCTTCACGCTGTTGTTGCCAATGTAGGTGGCACCACCGGCCATGCGGCGCAGCAGCATGATGTCCTCGTTGTTGAGCGAACCCTTGATGTGGATCTCGGTGACGTCGAGCACGTTGCGGTCGCCCTTGCTGCTGTTGCTGATGATGTCTTCGAGCTGACCAGTCCAACCGGTGTAGTGGGTGCCGCCGTCGGTGAACCATACCTCGAGGCTGCTGCCGCCAGCCTCAGTAGCGAAGGTAAGCGACTTCTCAGACGACAGACCGTTTACGGTGTTGGTAGCCGTGATGGTATAGGTGTAGGTTGTGCTGGGTGTGAGACGCTCCAGATTGAGAGCAACCTTGTGGGTCTCGTCTACCTGACCTTTCTTATATGTAGCATCGGCAACAACGGTGGTTCCACGCTTCACGGTAATCACAATGTCGTCATCATCACCTACTGCTGTGTTAGCAGCTGCGGGAAGCCAGTAGTTAAGGGTGGCTGTGGTAGATGCTTTGCTGGCTACCTCACCATCTACATCCGGAGCTGAG